>NZ_CAACVB010000270.1 GCF_900659635.1 Actinomadura roseirufa | reverse complement strand
CGACTCCGCCCACAGCCGCGCCACCGGCTCGGCCGCGGCCTCGGCCGCCGCGGCCGCCGCGGGGTCGTCCAGCAGCGCGGTCGCCACCGCGACCGGAACCGGCCAGTACCGGGCCGGCAGCGCGTCGATCATGCGGAGCTCCAGCCAGCCGCGCGGCCGGACGGGCGGGAACAGCGTCGACAGGTGGTACTCCAGGTCGATCTCGGTGGGCTCTCCCTTGCCGAGCCATTCACCGAACGACATCCCGGGGTCGGAGACCCAGTCGCCCGACGCGGTGTGGACGAGCATGACCCGGGCGTCGAGCGCGTACCGCGTCCACGCCTCCGCCGGGTCGCCGTCCGCGCCGTCCCGCAGGACGGGCAGGGTGCGGCACGGGTCCAGCTCGGTCCAGATGATCCCCTGGCGCGAGGAGCGCATGCCGGTGCGGCGCCCGGCGTGCAGCGGCGAGTTCGCGAACGCCGCGACGAGCACCGGGCCGAGCGCGTGCGCGAGCCGCCAGCGGCGCGCGGCGTCGGCGTCGTCCGCGCCGATGTCCAGGCACACCTGGACGGACGCGGAGGAGCACATCATCGCCATGCCCACGTCGGCGAACCCGCCGGCGCGGAAGTAGTCGCGCATGCACTGGTACCGCGGATGCTCCGCCTGGAAACGGGGCTCGCGGACGGGATCGACGCCGTGGCCGGCGAGCGCGAGGCCCGCGGGCGCCAGCGCCGCCTGAACGTGCGCGATGTCGGACTCCAGCGCGGCGTGCAGCGGGGCGAGCCCGCCGAACGGCGCCGAGCTGAGCTCCAGCTGCCCGCCCGGCTCGTAGGTGACGGCGCTGCCGCCGGGCGGGGGTCCCGCCTCCGCCACGAGCGAGCGGACCCTCCCGGCGGACACGTGCGCGGCCGGATCGGCGGTGTCGACCACCAGCCACTCGGTCTCCGCGCCGACCGTCCCGGGCGGTCCCTTCTTGAAACAGACTCCGCGAATGTGCTGGTAGACGCCGTCGACAGTCAGCCTGGTCACACCCGCCCCCTTCGAATTCGATAACGAGTTCGAATCCTTCCCTGCTGAACCGCATCAGGAATCCGGTCATTTTCATGAATTTTGGTTGATCTAGACGAATGTGACGCTCCGGGGCGATACCTATCACTGTCCGTACGAATCGGGCAGCACTCTTCGACACCGCGTCCAGTGACCGACTTCGCGGCCGCCGGGGGAAGGCGCTAGAGTCCGACACCCGCCGGTATGTCCGTCTCGGGCGACCGGCACCGGCAGAGACCCAACGGAGAGACCCACCGGGAGGCACCATGCGCGGGGACCTCGGCTCCCTCTACGACGCGCACGCCGCCCGCCTCTACGCCTACTGCTGGTCGCTCGTCGGCGACGCGGAGGCCGCGGCGGCGGTCGGCGACACCTTCACCGCCGCGGTGCACCAGCCGCCGCGGGGCGACAGCGTGCTCTGGCTCTACGCCCTGGCCCGGACGGCCTGCGCCGAGCGCGGCGCGTTCACCGGCCGCGCCCACCGGCTGACCGCCGACCCCGACCCCGACCCGCTGCTGCGCGCCGCCGGCGGGCTGCGCCCCGACCACCGCGAGGTCCTGCTGCTGTGGGCGGGCGAATGGCTCGAACCGCACGACATCGCACGCGTGCTCGGCCTCGCGCCCGACACCGTCGCCCAGCTGCTCGCCATCGCGCGCAAGCGGCTGGAGAGCGCGGTCCTCGACGTCCTCATGCGCGGCACCGCGGGACCCCAGCCCGAGCTCATCACCGCGTTCGAGAAGGGCAGGCTGCCGCAGCTCCTCGCCCGGCGCGCGCCCACCGACCTGCCCTCCGGCCTGCGCGAGAAGGTACTGGCCGGCTGTGAGGAGGAGGCGGCCCGGCCGCTGCCCAGCGTCACCGCGCCGACCCCCCTCGTCGTCATCGGCCAGGCGGGCGCGGCCCGGTCGCGGCACGCGCCGTCCGGCATCTCCAAGGGCCTCGGCGCCGCCGCGGGCCTCGCCGCGTCCGCGGCGGCCGTCGTCGGTCTCCTCGTCTCCTGGCAGACCGCACGCGACGGCGGCGCGGCGTCTCTGGTGCCGACGGCCAGTAGCGGACAGGCCCGGCCCGCCTCGTCCGGGACGAACGAGGACCCGAGCCCGCCCCCCGGGCTCACCGGCTCCGAACGCATCGCCTCGGGTTCGCTCCAGGCGCCGTCCGGTGACCCGGTCACCACCACCCCCGGCGACCGTCCGCAGCCCTCCGGGCCGGGGTCGGGCGGCACCCCGACCGGCTCGCCCGTGCGCACGCCGTCCGGCGGCCCCTCCACCAGCGGAAGCCCGTCGCCGTCCCACCCGGGCAACCCGTCCACGCCCGTGCCGGGCACGCCCACGACCCCGCCCAGCGGCGAGCCGACGACCACGCCGACCGACGGACCGGGCACCACCGAGCCCACCACGCCGCCGGTCGGGACCCCGACGGGATCGCCCGTCGACCCCGGCACGCCGAGCCCGAGCCCGGTGATCAACCCCGTGCCCCTCCCGGGACTGGGCTGAGGTCAGTTCTCCGAGCGGGCGGCCCCCGCGGCGTCCCGCACGACCCCGGCCGTCTCCGCGGGCGGCACCGCGAGGCGCCGCCCGCGCAGCGCGAACACGCCGCCCACCAGCGCGCCCGTGAGCATCGCCACCAGGTGCCCGACGGCCGCGACCTGCAGCGTCGGCAGCCCGCGCAGCAGGACGGGGCCGAGCGTCAGCCAGCCCGCGAGCGGCGGGAGCCGGCGCGCCCCGCCCGGCCCGTACAGGGCCGCGGCGACCAGCGCGCCGCACACCACGTAGGACGGTCCGACGTCGGGCGCCGTGCGGATGGAGTCCGGCAGGTCCCCCGCCTCCAGCCGGACGAGCGCGATGCCCTGGCTGACGACCGTCCCGAGCATGTGCGCGGCCGCGGCGAGCCCGAGCGCCCGCGCGTTGCCGAACCGGCGGGCGACCGGGAACAGCCCGAGCGCCGCGGCCACCAGCAGCACGCCCTGCGCGTCCTCGGCGACGAACGCCGACGCGACCATCGTGCCGACGGGGTCGACCTCCAGGTTGTCGAGGTTGGTGCTGGCCCAGGCGGTGACCTCGTCCCGGGCGGCGCGCGTCAGGACGAGCGCCTGCACTCCCCAGATCGCGGTGAACGCCCCGAGGAAGGCCAACGGCACGGGGTACCGTCTGAGAAAGCCGCGCATATCCGGCACCCTAGGCGCTCAGGGGGCATCGAGCAGCCGATACCCGCCCACCAGGACGACGACCCCGCCCGGGGGATCACGCTACCGCGGCGCCTTCCACCGGGGTTTCGCCGCGGCGGACCAGGAGGGCGGCGAGGATCGCCACCAGGGCGACGGCCCCCGCGACGGTCAGGGCGCTTTGGAAGCCGTCCATGAACGCCTGGTGGCTGCCCTCGGTGATGGCCCTGGCGGCCGAGGCGGGCGTGCCCGGCGGAACGGGCGCGACGCCCTGGGAGACGAGGCCGTCCTGGCCGGAGAGCGCTTCCGCCGCCGGTCCGGGCACCCCGGCGCCGGTCAGGCGTTCGACCAGGACGTTCCCGACCTTGGTGGACATGAGCACGCCGAGGACGGAGGTACCGAGAACGCCGCCGACCTGGGACGCGGTCTGCTGGAGCCCGCCGGCGACGCCCGCGAGGTGCGCCGGGGCGTTGCCGACGATGGCCTCGGTGCCGGCGACGATGACCAGGCCGAACGCGAGGCCGACGAGGACGAACCAGGGCCAGAGCTGGACGTACGGCGCGTCCACCCCGATGCGCGAGAGCCCGAACATCGCGGCGGAGGTGAAGGCCATGCCGAGGGCGAGCGGCAGCCGCGGCCCGAAGCGGCTGGTCAGCGCGCCGGCGACGGGTGAGGCGACGATGAACACGCCGGTCATCGGCAGCATGCGGACACCGGCGTCGACCGGGCTCATGCCGTGGACCTGCTGCAGGTAGAGGGTGATGAAGAAGATCGTGCCGAACATCGCGAAGAAGCCGAGGACGATCAGCCCGGTCGCGGCCGACAGCGGGACGGAGCGGAACAGCGCGAGCGGCAGCAGCGGGTCGCGCGTCCGGGACTCCACCGCGACGAACGCCGCGAACAGGACGGCGGCGGCGGCGAACGACACCAGCGGCACCGCGGCGCCGAAGCCGTGCTCACCGGCCTTGATCAGGCCCCAGACCAGGGCGAACAGCGCGCCGGTCAGCAGCGCGACGCCGGGCAGGTCGAAGGAGCCGCCGGCGCTCTCGTCCTTGGACTCGCGGATCACCCAGAGGCCGACGGCGAGCGCGAGCGCGCCGAGCGGGGCGTTCAGGAAGAACACCGACTCCCAGTTGACGTTCTCGACCAGGAGCCCGGCGACGATCGGGCCGCCGGCGATGGAGATGCCGACCGTGGCGCCCCAGATGCCGATGGCGGCATTGAGCTTGTCCACCGGGAAGGTGTTGCGCAGGATGGCGAGACTGGCGGGCTGCAGGAGCGCCCCCGCGAACCCCTGCACGACCCGCCAGAAGATGACCATCCCGAGCCCGCCGGACAACCCGATCAGCACCGAGGCGATGGCGAAGCCGATCACTCCGGCGAGGAAGGTGCGCCGCCGCCCGAACCGGTCGGCGATCTTCCCGGCCGGGATCAGGGTGACCGCGAGGGTGAGCAGGTAGGCGTTGGTGACCCACTGGAGGCCGGAGAGGTCGGCGCCGAGGTCCTTGGCGATGGCGGGGTTGGCGATGGAGACGACGGTGGCGTCCAGTCCGACCATCATCACGCCGAGCGCGACGGCGACGAGGGTGAGCCAGGGATGGCCGTGACCCGCCCTGGTGCGGCGGCCGGCCGGGCCGTATGTTCCTGCGGCGCCGGGGTGGAGTACCTCGGCGCCCTGCGAGTGAGTCATCTTGGGTCTCCAGGCGAGGATGATGGAGACATCAAAGTGTCATAGAGCGACACTTGTCGTCAAATGCCTCCCGTCGCATGGCGACATGATTCACATCACGACATCAGATGGCCCGCGACGGTTGGCGCGAGGTCCGCGGCTGGTTACACTTCGCACATGACCGCGACCGCCGCCGAGCCCCGTCCACCGGAGCCGGAAAGCCGCCCCCCGGGCCGGCGGGAGCGCAAGAAGCAGCGCACCCGCGAGGCGCTCGTCGACGCCGCGTTCGCCCTGTTCGCCAGGAAGGGCTTCGACTCCACGACCGTCGAGGAGATCGCCGACGCCGTGGACGTGTCGTCCCGGACGTTCTTCCGGTACTTCTCCTCGAAGGAGGACGTGGCGCTCACCTTCCAGGAGGATCAGTTCCGCGCGGTCGTGGCGGCCCTCGCCGCCCGTCCCGCCGACGAGCCGATCATGACGGCGCTGCGCCGTACCGTCGTCGGCATCGCCACCGCCTGCGAGCGGGGCGACCTCGGCTTCAGCCCCGAGCGCTTCCAGTGCGTGCTGAGCCTCCAGCGCGACAGCGGCACGCTCATGGCGGGCAGCCTGGAGCACGCCCAGAAGAAGCAGGCCGAGATGACCCGGATCATCGCCGATCGGCTCGGCGTGGACCCCGCCACCGACATGCGCCCGTCCGTGATCGCCGCCGCCGCGACCGGGGCCTTCCAGGCCGCCGCCGACGCGATCAACGCGCACGGCGCGCACGCCACGATCACCGAGGCCGTCGACCAGGCCTTCGCGATCCTCGAAGAGGGCCTCAACGTCCCCTCGGCGGCGTCCCGGCGCACCGAGCCGGGCACCGGTTCAGCGAACTGAGCACCGGCCCGCCGGGCACCCGCGCCCCTCGGGGCGCCCCGGCGGACGGCCGGGGTTCGCCGAGGTGCCGCGGATCCACCGGGCGCCCTCGGCGAACCCGCTCACACCGTGGATGTACGCCTCACCCAGCTGACCCCCGTGGGGGCCGGCCGGACCTCTGCCGCCGTCACTGCCACCATCCCTGATGAAATGCCGGGTCCGACCCGTCCGTGGATTCTCACCTCATCGCACGAAGCAGGACGAACAGGATGAAGAGATCATAGGGGATTACGGTCCGGACGGCGCGGTCGACACCCGAGAGATCCCCCACAGCCTTGGGAACGGAACCGATCTCGCCCTGGCCTCCCGTGACGACCCGGCGGACCCGCTCCCGCCGGAGCCCCGCGCCGGCCGCGGCGCCCGCCGATCTCCCGCTCCGCGTCCGCGCCCTTCGACCCGGCGTTCGAACTTTTCAAACCGGCGAAACGGACGTTCGACCCGTTCGCAATTAACTGTGAAAAATCACTTCTCGGCGATGAATTGGTCCCGTTCCTCCGCGGCCCTACAGTCCCAGCAGGGTGCTCCTTCTCCCCATCTCCCGCGACCCCAGGAGAGCGACATGGCCCGCACGACCTTTCTGCCGGCCACCGCCCGGGCCGGGCCCGACCGGCGCTCCGCGTCCGCTCCCGAGCCGGTGACCTCGTGGTACGTCGACGCCGAACGCCAATGGACGTCGCGGTACGGCTGCTGCGCCGCCTCCTCCTCGACCGGCGGGCTCGGCACCGCCGGGCACTGCGGCGGCGCCGGGAAGCGGACCGGCCGCTCCGCCCCGGCGCTCCACGGGACGTCCGGCGGCTCCTCGTCCCCCGGTGACGACCGCGCCCGGACCGGCGCCCTGGGCCACGGCGAGCCCTGACCCCCCTGATCATCCCCGGCCGTCCCTCCCCACACTGGACGGCCGGGGATGCCTTTTCCTGTGCGGCGGCCCACAGCGCACTAGCCTGGGAGACGACCACAGCCCGGGACGAAGAAGGTGCGCCAGTGACAGCACAGGAGCCGATCCTCAGCGACGGGGTCATCATCGAGTTCATCGACGGCAAGGACGTCCCCGTCCAGCACAAGGACTTCGGCGAAAGGGCCGTCGTCATGCGCGACGCGAAGAACCCCGAGGGCCCCATCCTCTACTTCACCGAGGCCGAGTGGGACGCCTTC
This sequence comes from Actinomadura roseirufa, assembly GCF_900659635.1. Taxonomy (GTDB): domain Bacteria; phylum Actinomycetota; class Actinomycetes; order Streptosporangiales; family Streptosporangiaceae; genus Spirillospora; species Spirillospora roseirufa. Next base: position 2,608 of record NZ_CAACVB010000270.1, on the reverse strand, counting down.
ATCGCCGGCGTCAAGGACGGCGAGTTCGACGATCTCCTGGAAGAAGAGCCGACCTCGTAGCCGCCTAGGGGGTCCGGGGTTTCTGGGCCTCGCCCAGGAGGACTATCTTCCCGGCCTGAACCCGGTAGGCGTAGCTCCGGCCCTCGGTGAGACGGCCGGTGCCGGTGAACCTGATGCGCTGGGTCAGGCCGTCCTCGACGTCGACGGTGCGGAGAAACGCGTTGATCTCGTCGCCCGTCCGCCTGCCCTGGGCCAGTGCCTTGAGGAGCACGGACGCCGCGTCGTAGGACTCCGCCGCGTAGATGGGCGGCCTGCGGCCCTTGTTCGCCCCGGCGAAGCGGGAGCTGAAGGCGGCCATGGCGGGCGGGAGCGACTGGGCCGCCTCCGGCGACAGGCAGGAGCAGGTCAGCATCGTGCCCTCGGCGTCGGGCGTCGCCACGCCCTTCGCCAGTGCGAGGTCGCTGAGGTAGAAGCGCGCCTTGACCCCGCCCGCCCGGGCCTCGTGGATCAGGGACGCCGCGCGGTCGGCCGTGGCCGACAGGAACACCGCGTCGGTCCCCCAGCCGCGCATCTTCCGCACGATGCCGGCGTCCTCGCCGGGGAGCTCGGCGATCTGCTCCTGGCGCACCGTGGCGCCCTTGCTCTCCAGCCGCTGCTTGACGACGTTGGCGACGTCCCGCGCGGACGTCGTCCCGTCGTACAGCGCCAGCGGACGACGCGACCCGCCCGCCAGGTCGGCCAGGGCCCGGGCCGCCTCCTCGCCGTCGGGGACGGTGGTGTGCCAGAACCGCCATCCGCTCTCCGCCAGGGGCCCCGCGGCCGCCGCGGGCGACACGCTCGGGATGTGCGCCAGCTCCAGGATCGGCATCGCGGCCTTGGTCTCGGCGCTCAGCGACGGACCCACCACCGCGACCGCGCCCGCCTTCCGCAGTTGCTGCACCGCCGCCGGGGCCGAGTCGGGCACGCCCCTGGTATCGGCCTCCACCAGCCGCGCCCGCACGGCCGGGTGCCGCGCGTTGTGCTCGTCCACCGCGAGGCGGGCCCCGTCGGCCATCGCCCGCCCGAGCGACGCGACGTCACCGGTCAGCGGCCCCAGGTACCCCACCGGGACCGTCACCGGCGACCCGCCCGCCGACGTGCCCGCACCGCCCGACCCGCGCGCACCACCGTCCGGAAACTGGGAGACCACGACCGGCACGAGGATCGCCAGCGCCGCCAGCGCGGCCGGGACCGCTCCCGCGACCAGGATCCGCCGGGAGCGTCCCGTCCGCACCCGGTCCACGCCGGAGGGCCATCCCGGGCGCGCCCCGCCGGTCTTCACCAGCTCCGCGCCGCGCCTCACCGCGTCCCCGCCGCCGTCCTCCCCGACCACGTCCAGCAGCCGGAACAGCACCTGCTCGCTGGTCGGGCGGCGGTCCGGGTCCTTCTCCAGGCACGCCGCCACGATCTCCCGCAACCCGGGTGGCAGCGGCGCCACGTCCGGCGTGTCGTGCAGCACCCGGTGCAGCACCGCGGCGATCGACTCGCCGCCGAACGGCACGGCGCCGGTCGCCGCGAACAGCATCGTCGCCGCCCACGCGAACATGTCCGCGGCGGGGCCGACCACGCCGCCGGAGACCTGCTCGGGCGCCATGTACGCGGGCGTCCCGACGACCTGGCTGGTCATCGTCAGCACCGTGGAGTCCAGCGCCCGCGCGATGCCGAAGTCGATGACGCGCGGCCCGCCGGGGCCGACCAGCACGTTCGGCGGCTTGAAGTCGCGGTGCACGATCCCCGCGCGGTGGACGGCCACGAGCGCCGTCGCCGTGCCCACCGCGAGCCGGACCAGCTCCGCCGGGGACCGCGGGCCCTCCGCGCGCACCAGCGCGGTGAGCGACGGGCCGTCCACGAACTCGCTGACGATGTACGGACGGTCCCCCTCGACGTCGGCGTCGAGCACCTGCGCGGTACAGAACCCGCCGACCCGCCGGGCCACCTCCAGTTCCCGGACGAACCGCGCCCGCGCCGCCTCGTCCCCGCTCAGCCGCGCGTGCAGGAGCTTCACCGCCACGCGCCGTCCGGTGCCGTCGTGGGCAAGGTAGACCGAGCCCTGCCCGCCGTCCCCGAGCCGTCCGGTCAGGATGTACTCCCCCACCTGGGCGGGGTCCTCGGGCTGCAGGGGGTCGGTCATCAGGGGGCGTCCTCGCTCGCGTCGGGCTTCATTCTCTAGACGCTCCCCGGCGCCGGTTCGTTGGCGTTCCCCTCAGGCGAGGGCCGCGCCGCCGGTGACGGCGACGCAACCCGCCACGGCGAGCAGGAGGACGGCGAACGAGCGGGTGAGGAGGGCGGCGGGCAGCCTCCCGGCGGCCCGCCGCCCGGCGAGCGCCCCGGCCATCGCGGCGGCGGTGAACGGCAGGACGAGCGCCCAGTCGACGTGTCCTCCCCCGCCGCGCGCCGCGAGGGAGGCCGCCGAGTCGACCGCGATGACGAGCAGCGACGTGCCCACGGCCGCGGGCGCCGGCAGCCGCAGCGCCAGCACCAGCGCCGGGACGATCACGAAGCCCCCGCCGACGCCGAACAGGCCGGTGAGCAGGCCCACCACCAGACCGGCGAGCAGAATCCGGGCGAG
>NZ_CAACVB010000269.1 GCF_900659635.1 Actinomadura roseirufa | reverse complement strand
GTGCCCGCGAGCGCGATGGCCCGCAGCGCGGGCCGGGCCCCGGCGAGCAGGACGACGCCGTGCCGCCGGGCGAGCGCGTGCAGGCCGGGCGTGACGTCGGTGGTCGTCGTCATGAGCACGACCGGCACGTCCAGCTCCGCCGCCGCCTCGCCCGCGCCGCCGACCATCTCCGGCCAGCCGATCTCCTCCAGCGGCTCGGAGTGGGCGGGGGCGTCACCGGCGAACGCGACGACGTCGACGCCGGGGCAGCGGCCCATCGCGAGCGCGGCCGCGCGGTACACCTCCCGGTCCCCCCACGCGCTCGCGCCGAGGTCGAGGGGGTTGCGGACCGCCATGTACGGCGGCAGCGCCGCGGCCAGCGCAGTCTCCGCGGCGCCGTCCAGCGCGGCGAGCCGCACCCCGGTGGCGTCGGCGAGGTCGGCGACCAGGCCGCACTCGCCGCCCGAGCTGGCGAAGACGGCGGCCGCGGCGCCGCGCGGCCGGCGCGGCGCGGCCAGCAGCGAGCAGAGCGCGATCATCTCGTCGAGGTCGTCGACGCGGTGCACGCCCGCCTGCCGGAACAGCGCGGCGTAGGCGGCGTCCCGCCCGGCGAGGGTGCCGGTGTGCGCGATCGTCGCGGCCTCGCCGCCCGCGGACCGGCCCACCTTGAGCACGATGACCGCGACGTCGCGCGCCGCGGCCCGCTCGGCGAGGGCGCGGAACCGGGGCAGGTCGGCCAGGCCCTCCATGACGAGGCAGACGACCCTGATCCCCGGGTCGGTCAGGAAGTACTCCAGGCAGTCCGACAGGTCGACGACCGCCTGGTTGCCCGCGGACACGCCGTAGGCGACCGAGGGCAGCCGGCCGGACAGCATCGTCGTCAGCGCCATGTTGCCGCTCTGCGCGGCCAGCGCCACCACGCCGTCGGCGCCGGCGTGCAGGTACGGCAGCTCGATGCCCCAGAGGGCGGCGCGGCCGCGGAAGCTCGCCACGCCCAGGCAGTTCGGCCCGACCAGCGGCAGCCGGCCCGCCGCGGCGGCGACGACCTCGTCCTGGCGGCGGCGCCCCTCGGCGTCCCGCTCGCCGAAGCCGGCGCCGTACACGACCATGGCGGGCGCGCCGAGCGCGGCGGCCTCGGCCACCAGCGCCGGCACGCCCGGCGCGGGGATCGCGACGGCGACCGCGTCGGGGACCTCGGGCAGCGCCGCCAGCGACGGGTGGGCGGCCACCCCGTCGACCTCGGTGCGGGACGGGTGGACGGCGTACAGGCGCCCGGTGAACCCGACGCCGCGCATGTTCCGGAGCGTCCGCAGGCCGTAGCCGCCCTTGGGGGACGCGCCGACGACCGCGACGCTCCGCGGCCGGAACAGCCGGTCGAGACGGTGGGCGGGAGGGTCCCCCTGAGGGGAGCCGGTGCGGTGCGCGGTCATCAGCGCCCCACGAAGACGGGCCGGCGCTTCTCGATGGCCGCCTTGAGGCCCTCGTCCTTGTCCTCGGTCAGCGCGCACAGGTGGGCGCCCCGCTGCTCGTTGCGCAGCGCCTCCTCGATGCCGATGGTGTGGCCCATGCGGATGTTCCGCTTGGCCTCGCCGATCGCGACGGTCGGCCCGGCGGCGAACACGCGGGCCTGCTCCAGCGCCCGTTCCATCAGCCGCTCGGGCGGGACGACCTCGGTGACCACGCCGATGCGCAGGGCCTCGTCCGCGTCGATGATCCGGCCCGTGTAGATCAGCTCGGCGGCGCGCGACTCGCCGACGATCCGGGGCAGCAGGTAGGAGCCGCCCGCGTCCGGGCAGATGCCGCGCTGCGCGTAGACCTGCCCGAACCGGGCGGCGGTCGAGCCGAAGCGGACGTCGGCGGTGAGGGCGAGGTCGAAGCCCGACCCGGCGGCGACGCCGTTGACCGCCGCCACGACCGGCTTGGGCAGCCAGTACAGCCGCGCGATCGTGCGGTGCATCTTCGCCGGCCACGACTCCTCGCCCGCGTCGGAACGGGCGGCCCACTCCTTGACGTCCGCGCCCGAGCAGAACCCCCGTCCCGCACCGGTGATCACCACGGCGCGGACGCCGGGGTCCTTGCCGGCCAGCATGACGACGCGGTCGAGCTCGTCGATGTCGGTGTTGGCGATCGCGTTCAGGCGCTCCGGCCGGTTCAGGGTGAGCACCCCGACGTCGCCGTCCATGTGCCAGGTACAGCACCCGAGTGCCGGGAGATCCATGATCCTTCCCTTCGGTCGCGTATGGGGGCATGCCGAACAGAGGAGTCGGCGGGATGGGGGGAACGGCCCTTTCCGGGCCGGTGGTCAGTTCACGCCGTCCAGGAAGCGGCAGTCCCGCGCGGTCCAGCTGAGCCAGTGCGACGTCCCTGTGGTGAACCGCGCCCTGGCCTCGGAGGGGACCATGAGCTGGAGCTCGGCCCCCTCCGGCGTCCGCAGGTGGACCTCGATCTGGGGGCCGAGGTACACCTGCGCCACGACCGAGCAGGACACGGCGTTGCGCGCGGCCGCGTCCGGCCGCTCCGCGCCGATCCGGACCCGCTCCGGGCGGATCATGAACTCGCCGCCCGGCCCGGACGCGCAGTCGTTGCGCCGGTCGACCAGGATCCGCCCGGCCATGCCCTCCACTTCCACGACGGTGTGCTCGCCCTGCTCAAGCCGGGTGGCGGGCAGGCAGATCGACTGGCCCAGGAACTTCGCGACGAAGGAGTTGACCGGCTCCTCGTACAGCACGTCCGGTGGGGCGGTCTGCTGGAGGACGCCCTGGTGCATGACGCCGACCCGGTCGGACAGGGCCAGCGCCTCGTCCTGGTCATGGGTCACGTACAGGACCGTCGCGCCGATCCGGCGCTGGAGGGACTTCAGCTCCAGGCGCATGTGGTCGCGCAGGTTGCGGTCCAGGGCGCCGAGCGGCTCGTCCATCAGCAGCACGCTGGGATCGAAGACGAACGCGCGGGCGAGCGCGACCCGCTGCTGCTGGCCGCCGGACAGCTGGCGCGGGTAGCGGTCCCGGAACTCCGTGAGCCGCGTCATCGTCAGCACCCGGTCGATCCGCCGCTCCGCCTCGGCCTTCCTCATCCGCCGCATCTGGAGGGGGAACGCGATGTTCTGCGCCACCGTCATGTGCGGGAACAGCGCGTAGTTCTGGAACACCAGCCCGATGTTCCGCCGCTCCGGCACCTCGTCGGTGACCGCGCGGCCGGCGAGGAACACCTCGCCCGCGGTCGCCGACTCCAGGCCCGCCAGGATGCGCAGGCTGGTGGTCTTGCCGGAGCCGCTCGGCCCCAGCAGGGTGACGAACTCGCCCTCGCCGACGGCGAGGTTGAAGTCGTGGACGGCGGGCGCGTCGCCGTACCACTTGTGCACCCCGCTGAAGACGACCTGGTCGGCCCGCGCGCCGTCCGTCCCGGCGCCGTCCGCCTCGGCGGCCCGCACGGTGTCCTGCACGGTGTCGTCCGTCGCGGTCCCGTCCCGTCCCGTGCTCTTCCGCGCGGTGCTCGCGCGCCGGGTGCCTGCTCGCTCGGTCATCGGCGCTCCCGCCGGTCGCGGATGGTCTTGATCAGCTCGGAGAGGAGGTAGAGCCCGACGCAGACGCCGATGAGGATCGTCCCGGCGACGGCGAGCGTGGGCGTGAGGTCGTAGCGCACGCTGTCCCACAGCCGGCGCGCGAGCGTGACCGAGTCGTTCCCTGCCACGAACAGGATGATGACGGCCTCGTCGAAGGCGATCACGAAGGCGAACAGCGCGCCGGCCGAGATCGCCGAGGCAAGCGAGGGGAGCGTGATCCGCAGCAGCGTCCGGGGCAGCCCGGCGCCGAGCGTGCGCGCCGCGTTCTCCAGCTCCGGGTCGAACTGCTGCAGGGCGCTCGATACCGACACGAGCACGTACGGGACGCCCATCACCGAGTACGCGACCGCGACCACCGGCCACTGGCCGATCAGCCGGTGGTCGGCGAAGGTGAAGTAGTAGCTCATGGCCAGCACGATGATCGGGATCACCAGTGGTGAGTACAGCAGGGCGAAGACCGGTCCCTTCCCGCGTCCGGTGGCGCGGGCCAGGCCCCACGCGGCCGTGGTGCCGACGACGGTCGCGATCGCCGCGGCCAGTAGCGCGATCTTGGCGCTGAGCAGTGTCGCGTCCACCCATGCGGGGTCGTCGAGGAAGCGCCGGTAGTGGGTCAGCGACCAGCCCTCCAGCGGGAACGACAGGTAGTCCGCGCTGTTGAAGGACTCCAGGACCACGATCACGATCGGGATCACCAGGAAGGCGAAGACCAGCGTCACCACGCCCAGCAGGGCCCACCGCAGCGCCCGTTCCGCCCGGGTGGCGGGCAGCCGCCCGCGGCGCGCGCGGGCCGGTCGCGCGGGCCGGGCGCCGCCCGCCGCGTTCGGCGTGCCCGGCGCGCTCACGTCGATGGTGCTCACAGGGACACCAGCCCCTTCACCTTGGTGAGCCGGCGCACGATCAGGGTCAGCGCCGAGGCCAGCACCAGGAGCAGCGTGGCCAGCGTCGCGGCCATCCCCCAGTCGAAGTTCACCTGGACGCTCTGCGCGATCACCACGGCGATCGTGCTCTGCTTCGGCCCGCCGACGAGCGCGGGCGTGACGTAGAAGCCGAGCCCGATGACGAAGACGAGCATGCCGCTGCTGACGATCGCCGGGACCGCCAGCGGCAGGTAGACCCGGGTGAAGGCACGGATCGGACCGGCCCCGAGGGAGCGCGCGGCGCGGGGCAGCGACGCGTCGATCTGGTCCAGGGTCCCCTTGATGATGAGGATCGGGAACGGCAGCAGGATGTGGGTCATCGCGATGACGACCGCGCTCTCGCTGTACAGCAGGCCCTTCGAGTCGCCCGTGAACGGCTCCAGCACCTTGCTCACCAGCCCGCCGTCGCCGAGCAGGACGATCCAGGAGAAGGACCGCACCAGGATGCTCGTCCAGAACGGAATGACGACGAGCAGCGCCAGGAACCGCGCCCGGCGAGGTGAGGTCCGGGCCAGGAAATAGGCCACCGGAAAGCCGAGGAGAACGGTCAGGACCGCCACCTCGAAGGACAGCCGTGCGGTGATCCATAGCGCTTCCCAGACGGCGCCGTCGGTGGCCGCCCTGGTGAAATTCCCGAATCCGGCCTTCGGTTCGGTGACGCTTTTCAGCAACATGGCGCCGACCGGATAGACATAGACGATCGCCATGAAGACGACCGGCAGCCCGAGCGCCATCGTGACGAAGCCGGGGCGCAGTTTCCGGGGTCTGCGCGCGACGGCGTCCGGAGGGACGCCGCCGCTCGAAGGCGCTCTCGTGATGGTGGTGCGCGCCGTCATCGATTCACCATCCCTCCGTTCCCTCGTGCCTCCCGGAACGGGCGACAAACGGTTCCGCAGGGGGCCGCCGGGGCCCTCGCCGCATGTCGACACAGTCAACGTTCGAGCCGCGCCGTCTGTCATGGGGCCACGCTCACAAAACAGTCCGTGGCCGCCTGTGCCGGGGGCACAGTCGGGTGGCCGCGGGGCGTTCACCCGGCGGTGCCGCTCCGGTCACCAGGCCGTTGACGTGGGGCGACGCCGCGTGGTAGATCTCCGGAACCTGGGTCCGGAGGGTGATGCAGATCTCCACGACCCGGTTTTGGGAGGGTGACCATGGCACCATCCGACACTTCCCCCGCCGTCGCCGATCACGTGGCGGCCGTGGCCCGCAGCCTGGACGCGGCGTCGACGACGCTGGCGAACGAGTTCGTCCGCCAGTACGTCAGCGCGACCGAGTCCGGCGCCGCCGACCGCCAGGCGCCCGTCGAGGCGTTCGAGATGGCGGTGCACGTCATCGAGCTGTGCGCGCACGGGCTCGGCGACCGCGCGCCGGCCGCCGGGCCGCCGTCCGGGCGCGGCGCGCGCGTCGCCCTGCAGGGCAAGCCCGTGGCCGAGGCGGTCGAGTGGCTGCGCCTGCTGGAACGGGTCGTCGCCGATCACGTCCTCGCGCACGCCACCGCGGGCTCGGGCGGGGTGCCGATGGACGGGGTCCGCGCGGTCCTCGCCCGGCTCGCCGAGCTGTTCGACGTGCTCTGCACCCGCGAACTGGAGTCGTTCACCAGCACCTACAACGAGCTGGCGGGCTGGCAGGCGCGGGTGAGCACCGACCTGCTGAGCTGCCTGATCGCCGGCCCGGCCGTCGACGCCAGCACGGTGAACGACCAGGCCCGGATGCTCAACATCAACCCGCACCAGCGGTTCCGCGCGGTCGCCGCCTACCACGACCCGGCGCCGACCTCGCAGCAGTGGGTGCGGGCGCGGCGGCGGATCATGGAGGTGCTGTGGCGGCACGACCCGCGCCGGGAGATCCTCAGCCGCGAGCGGCGCGGCCTGCTGCTGGCGCTGGTCCCGATCGACCGGGCGGGGCCCGGCCTGGTCGAGCTGTTCACCGGCATGCTGGCGGGTGAGCAGGGCCGCTCGCTGTTCGTGTCGGCCGGCGAGCCCGGCGCGTCGCTGTCGGCGGCCGGGCACAGCTGCCGGCAGGCGCTGTCGGCGCTGGAGATCAGCATCTACCGGGACCAGCGCGGCCAGGTCACCCAGTGCACGGACGTGATCCTGGAGGTCCTGCTCGCGCACAACCGGTGGGTATCGAAACGGCTCATCGAGACCCGTATCGGGCAGCTCGTCGAGAAACCGCACCTGCTCGACACCCTGCGCGTCTATATCGCCTGCGATATGGCGTTGCAGCGGACGGCGGAGGAACTGGTCGTCCACCCCAACACGGTCGCCTACCGGTTGCGGCAGATCGCCACGCTGACCGGACGCGATATGCGGCGCATCGCCGACATCGGTGACCTCAATGTCGCGTTGATGGCCTACGACGCCGTCCAGATGCGGCGCGACCGGGAAGAGGCCCGGACGGATCTGCGCGCGCGGTTGTTCGCCTGACCGGACGGCCGCCTGTGGCCGCCCCATAATGGCGGCCCGAATTCTTTGGTGGCGCGGCCTGAACAGGTCTTCGGCGGATGATTCTAGGCTTCGAGCCAATCGCCCAGGACTGGTGAGCGGAGCGACATGGACCATCGTGCGGACACATACATCGGCGGCCGGTGGGTCGAGAGCACCGGCGAGGACGTCATCGCGGTCATCGACCCCTCGACGGGGCAGTGCGTCGCCACGGTCCGCGAGTCGTCGACCGGCGACATGGACGCGGCCGTCGCCGCCGCCGAGCGCGCCCGGCCCGTCCTGCGGGAGATGCCGCCGGAGGAACGAGCCGCGCTGCTGGACCGCGTCGCCGAAGAGCTGGAGGCCCGGCTCGGCGGGATGGCCGAGCTGATCTCCAGCGAGATGGGGATGCCCCGCCGGCACTGCGCCGACTATCAGGTGCGCACGGCGATCAGAACGTTCCGCAACACCGCGCTGGCGGTCCGGGGCATGGACTTCAGCGAGCGGCTCGGCGGTTCCACCGTCGTCCGCGAGCCCGTCGGCGTGGTGGCGGCGATGACCCCGTGGAACTTCCCGCTGCTGCAGACCGCCGCCAAGCTCGGGCCCGCGCTCGCGGCCGGCTGCCCGGTGGTGCTCAAGCCGAGCGAGATCACCCCGCTGGACGCCTGCGTGCTGGCGGAGGCGGTCCACGCGGCGGGCGCGCCGCCGGGCGCCCTCAACGTCGTGTTCGGCAACGGCCTGCACGTGGGGGAGTACATGACGCGCCACCCCGGCACCGCGATGGTGTCGCTGACCGGCTCGACCCGGGCCGGCCGGCGCGTCGCCCAGCTGGCCGCCGAGTCCATCAAGCGGGTGACGCTGGAGCTCGGCGGCAAGTCGGCGGCGGTCGTGCTGCCCGGCGGCGACCTCGCGGCGGCGGTCGAGCGGTCCGTGCGGACCGTCGTGATCAACACGGGCCAGACCTGCACCGCGCTGACCCGGCTGCTGGTGCCCTTCGAGTCGCTGGCCGACGCCGAGCAGCTGGTGGCGGCGGCCCTGGCCCGCTACCGGGTCGGCCGGTCCGACGACCCAGCCGCCGACGTCGGCCCGCTGGCCAGCGCGAACCAGCGGCACCGCGTGACCGACCACCTGGAGCGCGCGCTCGTCGACGGCGCCCGGCCGATCTGGGCGTACCCGGACGAGGAGCTCCCGCGGTCCGGCTTCTTCGCGGGCCCGGCCGCCTTCGCGGTGTCCGACCCGCGCATCGCGCTCGCCCAGCAGGAGGTGTTCGGGCCCGTCCTCGCGGTGATCCCCTACGTGGGGGAGGACGAGGCGGTCGCGATCGCCAACGGGACCCCGTACGGGCTGGCCGCCGCGGTCTGGTCCGCCGACGAGGACCACGCGCTCGGTGTCGCGGCGCGGATCGAGGCGGGCAGCATCGAGATCAACGGCGCGCCCTTCAACGGGCTCGCCCCGTTCGGCGGGTACAAGCAGTCCGGCTACGGCCGTGAGCTGGGCGCCCACGGCATCGCCCAGTTCACCGAGCTGAAGGCGATCCAGACGCGCGCGGCGGGCGCCCGATGACCGGGGACGGCGCGGCGGGGGCCGATGTGGGCGGGAGCGACGCGAGCGGGCGGGGCGCGACCGGGCGCACGGGCGGCGACCTGGCCGCCGAGGCGCTGCGGGCGCTCGGCGTCCGGCACGTCTTCGGCGTGGCGAGCGTGCACAACCTGCCGATCCTCGACGCGATGCGGCGCCACGGCGGCATCACCGTGATCGCCGTACGGCACGAGCAGGCGGCGGTGCACGCGGCGGACGGCTACGCGCGGGTCACCGGACGGCTCGGCGTCGCGCTGGCCTCGACCGGGCCGGGCACCGCCAACACGATGGGCGGCCTGTTCGAGGCGCAGTTCGCGGGGTCTCCGGTGCTGCTCCTCACCGGCCAGATCGAGACCCGCTTCTACGGCCGGTCCAAGGGCTACCTGCACGAGGCCGAGCGGCAGCTGCCGATGCTGCGCACGCTCACCCGCGAAGCGTGGACGGTCCGCCGCGCCGAGGACATCGCCGAGACCGTGGTCGCCGCCGGTCGCGCCGCGACCGCCGGCCCGCCGCGGCCCACCGCCGTGGAGATCCCGATCGACCTGCAGTACGCGCCGGTGCCGGCGGACCTGCCGGTGCCCGCGCCCGCGCCCGTCCACCGCGCGGCGCCGCCCGAGGACCGGCTGCGCGCCGCGGCCGACCTGCTCGCCGCCGCCCGCCGCCCCCTGATCTGGGCGGGCGGCGGCGTCCTGGCCGGCGGCGCCTGGCCGCGGGTGCGGCGGCTCGTCGACCGGCTGGAGATCCCGGTGGTCACCTCCGTGCAGGGACGCGGTGCGCTGCCCGAGGACCACCCGCTCTGCCTCGGCCCGCTGGTCGCCACGCCGCCGTTGCGCGGCGCCGTCGAGAACGCCGACGTCATCCTCGCCGTGGGCACCCGGTTCCAGATGTACACCACCGACCTCTGGCGAATGCGCCTCGGCGGAAGCCTGATCCACGCCGACGCCGACGCGGGCGTGTTCGGCCGGACGTACCAGCCCGACGTCGCGTTGCACGGGGACGCCGCGGAGACGTTGCGCGCGCTGGACGAACGCGTCGCGACGAGCGCCGCCGCCCCGCGCTGGGCGGCCGAGGCCCGCCGGGCGGCGGCCGCGGCGCGCGAGG
>NZ_CAACVB010000268.1 GCF_900659635.1 Actinomadura roseirufa | reverse complement strand
GCCGTCCGGCGCGGCCCGTCCGCGGGCCGCGGCCAGGAGCACGGCACCGGCCGCGCCGAGGAACCCGGCGAGCGGCCCCGCCACCGCGAGGGGCAGCCAATGCCGGGGCAGCGCCGCCATCACCGGTAGCGCCACCACGACGGCGGCGACCGGCACGCCCAGCGCGACCGGCGCGCGGACACGACGCGCGGGGCCGGGACTCCGCGGACGCCCCAGCGCCACCGAAGCGATCGCTCCGAAGCACAGGACGGCGGCGAGATGCATCAGCACGGCCGCCCCGATCCGCTGGAACGGGCGGATCCCCACCCGGCCTTCGCCGGCCCCCGCGCCCGGCCCACCGGACCTTCCGCTTCGCCCGCCCACGCCGTGCCCCCGGGGATCCGGGACGGCTGCCGGGCCGGTGGCGCTCGGCTCGCCGGAGCCCGTGGTGAGTGCCGCGCTGAACCAGGTCGCGGCCTCACGGTGGGTTCGCGGGCTGAACAGGACCCCGGCGTGCTCGACGCCGGGGACGAGGACGGCGCGGCGGGCCGTCCCTGCACCCGCCGAGCCGTAGGTGACGCCGGTTCGCCCGCCCGGGTAGGCGACGCGCAGGGCGTCGACGGCGCCGGCGTGGTAACCGGGGAACTCCAGGCCCCCGGCGAGCAGGAGCAGGTCGCGGGGCGCGGACGCGGAGACGGCCGCGGGCGCGGCCCCCTGCGAGATGGCGACCGTCGCGCGGACGGACGGGTGCGCGGCGGCGTAGCGGAGGACGGCGGCGGCGCCCATCGAGTGGCCGAGCAGTCCGATCCGCCGCCCGTCCACCCAGGACAGCGCGCCGAGGTGGGTCACCGCCACGTCCAGATCCCGGCCCAGGCGCGCCTCCGCGGCCGGGCCCTCCCCGTCGCCGGGCAGCCGCCGGGTGTTCGCTCCGTGGCCGGTCAGATCGACCAGTTCCACCGCGAGGCCGCGGCGCGCCAGCGTGTCGGCGAAGCCGCGCATGAACCGTCCCCCGGCGCCGAGGCCGTGCGCGACCACCACGCCCGGGAGCCGGCCGGTCGCCCGCGCGGGCCGGACGACCTCCAGCGGGACGCCGTCGACCGTGACGGATCGCCGTTCGATGCCCCGGTCCGCCGTCGCGAAGCCCGCGGCCCCGGCGAGGGCGAGCACCGCGGAGCACACCAGCGCGGCGGTGCGCGGGACGGCCGCCCGCCATGGTCTCGTGTCCCGTCCACGCCTCCAGATCACGTCAGCTCGACGCAACGGGCGGCCGCCGCGTTCCGCTCTCGTCGCGATGTCGTGGGCGGCGGATAGCGTGTGCGGAGAGAGCAGCATGGGAGGGCGAGGTGGGCGAGGCACGATTCCTGGACGCCGAGGATGAGGCGGCGGTCACGCTGACCACGGCGATCCAGGCCGGTGACGCCGCCGAGGTGGCGCGGCTGCTGGACGCCCGGCCGGAGCTCGCGACGGCGCGGATCGGGGACGCGGAGTCCTCGCGCACCGTCCTGCACGCGGCCACCGACTGGCCCGGCCACTTCCCCGCCGGGCCCGAGATCGCGGCCTTGCTGGTCGCCGCCGGAGCGGACGTCAACGCCCCGTTCGCGGGGCCGCACACCGAGACGCCGCTGCACTGGGCGGCGAGCACCGACGACGTCGCGATGGTGGACGCGCTGCTGGACGCCGGGGCCGATCCCGGGGCCGCCGGGTCGGTCATCGACGGCGGCACGCCGCTGGCGGACGCGGTCGCGTTCGGGCAGTGGAACGCGGCGCGGCGGCTGGTCGAGCGCGGGGCCCGGCCGAACCTGTGGCAGGCCGCGGCGCTCGGTGACCTGGACCGGGTCCGCGCGCTGGCCGACGCCGAGCCCCCGCCCGGCGAGGAGGAGATCACGAACGCGCTGTGGTGCGCCTGCCACGGCGGACGGCGGAACACCGCGGCGTTCCTGCTCGACCGGGGCGGCGACCCGGGCCGGCCCGGTCACGACGGGCTCACCCCGCTGCAGGCCGCCGAGCGTGCGGGCGCGGACACCCTGGTCACCTGGCTGAACACCCGAACCACGCCAACCACCGGAGCCCGCGACCAAACCACCGAACCCGGCAAGGAGCCCAAAACTCCCTGACCCGGTGCCCTCGCCCCATGTCCCCGACCCGTAACCGGGGTTGCGACCCCGACCTCGTGACCGGGGCCGCGACAAGCGGCGTGGACCGCAGCTGGCTTCACGAACATCAACCGTCACGCGAGCGCGCGACCTGACCGGCGGGGGCGACGCCGAAGGCGAGCCCCCGCCGGGAAGATCGCGAAGCGATTCGCGCTCGCACAAGCACGGTCACGAAGCGAGCGCCAGCGAGCGCAGTGGCCGGGATTGCAATAAATACGCTATGAACACGACGAAGCCGCCCCCGGGCCCTGGGGGCGGCTTCATCTGTCAAACCGCTTCGATCAGTGTCGCTTCGGTCAGTGCACCTTGACGTAGCGCCCCTGGGTGCTGACGTAGAAGGTGTTGCCCTTGAGGCGGCCGACGGCCGCGCTCATCCGGAGCGAGGTGTGCTTCCAGTCGGGGAAGTCGCCGGGGAAGGACAGGGTCTTCCCCTTGCCCTTGGTGTTGACGAAGCACCGGTTGCGGATCTTGTCCTTCGGAGTGGTCAGGTCGTAGCACAGACCCGCGCTCTTGCCGTCGGCCGCGGTGTCCTGGAGGTAGGCGACCAGGTAGACGACGGACGTGTTGCCCCGGCGGGTCCAGTACCACTTGCCTCAGACCTTCGCGCCCTTCACCGCGGGCGCGGTGAAATTGTGGACCTTGCCGATCGGCTTGGGGGCCGCCGCGATGCTCGCGGTCGCGCCGAGGCCCTCACCGGGACGGGCCACCTGGGCGGCGTGCGGGGCGGGGACGGGAGAGGCGCCGGCCGGTGCGGCGACGCTCAGAGTCGCAGCCAGTGCGGCAACGCCGATTCCGGCCGAGACGAGCTTACGCATGTATGTCCTTTGGGTGAAAGAGCGGGGGGAAAGATAACGGGAGGCTATCCAGCCGTCCATCACCCTACAACCGAATTAGCGGAACCACGCGCGGCGAACACGGCTCGCGCACCTTCTGGCCGCACCTTCCGCACATCCGTTTCCGGCCTCGATGACGCGCTGTCGGGTGCCGGTCGCTCAGCGCTCCCAGCGGGAGTCGCCCGGCCCCGCCATGCGGATGCGCCCTTGACCAAGAGTTGAGGGTTACCGCCTCGCCCGAACGGTCCTGGAGGGACTAAGTCTCAATTACCAGTTGAATGACATACTTGAAGGAGGAAGTGCTCGCCCAAGAGAACGGATGTATCTGTCATGACCGAGGACGAGGTTTTTCGGTTCGTCGCCTCCATGGAGGAGGTCGTCGCCTTCACCGCGAGCGAGGAGAATGGCGACCCGGAAGTCGCGTGGGGCGACTCCTTCTTCTACTACGAGCCCACCGGCGTCGTGCCGCGGCGGCAGCCGTTCGCGACGATCGTCACGAAGGACTACGAGGGGTACGACACCGTGTCCGACCTTGGTCGACCCGGCGTGTTCAGGGTGAACATCGCGGTCGGGCGCAGGCCCTTCGAGGAACTGACGGCGGACTCGTCAGGGGAAATCGACTACACGGTTCTCGACCGGATCATTCCGCATCCGGCCTACGCCTCACAGGGATGGGTGTCCATTCTCAACCCGGGCGAGGAGACCGCCGAGCAGTGCCGTTCCCTTTTGATCGGCGCGCACGCTCTGGCGGCCGCGCGGCATCACACCAGGAGCGAATTCTCCGGCACTGCGTGAATTCCGGCGCCGGGGCCGGCGGTCCCGGGGCTCAGCCGGTCTCGTAGCGGTAGCCCCGGCCCCGGAGCGTGGTGATGTTGCCGGGGTCGGCGCCGTGCTGGGCGAGCTTGCGGCGCAGCGCGGAGATGTGCACGTCGAGGGTCTTGGTGGGGCCGAACCAGTTGACGTCCCAGACCTGGTCGATGAGGTCCTCGCGGGTGACGACCTCGCCCGCGCTGGAGACCAGGCGGGCGAGCAGGTCGAACTCCTTGGGGCGCAGCGCGATCTCGGTGTCGGCGTAGGTGGCGCGGCGGGCGGCGAGGTCCAGGGTGAGGCGGCCGGACGACAGCAGGCGTTCGCCGGCGCGGGCGGCGCCGCGGCGGCGCAGGTGGGCGCGGAGCCGGGCCATCAGCTCGGTGAGCCGGAACGGCTTGGTCAGGTAGTCGTCGGCGCCCGCGTCCAGGGCCACGACCACCTCGAACTCGCGGGTCCGCGCGGTCAGCACGACGATCACGGTGTCGCGCAGGACGGTGCGGAGCCGGCGGCACAGGGTGACGCCGTCGACGTCGGGCAGCCCGAGGTCCAGCAGGATCAGGTCGGGTGCCCGCCCGGTGGCGCGGTCCAGCGCGTCGCCGCCGGTCGCGGCCCAGTCCGCCTCGTAGCCCTGCGCGGCCAGCGCCTCGGCGAGCTCGGTGCCGATGACCTCGTCGTCCTCGACGACGAGCACGTACGGTCCTGCCATGAGCCGATCGTACGCAGGGGCGGGTTAACGCCGCCTTCACGCTCCGGGACGGCGCGGGCGGGGCGGGCAGAAGGACCCGCGGGCGGTCGCGGTCACGACGTCGGTGACCGCGTCGAGGACCCTCGCCACGCGCGTGCCGGACTCGGGGCCGCAGTCCCGCCGGGCCCCGGCCGCGCGCGCGTGGCCGAGGCCCAGACCGGCCAGCGCCGTGACGATCAGGACGCCGACGAGCACTCTGCGCATGATCGTGCCCCCTTCGGCGGCGCCCGTGTTCTCGCGGCCGAATCTAGCCCCGTCCTGGTGAGCGGTGGTTCTGCGGAAGGTGAGCGGCACGTTTACCTTCGGCCGCCGCCGGCACGGCTCCTCCTGCCGTCCCGTCGCGCCGCCGTCTACCCTGCACACGGGAGGGCGAGTGTGGACGGGAGCACGCGGACGGCGCCGCTGCGGCGGCGGCTGCTCGGCACCATCGTGGGGATCACGGCCGTCGCGGTGCTGCTGCTGGCCGTCCCGCTGGCGGTCGCCGTCCAGCGGCTGTACCGCAGCGAGGCCGTGACGACGCTGGAACGGGACGCGACGCGGGTCGCGGCGAGCACGCCGGACGACGAGGCGCGGCGGCCGCGGCCCGTCCGGGTGCCGCAGGGGCTGAGCCCGCGGCTGACCGTCGGGATCTACGGGCTGGACGGCGGCCGGCTGACCGGGGACGGCCCGCGGGCGTCGCGGGCGGCGGCCGCGGCCGGGGACGGGCGGCTGCACCAGCGGGACGAGGGCGGCACGCTCGTGGTGGCGGCGCCGGTCCGGTCGGAACGGGGCGTCACGTCGGTGGCGCGGGTGGCGATGCCGGACGAGCTGGTCACCGCGCGGGCCGAGCGGGCGTGGTGGCTGATGGCGGCGTTCGCGCTGCTGATCATCGGGTTGGCGGCGGCGGTGGCGGGGCGGCAGTCGCGGCGGCTCGCGCTGCCGCTGGAGCGGCTGACCCGGGCCGCGCAGGCGCTCGGGGACGGGGACTTCACGGTGCGGGCGCGGCCGTCCGGCGTGCTGGAGGCGGACGAGGCGGGCCGGGCACTGGAGGTCACGGCGCGGCGGCTGGGGTCGATGCTGGAGCGGGAGCGGGCGTTCAGCGCGGACGTCTCGCATCAGCTCCGCACGCCGCTGACCGGCCTGCTGCTGGGCCTGGAGTCGGCGCTGGAGCGGCCCGGGGCCGACCTCGCCGCGGCGTTGCGGGCGGCCGTGCGGCGCGGCGAGCACCTGCGCGACATCATCGACGATCTGCTGCTGCTGGCCCGCGACGCGGGACCGGACCGCGAGCCGCTGGATCTTCCGGCGCTGCTGGAGGAGCTGCGTTCGCACCGGCACGGGCCGTTCGAGGCGCAGGGGCGGGTGCTGGAGGTGGTCGTGCAGGGGCCGCTCCCGCAGGTGCGCGCGAAGGCGTCGGCGGTGCGGCAGATCCTCGGCGTGCTGGTCGACAACGCGCTGGTGCACGGCGCCGGGCGGGTCACCGTGGAGGTCGGCGACATCGGCGGCGGGATCGCCATCGACGTCTCCGACGAGGGCCCGGGGATCGCCGAGCCCGCGGACGGGGGCGCGCTGGACGTGTTCGCGCGGCGCCATCGCGCGGACGCGCGCGGCCGGGCGGACGGCGCGGAGGCGGGCCCCGAGGACGATGCCGAGGAGGCCGGCGAAGAGGGACGCGGGAGCGGCGAGGGGCACGGGATCGGGCTGGCGCTGGCGCGCGGGCTCGCCGAGGCCGAGGGCGGGCGGCTCGTGCTGCGCGCCCCGTCGCCGCCGATCTTCACGCTGCTGCTGCCCGCGTCGGACTGAGCCGTCACTCCGCCTTCAGGTGGGCACCGAACCACTGGAGCGAGGCCGGGACCATCCGCCGGAACGTGCGGAAGTTGTGGCCGCCGGAGTCGAGGAACAGGCTGTCGGCCTGGAGCGGCGCCCTGACGCCGGCGAGGAACCGGCGCGCCTGCGGGTAGGTCTTCTCGCCCACCCGGCAGGACGCGATCAGCAGCGACACGGGCGGCGGGGGAAGATGGCCCTCGCGCCACATGAGGTCGCTCTCGTCCCGCAGGGCCTTGTTCCCGCCGAACAGGTCGCCCGTGGTCAGGTCCTGGATCGGGCCGAAGTACCCCGACAGCGAGGCCGCCGCGGAGTAGCGGCCCGGGTGGCGCATCGCGAACTTCACCGCGCAGTACCCGCCGGTCGAGTCGCCCATGACGCCCCAGCCGTTCCGTCCCGCGGCGACCCGGTAGTGGGCGGCCACGGCGAGCGGCACGTCGTCGGCGAAGAAGCTCTCGACCTGCGGCCCGCCCGGCACGTCGGCGCACTCGGTGTCGCGGGGCGGCGCGAGCGTCGGGCGCATGAGCACGTACACCGCGGGCGGGACGTGACCCGTGCGCTCGCCGTCCCGGACGAGGTCGGGGAAGTGCATGACGTGCAGGAGCGCGCTCGGATGCCCGGGGTACCCGGTGAGGACGACGATGACGGGGAAGCGGCGCCGCGCGTACGCGGGCTGGAAGTACTGCGGGGGCAGCAGGACGTAGGAGTCGGCGTCCAGGCCGGTCTCCGGTCCGCGGAACCGGTACTCCTCCAGCGCGCCCGTCTTCGCCGGCTCGTGGCCGGGCCCGCGCGGGCCGAGCCGTTTGACGGGCAGGGCCGCCGCGAGCGGCGCGCCGTGCCCGGCCCGCGCCCGCACGCTCTTGATCTTGGCGGAGCCCGCGTTGAGCGCGAACAGGTCGTCCCAGCCGGAGTAGAACTCGAAGTGCGCGTTGACCGCGACGAGCACGGCGAGCAGCGCGACCGCCTGGGTCAGGACGAGCAGCCCGAGCCGCGCGAGCACCAGCCGGACCAGGGTCGCCCGCGCGGGGGCCGACCGGTCCGACGCCGCCCCAGCCGGCGCCGGCCCGGCCGTGGGCCCCGCGCCGCGCGGCCACCACCACACGGTGAACGCGACGAGGGCGGCCATCAGGAAGAAGAGCAGGGCGATGAATCCGCCGCCGGTGAGTCCCACGTCACAACCCCCTCCCCGAGCCGCCCGGGGCCCGTGCCGTCACGGTAGGACCGCGGAGATGAGGCGAACCTCAACGCCGGGTAAGGCGCGCGCTAACCACACGGGAGGATGAAGGCGGGAACACGGGGCCGCGTCCGCGGACGGCGGCCCGGTGGACGGCGGGCGCCCGCCGTCCACCGGGACCATCTCCACGGCGCCCCATCACGACCTCTGACCGGGCGAGGTCAGCGGACCTTCTCGTACTGCTCGTCGTCCTGGTGCTCCTCGTCCTGCCGCTTCGTCTCCTGCCGCCTCCTGCTCCGCTGCTTCCCGTCCTGCTTCTTTTCGTCGTTCTCTTCCTTCACCGCGTCCTCGTGGGTACGGACGACCTCACTGTCGTGGATCTCGCCGCGCCAGCCCTCGATCTCGTCGGGGCGGGTGAGCGACTGCGTCATCACGTACCGGCGGAAGTGCTTCAGCTCCAGCCGGACCCGGCGGCCCTGCGCGCGCCACAGGTTCCCGGTCCGCTCGAACAGGCCCTGCGGGTGGTACTCCAGGACGAGCAGGACGCGGGTCAGGTTCGGCGCGAGGGCGTGGAAGCTGACCGTCCCGTCCACGTGACCCTTGGGGCCCTTGGAGCGCCACACGATGTGCTGGTCGGGGACCTGCTCGACGATCGTCGACTCCCACGACCGGTTCGACCAGAAGATCTTGGCCTTCCAGTGCAGCTTGCCGTCCTCGGCCTGGTCGACGCTCACGACCTTCTTCATGAAGGACGGGTAGTCCTGGAACCGCGTCCACTGGTCGTAGACGAGGCGGCGCGGCGCGCCGACGTCGGAGTGCTCGACGATGTTGGTGACCTTCACCTTCTTGCCGCCGCGCTGGCCACCGCCCTTGAGCGCCTTGCCGACGGTCGCGGCGATGCGGCCGAACACGCCCTTGCCGGACGGCTTCCCCTCGTCGCCGGACTCGTCCCCCGCCGAGGCGCCCTTCGCCGAGCCCTTGGACGAGCCCTTGGACGAGGTCTTCGCGGGGGCGTCCTTCTCGTCCTTCGACGCGGCCTTGCTCCCGGACGCGCCCGTGTCCTTGGACGCGGCGTCTCCGCGCTCGCCGTCCTTCGGCTCGGGCTCTTCCCCGTTGGATCCGCCACCGCGCCGGGAAAGGGCCCGGCCCGCGGCGACGGCCGCTCCGGCGCCGAGCAGGATGCCGCCGGCGGTCCCGGCGGCCCGGCCGCCGGGAAGCCCGCCCGGCAGGCCCTTGCCCGACCGGCCCGTTCCCGGCAGCGTCCTGGCGACCCGGCTCGTGATCCGGCCGAGGTCGGGCGTCCGGCTCTTGCGGCCGCCGATGGGCAGCCGTTCAGCGATCCTGCCCACGGGCAGCCCGCCCACTCGGGTACCGCGTTTCATGGGTGTTACCTCCGCTTGTTCTAGGGGTCGTGCGTTCTGGGGTCGTGTGTCCTGGAGAGTCGTCCGTTCTAGGGGGCGGTGACGACCTCGCCGTCGTGGATCTCGCCGCGCCAGCCCTCGATCTCGTCGGGACGGGTGAGCGACTGCGTCATCACGTACCGGCGGAAGTGCTTCAGCTCCAGCCGGACCCGGCGGCCCTGCGCGCGCCACAGGTTCCCGGTCCGCTCGAAGAGCCCTCGCGGGCGGTACTCCAGGACGAGCAGGACGCGGGTCAGGTTCGGGGTCAGCTCGTGGAAGCTGACCGCCCCGTCCACGCGGCCCCCCGACCGCCACACGATGTGCCGGTCGGGGACCTGCTCGACGATGGTGGTCCGCCAGGCGCGGCCGGACCAGAAGACCTTCGCCTTCCACTGGACCTTGGCGTCCGACACCTGCTCGACGCTGAGGACCTTCTTCATGAAGGACGGGTAGTCCTGGAACCGCGTCCACTGGTCGTAGACGAGCCGGCACGGCGCGCCGACGTCGATCTGCTCCACGATCGTGGTGAGCGGGCCCATCCCGCCGCGCCCGAAAAGGCGGGCGAGCGTCTCCTTCAGCGCCGCCCATCCGGCCGAGAGCAGCGCGCGGGCCGGTGACCGGCCCGCGGCCACCGCCCGCGCCGCGGCCAGCGCCGCCCGGGCGGCCGGG
>NZ_CAACVB010000267.1 GCF_900659635.1 Actinomadura roseirufa | reverse complement strand
CGGGCGGCCGGGCCACCAGCGCGGCCAGCCGCCCGTCGACGAGGCCGCACAGCCCCGGCCCGGCGGCGGTCAGCCGGGTCTCCAACCGGGCCGCCGCCGCGGGGTCGCCGACGTCGGAGACCACGCAGTGATAGGGGGCGCCCGGGTCGAGCGGGGCGGGCACCGGGACGGCCTCGCCGTGCAGCAGCCGCCGGAGGGTCTGCACGCGGCTCTCACGGGTGGTGCGGGCCATCTCCAGCTCGGCGGCCCGGTGGGCGCGCACCATCCGGTGGACGAGCGCGGCGGTGATCTCGTCGATGCGGGTGACGCCGTCCAGGAGCAGGGCGTCCGGCACGCCGAGCCGCCTGCCGTCGGCGACCAGCGCGCGGACGAGGTGGGCGCGGCCCGCCTGGAAGCCGTCCAGGAACGCGGCGACCGGCACCCCCTGCCGGGCGCGGTCGGAGCCGAGGCGCTCCGCGGCGGCGAGGACGTCCCCGCCGGGGCCGCCGGTCTCCAGCGCCGCCAGCACGCCGCGCAGGAGCGCCCGGGTGTGGCGCCGGGTCTCCTCCTCGGGCAGCGCGGCGACGAGCTCGGACCTGTCCCTGGCGGCGCGGACCGCCGCCTCCAGCAGCGCCGGGTCGTCGCCGCGATCGCTCAGCAGCCGCAGGAACCGGTCTCCCTCGGTTGGGTCCACGCCCTCATTCTGCGCCCTGGTTGTCCGCTTCGGACAACCGGCCGGAGCGCGCTTGGGCGGCGGCCTCCTAGCCGGGCGACCCGCCTCCGGTGTTCGGTGGCGGGGACGGGCCGGGCCCGAACGAGAGCGCGGACGAGACGGGAGCGTGCCGATGCCGGACGACGAGGAGTTCCTCGCCAAGCTGCCGACCGATCTGGTCCTCCGGCTCCCGCCGTCCTTCGACGACGCCGGGGACGAGCGGCGGCACCGCAAGGAGCGGCTGGCCGCGGCGTTGCGGATCTTCGGGAGGTTCGGCTTCGAGGAGGGCGTGGCCGGCCACATCACGGCCCGCGACCCCGAGCGCCCCGACCACTTCTGGGTCAACCCGTTCGGCGTGTCCTTCAAGCACGTGAGGGTCAGCGACCTGATCCTCGTGAACCACGAGGGGAAGGTCGTCGAGGGACGGTACCCGGTCAACGAGGCCGCGTTCGCGATCCACTCCCAGGTGCACCGGGCGCGCCCCGGGGTCGTCGCCGCCGCGCACAGCCACTCCACGTACGGGCGGGCGATCGCGGCGCTCGGGCAGCGGCTGGAGCCGATCACGCAGGACGTGTGCGCCTTCTACCAGGACCACGGCCTGTTCGACGACTACACCGGCGTCGTCACCGACC
Source organism: Actinomadura roseirufa (assembly GCF_900659635.1). Taxonomy (GTDB): domain Bacteria; phylum Actinomycetota; class Actinomycetes; order Streptosporangiales; family Streptosporangiaceae; genus Spirillospora; species Spirillospora roseirufa. The sequence goes on along the minus strand of NZ_CAACVB010000267.1, from coordinate 8,241 downwards.
TGGAGGAGGGCGAGCGCGTCGCGGCCGCGCTCGGTGGTCACAAGGCCGTCATCCTGCGCAACCACGGGCTGCTGACCGTCGGCGACACCGTGGACGCCGCCGCCTGGTGGTTCATCACGATGGAGCGCTCCTGCCAGGTGCAGCTCCTGGCGAAGGCGGCCGGTCAGGTCGTCCCGATCGAGCACGGCAACGCCGTGCTGACCCACGGGCAGATCGGCAACGACCTGGTCGGCTGGATCAACTACCAGCCGCTCTACGACCAGATCACCCGCGAGCAGCCCGACCTCTTCGACTGAGCGTCACCCTCCCCCGGCCGCGTCGCCGGCTCCGCCGCCCGCCGGCGGGGGGCCGTCGTCGCGGGCCCGCGGGTCGTGGTGGCGGAGCAGGACACGGGCGATGCGCTCCAGCGCCGCCCTGTCCCGCGGGCCGAGCGGGGCCAGAAGCTCGTCGTCGAGGACGGCGGCGCGGCGCGCGACCTCGTCCAGTTCGGCGCGCCCCTCGGGGGTCGCCTCGACCGCGTAGCGGCGCCGGTCGGCCGGGTCGCGCTCACGGCGGACGAGCCCCGCGGCCTCCAGCCGCCCCACCACCTCGACCAGGTCGCTCGGGTCGATGCGCAGCCGCTCGCCCAGCTCGCGCTGCGACGCGCGCCCGGCGTCGTCCAGCGCGGCCAGCACGGCGAAGTGCCACAGCCCGAGGCCGTGCTCCTCCATCATCCGGCCCATCCGGACCCGGCCCGCCCGGCCGACCTGCGCCAGCACGAACGTCGTGATCGCGTGCAGCCGGGGCGGCAGCCGGCCCGGTCCGGGCACCGAGGTGTCGTCCATCCCCCTATTGTAGGGTTGCCCCAATCATTGGGTTACTCCCATGAATAGGAGGAACGATGGACGCGCTCTACCCCCGCCTGCTGGTGGACGACTTCGAGTCCTGCGCCCGCTTCTACACGGCCGCGCTGGAGGACCTGCTCGGCATCCGGCCCGTGAAGATGCTGCCCGAGGCCGAGTACGCGAACTGGGACCTGGACGGCGAGGGCGCCCTCGTCCTGATGGGCCGGGCCAGGATGATCGCGGCCGTCGGCATCGCCGCGCCGCCGGCGCCCGCGGCCCGGGACCGCTCCATGCTCGTCTTCCGCGTGCCCGACGTCGACGCGGCGGCCGGGCGGCTCACCGCCCTCGGCGCCGAGCCGGTGACCGCGCCGCGGGACCGGCCGGAATGGGGCCCGGGGCTGCGCACCGCCCACCTGCGCGACCCCGACGGCACGCTGCTGGAACTCCAGTCGTACTGACCGCCGGGCGTACCGGGCCGGGCGCTACTCCCGCGCCGCGGGCTGCTCGGTGAGCGGGAGGACGACCTGGAAGCGGGTGTCGCCGGGACGCGACTCCACGCGGATGTCGCCGCCGTGCCGGTCCGCGACGATCCGCCAGGAGATGTCGAGCCCGAGCCCCGTGCCCTGCCCGACCGGCTTGGTGGTGAAGAACGGGGTGAAGATGCGGGACAGGTGCTCCTCGGCGATGCCGGTGCCGGTGTCGCCGATCTCGACCACGGCGTGGTCGTTCTCGCGGGCCGTCCGGACGGTGAGGGTCCCCGCCCCCCGCATCGCGTACAGCGCGTTCACGATCAGGTTCGTCCAGACCTGGTTGAGCTCGGCGGCGTACACCGGGACGGCGGGCAGGTCCGCGTCGTAGTCGGTGCGCACCGTCACACCGGCGCCGATCTTGCGCTTGAGCATGGTGAGCGTGCTGTCGAGCAGTTCCCGCAGGTCGGCGCGCAGGTAGGCCGCGCGGTCGAGCTGGGAGTACTGCCGGGCCGAGTCCAGCAGCGCGGTGATGCGGCCCATGGCCTCGGTGATCTCCGCCTGCAGCTGCGCGACCTCCAGCACCTCGGCCAGCCACCGCATCGCCGCGGGCAGGTGCTCGCCGGCCGCCGCGGCGACCTCGTCCGCCTCGGCGGTCCCGAACCCCGCGGCGACCAGGCCCGGCGCGAGGTCCCAGCCGCCCGGCACGCCGTGCCCGTCCAGCCAGTCGCCGAGCTCGTCCTCGGCGTCGCTGACCTCCAGCGGGTCGCGCCGGGCGGTGGAGGCGGCGCCGGGCAGGCCCGTGCGCAGCGTCACCAGGGCGCTCAGGTGCGTGCAGTCGACGCCCTGCGCGGCGAGGTCGGCGAGCCGCCGCTGCGCGCCGAGCAGCCGGTCGCCGAGCTCGGCGCTGGCCCGGGCCGCCGCGGCGGCCGGGTTGTTCAGCTCGTGGGTGAGCCCGGCGGTGATCGTGCCGAGGGCGGTGAGGCGCTCGCGCTGATCGACGGCCCGGCGCAGGTTGTTCATCCCGAAGAAGACGCCCGCCAGCAGGTGCGTGGCCATCGGGAACCACACGCGGACGGCCTTGGCGAACTTGCGCGCGGGCAGCGCGAACACCCGCGAGGGCCGCACGGCCCGCAGCGTGTGGGCGTACTTCTGCTCGATCTGGTCGTCGAGGTAGGCCTGCACCGCGCCGCCGTAGGTGCCGGGCCTGGACGTGCGGTTGATCTCGACGGTGTGGCCGCGGACGTTCTGGCTCATCACCATCTCGCCCTCCAGCAGCACGTACAGGAACTCGGCCGGGTCGCCCTGCGCGCAGATCAGGTCGCCGGCGGGGTGCTCCCCGACCGTCCCGTACCGCGACAGCCAGCCGAGCTTGTCGTCGTCGAGGTCCTCGAAGAGGAACAGCTCGCGCAGTTCCCCGGGCGATGCGGTGCTCACGCCTGCTCCAGGTAACGGTGGACGAGGGCGACGGCCATCGCGCCGTCGCCGACGGCGGAGGCGACGCGCTTCATCGACTCCGACCGGACGTCGCCCGCGGCGAAGACGCCGGGGACGCTGGTCTCCAGATGGTAGGGCTGGCGGACGAGCGGCCAGCCCGGCGGGCGGCGCCCTCCGGCGACCAGGTCGGGGCCGGTCATGACGTAGCCGCGCGCGTCCCGCTCGACGAACCCCTCCAGCCAGCCGGTGCCGGGCTCGGCGCCGATGAAGACGAACAGCCAGTGCGCGTCGATCGTCTTCAGCCCGCCGGGCCACTGGACGGTCAGCCGCTCCAGCCGGTCGCCGCCCTCGGCGCCGCACACGGTCTTGCCGGTGTGGACCTCGATGTTCGGGGTCGCGGCGATCTGCTCGACCAGGTAGTGCGACATCGAGCGCTCGAGGCCGTCCGCCCGGACGATGACGTGCACCCGCTTGGCGTACCTCGCCAGGTGCACCGCGGCCTGCCCGGCGGAGTTGGCGCCGCCGACGATCGCGACCTCCTCGTCCGCGCAGGACGGGGCCTCGGTCAGCGCGGCGCCGTAGAACACCCCGCGGCCGACGAAGTCGTCCACGCCGGGCGCCGTCAGCCGCCGGTAGGACACCCCGGTGGCGAGGATGACGGCGTGCGCGGCGATCTCCGTGCCGTCCGCGAGCCGCGCGACCCGGGCGGTGCCGCGCGCCTCCAGCGCGGTCACCTCGCCGGTCTGCAGCAGCTCGGCGCCGAACCGGTCGGCCTGCCGGCGGGCCCGCTCGGCGAGCTGGGCGCCCGACACCCCGTCGGGGAAGCCCAGGTAGTTCTCGATGCGGGAGCTCTGCCCCGCCTGGCCGCCGAGCGCGCGCCGCTCGACGACCACCGTCCGCAGCCCCTCGGACGCGCCGTACACCGCGGCGCCGAGCCCGGACGGCCCGCCACCGACGACGACCAGGTCGTAGAAGCCGGTGGACGGCGTGCTCGGCAGCCCGGCCACCGCGGCCAGCTCCGCGTCGGAGGGGGCCGCCAGCACCTGCCCGGCCGCGGTCACCACCAGCGGGAGCTCGGGCGCCCCGGCGGCCGCCACGAGCTCGGCGCCCTCGGGGTCGCCGTCGAGCAGCCACGTGTAGGGGACCTGGTGGCGGGCGAGGAAGTCGCGCACCTCGTACGAGCGGGCCGACCAGCGGTGCCCCACCACGCGCAGCTCGCCGGGGAGCCGCCGGTCGGCGCGCCGCCACGCGTCCAGCTGCGCGTCGATCACCGGATAGAACTTCTCGTCCGGCGGGTTCCACGGCTTGAGCAGGTAGTGGTCGAGGTCCACGACGTTGATCGCGCGGATCGCGGCCTCGGTGTCGGCGTAGGCGGTCAGCAGGACGCGGCGCGCGAAGGGGAACAGGTCCATGGCGCGTTCCAGGAACTCCACGCCGGTCATCTCGGGCATCCGGTGGTCGGCGAGCAGCATGGCGGTGTCGTCGCCGCGCAGCCGCAGCTCGCGCAGCACGTCCAGCGCCTGGCCGCCGGACTCCGCGCGGACGATCCGGTACGTCTCGGCGTACCGGCGGCGCAGGTCCCGGGCCACGGCCCGGGAGACGCCCGGGTCGTCGTCGACCGTCAGCAGCACTGGTTTGGACAACGCGGCTCCCTCGTTCCCTTCCATCCCACCTGAAAGCCTACGGGCCTCCGGCGCGGCCGGTGACGCCCGCGGGCGGTCCCCGACCTCGGACACGCCCCCGGACGCGGCCCGGACGCGACCTCGACGCGGCTCCGGGCCGGGCCTGAGGCGACCCCGCGCCGGTCCGCCCGGGCCCGATCGGAAATGATGCGGGCATGGACCTGCGTGTTGCGCTGATCGGGTACGGCACGGGCGGCTCGGTGTTCCACGCGCCGCTGATCGCGGCGGTGCCGGGGCTGCGGCTGTCGGCGGTGGTCACCGGCGACCCGGCGCGCCAGGAGGCGGTCCGGAACCGCTACCCGGACACGAAGATCCTCGCCAGCACCGACCGGCTGTGGGAGGCGTCGGGCGTCTACGACCTCGTCGTGGTCGCCGCGCCCAACCGGCAGCACGTGCCGCTGGCCCGGACCGCGCTGACCTCGGGCCTGCCGGTCGTGGTGGACAAGCCGGTGGCGGCCTCGGCGGCCGACGCCCGCTCGCTCGCCGCGCTGAGCGCCGTCCGCGGCCTGCCGGTCATCCCGTTCCACAACCGGCGCTGGGACGGCGACTACCGCACCGCGTGGCGGCTGGTGGCCTCGGGCGCGCTCGGCGACGTCCTGCGGCTGGAGTCGCGGTTCGAGCGCTGGCGGCCCGAGGTGCGGCCGGGCTGGAAGGAGAGCGGCGACCCGCGGGACGCCGGCGGGATCCTGCACGATCTCGGTTCCCATCTGGTCGACCAGGCGATCGCGCTGTTCGGCCGGCCCGAGCGGGTCTACGCCGAGATCGACACGCGCCGCCCCGGCGCGCGGGCCGCCGACGACGCCTTCGTGGCGCTGGCCCACCGCGGCGGGATTCGCTCGCACCTGTGGATGAGCGCGACCGCCGCGCACCTCGGCCCGCGGTTCCGCGTCCTCGGCAGCCGCGGGGCCTACACGGTCCACGGCATGGACGGCCAGGAGGACGCCCTGCGCGCGGGCGGCTCCCCGCGCGACCCCGGCTTCGGCGTCGCGCCGTCGCACGCCCACGGCCGCGTCGGGACGCCCGGCGACGAGCGGCCCGAGCCCACCGACCGGGGCTCCTACCAGGACTTCTACACCGGCGTGGCGCGGTGCCTGCGCGGCGAGGGGCCGCCGCCCGTGTCGCTGGCGGACGCGATCACGGGGCTGGAGGTCATCGAGGCCGCTGTCCGCTCCGCCCGCGAGGGCACGGTGGTCGTCACCCGCACCTGACTACGCGTCCCCTTCAGGGGAACGCTCCAGATCCGCCTCTCCGTCTAGAGGACGGAGACGTGGACGTGGTCGTAGTGGTTCGCGGTGATGCCGCCGCGGTCCTCCATCTGGCGCCAGCCGCCGCTGCCGCGCATGTCGTAGATGCGCTGCTTCCAGATGACGTACTTGATCCCGAGCCTGGACGCGTTGCTGATCACGTACTGGGCGACCTGGTCGCCGTGGGCCTGGGCGGACGCGCTCGGCATGGCGCCGCCCGAGCTCTCCATGAAGTCGCACGCGCGGCCCGAGCCGTGGTCCTGCGGGTCGCCGGGGCGGGCGCAGCCGATGGCCGGGAACGGGCCGAACCGGCCGTCGATCGCCAGCAGCGCCGTGCGCATCCGCGCGGTCATCGAGTTGCCGATGATCGTCGACTTGGAGCCGCTCGCGCCGTCCGGGTGGCCGCTCGACGCCGGCGCCTTGGTCTTGGTCTCGTCCGGCTTGTACTTGGCGAGCAGCTTCTTGACCCGGGTGCGCTGCCCCTCCAGGTCCTTGATCTCGCGCTCGACGGCGTCGAGCTTGGCCTGGGCGGTCGAGCGCGACCGCGCGGCCCGCCGGTTGAGCTCCTCCAGGCTCTGGACGCGGCGGCCGCGGTCGCGGCTCAGGTGCTCGATCACCGTGGCGTCCCGGATCGCGGCGCGCGGCTCGCCCGCGGTGACCATCGGGATCATGTCGAGCCGGCCGCTCATGTAGGTGCTGGAGGCGAGCCGGGCGACGCCGGCGCGGGCGGCCTCGTAGTCGCGGGCGGCGCGGTCGGCGTCGGCGCCCGCGCCCTCGGCGGCCTTCTTGGCCTCCTCCAGGGAGACCAGCTCGCCGCGGTACTCCTTCGAGAGCGCCTCGGCGCGCTTCTTCAGCTGCGCGTACTGCTTCTTGACGTCCTTCTCCGGCTTCTGCGGGGCGCGCGCGGCGCTCCCGGAGACCGGCGGCAGCGCCGCCGACACCCCCACGACGAGGACGAGCGCAGTGAGGCGCCGCACCGCCGGGCGCCCGCCCGAGGGGCGTCGCGTCCTGCCGGGGGGATCGAGGGCCGCCACAGATATCTCCTAGATAACGGTTTAAAGATTGGCGGCACGCTACCACAATCCCCCTTTTGCCTCAGAAGTTACGCAAAACCACACAGAGTAGTAGGGGGGCTACGGGGAACGGCAGGGGCCGGTCCGCCGCGCGGCGGTCCGGCCCCTCCGTCAGCCGCGTCCCGCCGGTCACGGCGGGACGAGGTCCTCCCAGCGCGGCGCCCGCGGCTCCCACCGCAGCCGCAGGCCCGCCTCGGCGAGCGTCCGGTCTCCTTTGCGGTTGTTGCACCGGCCGCAGGCCAGGATGGTGTTCTCCCAGGTGTCCCCGCCGCCGCGCGAGCGCGGGTGGACGTGGTCGATCGTGTTGCCGCGCCGCCCGCAGTACCCGCAGCTGCCGCGGTCGCGCAGGTACACGCCGCGCTTGCTCCAGGGCGGGCGGCGGCCGTGCCGCCACCGCATCGCGACGTACCTGACCAGCCGCAGAACCCGGGGCACCGGGTAACGGCCGATCGTCCGCCCCTCCTCCGCCTCCTCGACGACGGCCACCTCGCGCACCAGCATGCGGATGGCGTGCCGCAGGTCGACCTTCTGCAGCGGCTCATAGGACGCGTTCAGGACGAGCACGTTCACCGGTCACCTCCCAGGCCCGCGTGCCGCTCCCCCGCCAGGATTCGAACCTGGACGTCCGCATTTAACTGCGCGGCGTTCTGCCGTTGAACTACGAAGGAATGGTCCGGCAATTCTCTGCCTTCCGAGCATTTCCCGGAAGTCTCCTCAGAGTGCCGACATGCCCGCGAAGCGGCAACGCATTTTCGCCGATCACACGGCGGGGCGGGGGCGCGTCAGGGCGCGGGCAGCGCCGCGGCGGCGGCCTGGTACTCCAGCGACTCGCGCTCCACCCGGAAGCCCAGCTCCTCGTTCACCGCGATCATGTGCGTGTTGTCGCCGGCGTTGTCGGTCTCGATCTCGCGGACCTCGGGGCGCTCGCGCGCGAGCCACTCCAGCATGGCCGCCTTGACCCAGATGCCGAGGCGGCGGCCGCGGTGCTCGGGGGCGACGGCGGTGTCGTACTGCGCGGCGCGGCCGGTGGCGCCGAACGGGACGACGACCTCGGTGAAGCCGGCGACGGCGGTGCCGTGCAGGGCGGCGACCGTGTACAGGTCGTCGCCGCGCTTGGCGACCACCTCGGCCATCTCGCGGACGCGGTGCGCGTCCCAGGGGGCGCCCTCGTACTCGGCGAAGTCCGCCATGGCGGTCTTGGCCAGGGCGAGGGCGGCGGCGTGCTCGTCCGGGACGACGCCGCGCCAGCGGACCAGGCGGTATCCCGCCGGGGCCGCCGCGAGCAGGCCCGCGACGCGGCCGGCGGGGACCTCCTCCAGGCGCAGGAGCATGCCCTTGAGGGTCAGCACGCACTCGAAGCCGTGCGACTCCAGGAACGGGACGGCGGGGGTGCCGGCGAGGACCTGGGCGATGACGCTGGACCTGCCGTCGGCGCGCAGCCCCTCGGCGGCCACCGCCAGCAGCCGGCCGCCGAGCCCGCGGCGGCGGCGGCCGGGGCGGACCCGGATGTCGAT
>NZ_CAACVB010000266.1 GCF_900659635.1 Actinomadura roseirufa | reverse complement strand
CGCGGCGAGCGCGTCCGGGCCGCGGGCCCCGGCGGCGAGGAACCCGGCGAGCAGGGCGTCGCCCGCCCCGACGGTGCACCGCGGGCGGTCGACCGGGGCCGTGCCGGTCACGATCCCGTCGTCGTCCACCAGCACCGCGCCCTCGGCGCCGAGGCTGACCAGCACCGCCTTGGCGCCGAGCGCGCGCAGCTCCGCGGCCGCGCCGATCACGTCGGACAGCCGGTCCACCGGACGGCCGACGGCCGCGACGAGCTCCTCGCGGTTCGGTTTGATGAGGTCGGCGCCGGCGCCGGCCGCCGCGGGCAGCGCCGGGCCGCTGGTGTCCACGGCGACGCGGACCGGGGTCGGCGCGAGGTCCGCGCACAGGTCGCCGTAGAAGGTCTCCGGCACGCCCGGGGGGAGGCTTCCGCACGCGACCACCCAGCTCGCGCGCGCCGCCTCGGCGAGCACGGCCCCGGCGACCGCGTCCAGTTCGGCGCGCGTCAGCCGGGAGCCCGGCTCGTTCAGCTTGGTCACGACGCCGCCGGGCTCGACGATGGTCACGTTCGACCTCGTCCGCCCGGCGACCGGCACGACCCGGACGACCAGGTCCTCGGCCTCCAGCAGCCGCCGGAGCCGGGCGCCGTCCGGTCCCCCGAGCGCGAGCACGGCGACCGAGGGCACGCGCGCCACGAGCAGCACGCGGGAGACGTTCACCCCCTTGCCGCCGGGACCGAGCCGCGCGGGACGGGTGCGGATCACGGCGCCGCGCGTCAGCGCCGCCACCTCGATCGTGCGGTCGAGGCTCGGGTTGAGGGTCAGTGTGACGATCATGCGCCGGCCGGACCGCGATCGTCCGAACCGGTCCCGGTCACGTCCCCGCGCACACACCCCACCCGCCGCCCTGATGTCATGTTGGTTCATATCCGACTTACATTGATTCTCCTTTGCCTACACCCGATTGACCGGAAACTCAACCCGGATTCGGGATCCAGGCGCGTGGATCGTTCCCATATCCACACGCCCTCCAGCGCAGTTCTCGCGCTCGCGAACGCACGGGTGAACGAGGAGAACCCAGGCCACGCCGGGGGTACCGCACCGCGCGAGGCGCGTGGGATCACATGTGGTTTTCCACAGATTCGGACATCCCGCGGTCCGGGCGACGTCCCGAAGTTCCACGTCCCGGGCTTGACTCCACACACGAACCCGAGTAAACACAGATAAAACAACATCAAGTCCCACGCGAAACCCGCCCCGGGCCGCGGATCCACACCGATCCGCACGACCCGGCTCACCGCCGGCCCCCGGCCGGCATGCCCGATCACCCCCCTCCGTCGGGCCGGACACCCCCGCTCCACCGTGCGAGCGAAAGGAAAGGGCCGATGGCAGCGGCAGGCGAAACGCCTCACGACGCCCCGGGCACGACCGCCGGCCGGCGGACGCCCGTGCTGGAAGTGGACGGAGACACCAGATGAGACTGACGGCGGGCTGGGCGGCCCATGGCGTGCCGCGCCTGCTCGTGCGGAACGGAGCGCTCACCGACGTGGGCCAGGTGGCCGCCGACCTCGGCATGCGGAACGCGCTGGTGGTGACCGACCCCGGCGTCCGCGCCGCGGGCTGGGCCGACCCCGTCGCGTTCTCGCTGCGCCGGGCCGGCACGAACGCGGCGGTCTGGGACCACGTCCGGCCCGGTCCCCCCGAGGAGGTCGTGCATCGCTGCCGCGACCGGATGCTCGCGGACGAGCACGACGGCCTGGTCGCCGTGGGCGGCGGCAGCTGCGTCGACGTGGCCAAGGCGGTGTCGGGCCTGGTGGCGGCCGGTGGCCGGCTCCGCGACCACGAGGGGCCGGGCCGGCTGCACCGGGCCGGTCCCCCGGTGATCGCGGTGCCGACGGCGCTGTGCGGCGGGGCGGAGGTCTCCCGGCACGCCGTGATCACCGGCGCGGGCGGGCACCGGTACACCGTGAGCGGTCCCCCGCTCGCGCCGCGGGCGGTCGTGGCCGATCCGCGCGTCTTCGGCACGGCGCCGCGCGAGGTGCTCGTCGACACCGTCGCCGACGCGCTGATCCACGCGGTCGAGTCCTACCTCGCGCGCGCCGCGACGCCCTACAGCGACATCTTCGCCCGCGCGGCGGTCGCCTCGATCACGCGGGCGGCCCCACGGGCGCTGGGCGCGCGGCCGGACGCCGGCACCTGGATGAACGAGCTCGTCACCGGCTGCCTGGCCGCGGGAGTGGCGATGGCCGAGACCGACACCGGGCCGATCCACGCCCTCGGCTATCCGCTGACGAGCGAGTTCGGCATCCCGCACGGCCGCGCGGGCGCCCTGGTCGCCGGTTCCGCGCTGCGCGCGCTCACCCCCGCCGCGCCGGACCGCTGCCTCGACCTGCTGGACCTGTGGGCCGCGCCCGGCGGCCCCGCCGAGCCGGCGGGGCTCGCGGGCTCGGTGGAGAGGCTGATCGAGGGACTCGGCATCCGGCGGTCCCTGGCCGCGCACGGGGTGCCGCGCAACCGGCTGTCCTCCCTGGCCGAGCAGGCGGCCTCCCACCGGCCCGTCCTGCGCAACGCGCCGGCGACGCTCACCGAGACCGACCTCCACGCCGTCTACGACCTGGCGTGGACGTCCGCGGGAAGGGTGCGGCTCTGATGCCGGAGACCGCCCCGGAGGCCCCGTCGATTCCGGGGCCGAACCCACGGACCACCACCGCGGCGGGCGAAAGCACCGCCGCCTGACGACCCGCCCATCGACCAGCCCGTCCACCCGCCCGTCCACCAGGGGCGATTCGCATCGCCCGAATTCAACGCGCCAAGGCAGTCGGCTGCGGATTACCAATGCCACCCGGTGGCCACAGTTGTGTGCGCCACACCCGAATTCATTCCCGAAAAAACTCGAACTCCGAGCCTTGACTTTCTGCGGCAGGTTTCTTTACCGTTTAAGTCAAGGATTGAAGGTGCGGCTCATTCATCCGGCCACGGGGGCACGGATGCCGCGAGAAGAAGGGAAGAACGCTATGCGCAGGAAGATCGCCCTGTTCGCCGGGAACGACCTGACCAGTTCTCTCTGGAACCGGACCGGTTCGCGCGTCTGCTTCTATGAGCACACGAACTACGGCGGTTCGCTGCTGGCGATCGTCAACGCGGGTGACTGGCGCGGCAACGTGGGCGCGACCGCCAACGACAAGATCTCCTCCTGGCGCGCGTGCTGATGGCCCATTTACTCGGGGGCGCAGGAACAGGGTCCTCCTGCGCCCCCTTCCCCCTCAGGAATTGACCCCTCCGCCGAGCTTCAGGATCAAGCTCTGCCGGAAGCCGAACGAATTTTGACATTGTTGTGGAATTGGAAAGGCGGTACCCAATGATGAAGAAGGCCCTGCTCGCCGGCGTCGTGGCGACGGCCTGCGCGGCGGTGACCATGTCCACCGCCGGCATCGCCCAGGCGAGCCCACCGAAGAACCCGAACGACTGCCCCAACGGCTACGTCTGCGTCTGGGGCGACATCAACTACGAGGGCCGCTACCTCTTCAACCCCGGCACCGACCGCGCGAACGTCGGCAGCTTCATGAACGACCTGACCAGCTCGCTGTGGAACCGCACGGGCTCCCAGGTCTGCTTCTACGAGCACGCGGACTTCCGCGGGGCCACCCTGGCGATCGTGCCCGCGGGCAGCTGGCTCTCCAACGTCGGACCGGCGGCCAACGACAAGATCTCCTCCTGGCGAGACTGCTGACCCGGCCTGGGCCCGGCTGACGTAACGGTGGACGGTCGGCCACCGTCCGAGATCGGGCCCACCCCAGGGCGTCCAGTACGGGCGCCCCCCAGGGGGCACAGGGGCACCACACCCTGTGCCCCCTTCGGCGTGCGCGCCCTCAGAAGCCGGAGATGAGCCGGCCGAGCACGCCGTCGCATGAATCCCCGTTTCCGAAGCGGACACCATCGTCTTGCGTTGACGGTGGTACGAAGAGTGGGGGCCGCCAAGAGTGAGACCGGGTCAGGGGACCCCAGGACAGGGAGCACGCGTTATGGACTTCAAGCTCGAACTGGTGCAGGTGCCCGTCTCGGACGTCGACCGCGCGAAGGCGTTCTATACCGAGAAGGTCGGTTTCAACGCCGACCATGACCATCAGGTCAACGACGAGATCCGCTTCGTCCAGCTGACACCGCCCGGATCGGCGTGCTCGATCAGCATCGGCACCGGCCTCGGGGCCGACATGACGCCGGGCTCGGTCCACGGGTTGCAACTGGTCGTGGCGGACGCCGACGCCGCGCGCGCCGAGCTGGCCGGCCGCGGGGTCGAGGTCAGCGAAGTGGAGGAGTTCCCCTGGGGCCGCTTCGTCTACTTCAAGGACCCGGACGGCAACGGATGGAACGTCCAGGAGATCCAGGCCCCCGCCTGAGCCGTCCGCTTCACGGATCCGCCCCGAGGGGGTATCGGGCATGGCGCAGTGGTTCACGCGAGAGATCTCCGACACCGGCCGGCTCAGGTTGTTCTGCTTCTTCGTGGCGTTCATCGCCGCGTTCGCGTTCATCCGCTTCAGCGTGCGGATGATCCGCCGCCAGGCGCGTTGGTGGCCGGGCAACGTCGCGCCGGGCGGGCAGCACGTCCATCACGTGGTGTTCGGCCTGGTCTTCATGTGCGTGGGCGGGGTGGGCGGCCTGGCCATCACCGAGGACTCGTCCGGCTGGGCGGCGGCGTCCGCCGCCCTCTTCGGGATCGGCATGGCCCTGGTCCTGGACGAGTTCGCGCTGGTCCTCCACCTGAAGGACGTCTACTGGAGCGAGCAGGGCAGGCTGTCGGTCGAGGTCGTCTTCATCACGGTCGCGCTGTGCGGGCTGTTGCTCCTCGGGCTGCGGCCCCTGGGCGTGGACGACCTCTTCCAGGGCGGCGACAACTCCAGCGGCGATCTGTGGAACGTCGCCGCGGTCCTCCTGTTCGACCTGGGCCTGTCCGTCATCGCCCTGCTCAAGGGGAAGATCTGGACGGGCCTGATCGGGCTGTTCATCGGCGTGCTGGCCCTGGTCGGGGCGATCAGGCTCGCCCGCCCGAACTCGCTGTGGGCCCGCCGCCGCTATGCCCCGGGGTCGCGCAAGGAGCGGCGCGCCCAGATCCGCGAACGCCGCTACCGGCAGCCGCTGGAGCGCCTCGGCACCACCCTGGGCGACCTGGTCGCGGGCCGTCCGTCCAAGAGCTGAGGCCCCCGCCCGCCGCACCGTGGCGAGGCCGAGCGGCCGGACGGGGCCATCGGTCAGCAGCTCAGGTTGTCACCGGCGGGGACGCCGAGGAGCTGCGTGAACCTCTTGTAGGCGTTCACCCGGCTCTGCACCTGGGACGGGTTGCCGCCGTTGCACTCCAGGCTCCCGTTGATGCTGCGGATCGTCTCTCCGAACCCGCGGCTGTTGACCATCGCGTTGTGCGGGGTCATGGTTCCCGGGCCGTTCTGGGTCATCCAGTACCAGAGGGCTGTCTTCCACGAGACCGCGGCGTCCCGCTCCACCAGGTACGGGTTGTTCAGCAGGTCGATGCCGAGGGCGTCACCGGCCGCCTTGTAGTTGAAGTTCCAGCTGAGCTGGATGGGACCGCGCCCGTAGTAGGCCGCGCGCCCGGCGGGGCAGCCGTACGGCTGGCTGGTGTCGCAGTAGTGCGGGTAGTTGCTGGTGTTCTGCTCGACGATGTACACCAGCCCGCCGGTCTCGTGGTTGACGTTGGCGAGGAAGGCGGCGGCCTCCTGCTTCTTGATCGTGTCGCTGCCGGTCTTGGCGAACGCCGGGAAGGCCGCCATGGCCGCGGTCAGGCCGCCGTAGGTGTAGAAGGAGTTCCGGCTCGGGAACATCTGGCCGAACTGCGCCTCGCTGACCACGAAGTCACCGCTGCTCGGAGGGTCGCCGGGGCCGGGGCCCCCGCCGCCGCAGGCTCCCTTGTCCGCCCACACGTCATCACCGCCGGGGGTCTGGTTCTGCGTCCACCATTTCGCCGACCAGTTGTGCCCGCCGTAGGACACGACGGCGCCGCCGGTGTAGACGGCGGAGGCGCTCCACGCGGCCGCGCAGTCCGCGGCGGCGGCCGGCGGCGCCGTCACGACCGGGAGCGCTCCCGTCGCGAGCGCGGCGGCGGCGAGCGGCGTCAGGATGCGTCGCACCTGATCACCTCCTGTATTTATAGGAAACTTTCCTAATGGAAATGCCACGGTAACCCCGCCTTCAGCGTCGGGCAAGACATTCGCGCGGGCCCGGTCCGACCACCGCAGGCCGGCGGCCGGACCACCGAAAGAATTGTCAGAACCGTCGATCGAATAGGCACCCGCATGGCAATACCTGCCTAATCGAGGCCACAGGGAGACACGTCCTAGGCTCTGCCCATGGAACTGGAGTTCCGCCACCTCCGGGTCGTCCTCGCTCTGGTGGACGCGGGCACGCTCACCGAGGCGGCGGCCCAGCTGGGCATCACCCAGCCCGCGGTGTCGGAGACCCTGCGCCGCGCCGAGCGGGCCGCGGGCGGCGCCCTGTTCCGGCGCGGGGCGCACGGCGCCTCGCCCACGCCGCTCGGCGAGCTGGTCGCCGCGCACGCGCGGGGGGTACTCGACTCGCTGGCCCAGCTGAAGGCCGCCGGTTCGGCGCTCCAGCTGAGCTGCACGCCCGGCACGCTCCAGCCCCACCTGGTCGTCCTCGCGCCCGAGGCCCTGGGGAGGGCGGTGGACGTGCACGCGGCACCCGAGTCGGCCGTCCCCGTGGAGCTCGTCGCCGCCGGCCGCGCGCACGCCGTCCTCGCGACGGACTTCCCCGGCCACGAGCACCCCGAGCTGCCCGGCGTGCGGCGCACCCCGGTCGCGGACGAGCCGATGTTCGTGGCGGTCGCCGAGGACGGCCCGCTCGGCGCCCGGTGCGAGGTGGACCTCGCCGACCTCACGGGCCTCACCTGGGCCGTGACGCCCATCAGGGACCGGCGCCGGGCCTACCTGCTGGACGCGCTCACCAGGGCGGGCCTGCGGGCGCGCGTGCGCACGGTCGACCACGGCGCGGCGTTCGGGCTGGTCGCGATGGGCCGGGTGGTGCTGCCCGTCATGCCCGGCGCCAGGCCGCGGGCGGGCATCGTGTTCCTGATGCTCGCGGGCACGCCGCTCACGGTGCGGACGAGCCTGTTCTGGCGGGCGGACGGCCCGTTGCGCCCGGCCGAGGTGAGCCGGTTGCGCGACCGGCTGGTGGCCGCGCAGCACGGGCTCGTCGAGCGGACTCCCCTCTACCGTGAGTGGCTCCGCAGGCACCCGGACTGGCGGACGACGCCCTCCAAGTAAGGCGTTCCATGGACGGCTCCGAGCGCGCCCCCGGCTCGTCCCATACTCATGAGGCCGAGCCCAGCCAGCCGTCGTGGCGGTCGAACCAGCCCGGTACGCGGCACCGCTCCCGCGCCGCCCGCCGGTAGGCCCGGACCAGCTCGGCGGCGACCCGCCCGGCCTGCGTCCGGGCGCGGGAGGACGACAGCAGCACGTGCCGGATCCGCAGCGGCGAACCGCGGATCTCGGCCGCCGCCCCCGCCATGCCGCCGGGGCCCGCCAGCGCCTGCACCAGCGTCACCACGGGATCGCCGCGCCGCACGGTCTGCGCCGCGCGGAGCAGGTCGGGGGTGCGGATCAGGGGCGTCCGCACCCCGGCGGCCGCGCACACGTCCCGGACGTGCCCCGCGAACTCCCCGCCGTCGAACCGGTCCATCAGCCAGACGAACTCCACCAGCCGCGCCAGATCGACGACGCCCTGGTGCCCGACCTCGGGCGGGACCATCACGAAGACCGGCTCGTGGCCGACCTCGACGAGCTCGACGCCGTCGGGGACGAAGCACTCCCGGCCGGGGTAGTCCACGTGCGACACCAGATCGAGCTCGTCGGCGACCAGCGCGTTGACCGCCTCGGCGCGGCTCTCGACCACGGTCAGGTCCACCGGCCGCTCCGGCGCCGCGGTCGACGCCGCCTCGCCGAGCAGGGCCGCGAGCACGGTGGGCAGGACGCCGACGCGCAGCTGCGGCCGGTCGCGCAGCGCGCGCATCGCCCGCGCCAAGTCGTCCAGGCCCGCGAGGACGGTCCGCGTGTGCCCCAGGACCGCCTCGCCCAGCGGGGTCGGCGCCATCCCGCGCGCGGTGCGCTCGAACAGCGCGCCGCCCACCGCGCCCTCGATCCTGCGCAGCTGGGCCGTCAGCGCGGGCTGCGAGGCGCCCAGCCTCGCCGCGGCCCGGGTGAGGCTGCCCTCGGCGCGGATCGCCTCAAGGGCCCGCAGGTGGCGCACCTCCAGCTCCATGGGCCGAGTATGCGCCCGCGGCCGCCGCAGGAAAGCGGCCATCAAAGAATGTTATACGGATTCATGATGTCCACCGCGCGGCTTCGTACGGCTACTCTCCATCAGGTCGGCGTCCGAGAACATCGACATTTCGGGGGGATCAACCGGCAATTATCGGCAACGAGAAAGGAGCCGGAGTTGTCCCCATCCAGATGCGTCACCGCGGTGCTCGCCGCCCTTGCCGCGCTCGTGCTGGCCGGCGCCCCCGGCGCCCAGGCCGCCCCCCGGCGGGCGGCGGTGCAGACCATCTCCTACGACGCGAGCAGGGCCGCCGAGCTCACCTCACTGGTCGACCAGGCGGCCGAGGTGTGGAACACGCGCGTCACGAACGTCCGGCTGGTCAAGGGGACCGCCGGCGTCTCGGTGAGCACCGCCCAGAGCGGGCCGGCCCCCGGGATGTCCAGCTGCGTCGGCTGCACGCGCGGGCAGATCACCCTCTACCGCAACCAGATCAAGCAGTCCGGCGCGGGCACCCTGCGCGTGATCGTCCACGAGTTCGGCCACATCCTCGGCCTCAACCATCCGCAGGACATCGGCAACTGCGACAAGGTGATGGCCGGCGGACGGTGCGAGAACCCCTATCCCAACGCCGACGAGCGCGCCGCCGTCGACCGCTTCTGGGGCCGCCCCCGGCCCCAGGCCCGGCCCGCGCCGCGCCCCGCCGACGAGAACCGGACCCTCCGCGCGCCCGCGCTGGTGAGCCGGTAGACCACCGCCCCCCGCCGGACGGGGCCGGACCGGGACGCGGTGTCCCGGTCCGGCCCCGCGGCGCGTCCGGCCCCAACCCGTACCGACGGACGCGCCGTTCACCCCCTCGGGAGGTAGACCTCGACGACCCCGTCCACCTGGCGTACGGCCAGGCGCGGCAGCGCGGGGATCGGCGCCTTGAGCCGGTGGTACAGGACGGCGCCGTCCAGGCCGAACAGGGCGCCGTGGCAGGGGCAGCGCAGCCGCGCCTCCGCCTGCGCGGTCAGGCGGCAGCCCTGGTGGGTGCACACACCGGACAGGGCGCGCAGCCGCCCGCCCTCGCGGGTCACGAAACCGTCGACGCCGTCGGCGGTGAAGCCGTGGACGGCGCCCTCACGCACGTCGGCGGCGTTGACCACCGGGTGCCACGTGCCGAGGTCGGGCGTCAGGGTGCCGCCGCCCGCCGCGGGCGGGTCGTCGTGAGTCGTCCGTTCGGCCGTCACGCCGGCGGCGGCCCCGGCGGCCCCGGCCGCGACGGCGCCGCCGACGAGCAGGCGCCGGCGGACCGGCACGCCCGGGG
>NZ_CAACVB010000265.1 GCF_900659635.1 Actinomadura roseirufa | reverse complement strand
CACCGCGCAGTTCTGGACGAGGCTCTCGGCGCTCTGCGGCCGCGCCGACCGTGGCGGGACCCCCGAGCGAGGCGCCCAGCTCCCCGGCGACCCGCCGCGCCGCGTCCCCGGGACGGTCGCCCGGCAGCAGCAGCACGACCTCCTCGCCCCGGGACGCGGCCAGGCCGTGTTCCGCCGCCGCGTACGAGGACGCCCAGAACGCGGCCCGCCGGCGATGTTCCGGCGGACCGTAGCGAACCGAGAGCACGACATGCGGGGCGTCCAGGTCCACGCCCACGCGGCCGGCACGGGCCGCCAGGGCCTCGGCGTCCGCGTGGCGGCCCGACAGCAGGTCGTCGAGCAGTTCTCCGCGGACCCGGCCCTCCGCCTCGGCCACGCTCCGGCGGAGCAGCAGCAGGAGCGCGGTGACCAGGGCGGCCCGTTCGAGGATCCGCTGGTCCTCGACGGAGACCTCGCCCGCCGACCGCAGGACGAGCGTGCCCAGCACCTCGTCGCCGGTGGTGACGGACGCGATCCACAGATCGTCGCGGTGGACCGTGCGCCCCTGCGCGCGCAGAGTGCGCTGAAGCCGTGACCCCGGACAGCTCGTGCTCGCTGAGAGGAGCGGACACCGTCCCCGTGGTCGCGAGCTGCCGCCCGTCGGCGTCCAGGACGTGAAGGGTCCCGCCCAGCAGTTCGGTGACGACCGCGCCCACGTCCTCGACCCCGCCGCCGCGGACCACGATCGCGGTCATCCGGTCGTGCGCGCGCGCCGCTCGCTCCACAGCGGCGCTTCGAGCCCTGACGACCTCGTTGACGGTGCTCAGCTCGTCCAGTGCGGCCTGGGTCTCTTCCAGGAGGCGGGCATTGTCGATGGCGACCGCGGCGTGCGCGGCGAGCGAGCCGAGCAGCGCCACCTCCTCCTGGTCGAAGGGGCGCTCGCCGCGGTCGGCCGCCGTCAGGACCCCGATCACCCGGCCGCCCAGCTGCATCGGCACGCCCAGGATCGCGACCACGCCCTCCTCGGCGACCGCCGCGTCGATGAAGTCCCGGTGCTGGAACCGTCCGTCCCCTAGGTAGCGGGCGCTGGTGTAGGGCGTCGCCGTCTGCGCGACCAGCCCGACCAGGCCCGCCCCCATCGGCAGCCGCAGCCGCCGGAACGCCGCCGACACCGTGCCGTCGGTGACCCGCATGTAGGTGTCGCCGCGCTCGTCGTCGTTCAGCGTCAGGTAGGCGATGTCGGCGTTCAGCAGCCGCCGGGCCCGGCGCGTGATCGCGGTCAGCACCGCGTCGAGGTCGCGCAGCCCGGCGAGGTCGCCCGCGGTGTCGAACAGCGCCGCGAGCTCCGCCTCCCGGCGCGCGTGCCTGCGCATGATCGTCCGGACCCGCAGCGCGGCCAGCTTGGCGGCCTCCAGCTCGGCTAGCACCGCCGGGGGAGCCCCCGCCGCCCGCGCCCGCACCAGCGGCCCCTCGAACTCCACGGGGGACGCCTCGCGGGCGAGCAGCTCAAGGAAGACACCGCAGGTCATAGGGGACATTGTGGACATGCCTCAGTGCGCCGTCCAGCCGCCGTCCAGGGACAGCGACGCGCCGGTCAGCATCGCCGCCCCCGGCGAGCACAGGTAGGCCACCAGCTCCGCCACCTCGCCGGGCTCGACCAGCCGCTTCACGGCGGCGCGTTCGAGCATGATCTGCTCCACCACCTCGTCCGGTTCCAGCCCGTGCGCGCGCGCCTGATCGGCTATCTGCCCCTCCACCAGTGGGGTGCGCACATAAGAAGGGTTGACGCAGTTGGACGTGACACCATGTGGCGCGCCCTCCAGCGCGATCACCTTGGACAGCCCCTCCAGGCCGTGCTTGGCCGTCACGTACGCCGCCTTGAACGGCGACGCGCGCAGCCCGTGGACGGACGAGATGTTCACCACCCGTCCCCAGCCGCGCTCGTACATGCCGGGCAGCGCGTCCCGGACGAGCCGGAACGGCGCCTCCACCATCAGCCTCAGGATCCGCGCGAACATCTCGGGCGGGAACTCCTCCAGCGGTGCCACGTGCTGCACGCCCGCGTTGTTGACCAGGACGTCCACACCGCTCGCCAGCCCCGCGAGCGAGCCCGTCTCGGCCAGGTCGGCGGCCACCGGCGTCCCGCCGATCTCGGCCGCCGCCCGCTCCGCCGCCGCGCCGTCGATGTCGGCCACCACCACGTGCGCCCCCGCCGCCGCCAGCCGCCGGGCGCACGCGAGGCCGATCCCGCCCGCGCCGCCGGTGACCAGGGCACGCCGCCCCGTGAGATCCAGCCCGCCGGCCGCTTCGCTCGTCATGCGCACAACCTACGGACGCCCCGCCCGCCCTCCCATGTGCGCCGCCCACACAATCCACGCCGCGATGGTGTGATCCTCATGGATGTCAGAGGCGGGGCGTACCGTCGCCGCGTGAACCGCACCGACCGCTTGTACGCACTGGTGGAGGAGCTGAGGGCCCGCGCGCCGCGCCGGGCCAGCGCCCGGGAACTGGCCGCGCGGTACGAGGTGAGCGTCCGCACCATCGAGCGCGACATCGCCGCGCTCCAGCAGGCGGGCGTGCCGATCTACGCCGACGTCGGCCGCGGCGGCGGGTACACGCTGGACAAGAGCCGCACGCTGCCGCCGCTCAACTTCACCCCCGCCGAGGCCGTCGCCGTCGCGGTCGCCCTGGCCCGCGCCGGCGGCTCGCCGTTCTCCCGGTCGGCCCGCACCGCCCTGCACAAGATCGTCGCGGCGATGTCGGCGGGCGACGGGGCCACCGCCCGCGAGCTCGCCGACCGCATCCGCTTCGTCGGCCCGCCGGACGGCGAGGCCGCCGCGCCCGTCTCGGTGCCCGCCGTGCTGGAGGAGGCGATGTCCGCGCGCCGCGTCGTCCGGCTCGGCTACGTCGACGCGGGCGGCAGCGAGACCGAGCGCGACGTCGAGCCCCTCGCGTTCACCGCCGTCCGCCTGCGCTGGTACCTGCTCGGCTGGTGCCGGCTGCGCGACGAGTCCCGGGTGTTCCGCATCGACCGCGTCCGCCGCGCGGCGCTGCTGGACGAGCCCGCCCCCGAACGCCGGCTCGACGACATCCCGTCCGGCCCGCCCGACTACGTTCTGCGCCCGCTCGAATTCGTCTGAGGATCCGCGGAAATCCCGACAGGGGGTTGTCGCCCGCTCCGCCCACCCTGGTCCCCGGCGCCGGACGCACGGTGCCGGACCCGACCTGACACATAAGGAGAAGGCGATGACCGTTCCCGCGTACAACACCGTCGCGTGGTTCCAGGTGGGCACCGAGGCCCCCGAGGAGGCGCGCAGGTTCTACGGCGACCTGTTCGGCTGGCGGTTCGCGCAGGACCCCGACGACGACGGCGGCTACGACCTGATCAGCTACGCGGGCGCCGGGGAGCCGAGCGGCGGGATCTCCCGCACCTCGGACCCGTCGGCCAACCACGCGACCTTCATGGTCCTCGTCGACGACGTGGACGCCGTCTGCACCCGCACCGAACAGTCCGGCGGCAAGGTGGCCGTCCCCGCCACGACGGGCAAGTCGGGCCTGCGATTCGCCCACCTGATCGACCCCGCCGGCAACCGCTTCGGCGTCTTCAAGCCGCGTTGATCGCAAGCCCGGCCCAGGTGCTCGCCTAGCGGCTCGCACCTGACCGTTCTTGTGCGAGCGCGAATCGCTTCGCGATCTTCCCGGCGGGGGCTCGCCTCCGGCGTCGCCCCCGCCGCTCAGGTAGCGCGCTCGCGCGACGGCTGAGCAGCGGGGTCAAGCTGGCCTTGAACTCCCGGACACGATGAAGGGCCCCGAGAACCCTCGGGGCCCTTCGCACAACGTGCGACGTGTCCAGATCGCGGCCTACACCTCCGCGATCAAGACCAGCCCGACACGCTTCTTTCAGCTCAACCCGTGACCAGCCGCAACGTTGCGATCGCGTGCGAAGCCAGGTTCGGGCGAAGCGAGAACCTGATCGCGCAGCGAGCCCTCTAGGGCGAGTCGGAGCGATGCCAGCGATCGCCGCATTGCCCGTTGAAGGAAGGCGCGCTAGCGCCTGACGCCAAGGGCAATGCAATAAATCACGCGTCTCCTCCCGTGTTGCTTTCGGCGCTGCCGATGCCGCCGGCGAAGACCGAGCTGACGTCGGTGTCCAGTTTGTAGCGTTCGATCGCCTGCTGGAGGGTCTCGGTCTTGACCTCGCCGTGACGGGCGAGGCGGGTGAGGACCGCGAGGACGATCGAGGCCGCGTCGACGTGGAAGAAGCGGCGGGCGGCGGCGCGGGTGTCGGAGAAGCCGTAGCCGTCGGTGCCGAGCGAGGAGTAGTCGCCGCGCACCCATGGGGCGATCTGGTCGGGTACGGCGCGCATGTAGTCCGATACGGCGACGATCGGCCCGGGAACGTTCTCCAGCCTCCGCGTGACGTAGGGGACGCGCTGCTCGGTGCCGGGGTTGAGGAGGTTCCACTCGTCGCAGGCGGCGGCCTCGCGGGCGAGCTCGTTCCAGGAGGTCGCCGACCAGACGTCGGCCGCGACGCCCCAGTCCTCGGCGAGGAGCCGTTGCGCCTCCAGCGCCCAGCGGCCGCCGACGCCCGAGGCGAGGATCTGGGCTCGCGGGGCCTGGCCGTTGCCCGCGGAGACCTCGGGCGCGGGACGGTGCAGGTACAGGCCCTTGAGGAGCCCGGCGACGTCGAGGTTCTCGGGCTCGGCGGGCTGCTGGTAGGGCTCGTTGTAGACCGTGAGGTAGTAGAAGACGTCCTCGCCGGTGGGGTGTTCCTCGGACGAGCCGTACATGCGGCGCAGGGCGTCCTGCACGATGTGCGCCAGCTCGAACGCCCAGGTGGGGTCGTAGTGGACGCACGCGGGGTTGGTCGCGGCGAGCAGCGGCGAGTGCCCGTCGGCGTGCTGGAGGCCCTCGCCGGTGAGGGTGGTGCGGCCGGCGGTGGCGCCGAGGAGGAAGCCCCGGCCCATCTGGTCGCCGAGGGCCCACATCTGGTCGCCGGTGCGCTGGAACCCGAACATCGAGTAGAAGATGTAGACGGGGATCATGTGCTCGCCGTGCGTGGCGTAGGAGGTGCCCGCGGCGATCGTGGAGGCCATCGAGCCGGCCTCGCTGATGCCCTCGTGCAGCATCTGGCCCTGCTCGGACTCCTTGTAGGACAGCAGCAGCTTGCGGTCGACGGCGTCGTAGGTCTGCCCGTGCGGCGAGTAGATCTTGGACGTGGGGAACAGCGAGTCCATGCCGAACGTGCGGTACTCGTCCGGGGCGATCGGCACGAACCGGGCGCCGAGGTTCTCGTCCTTGATCAGGTCCTTGAGCAGCCGGACGAACGCCATCGTCGTGGCGATGTTCTGCTTGCCCGAGCCCTTCTTCAGCTCGGCGTAGACCGGGTCGCCGGGCAGCTTCAGCGGCTTGGCGCGCACGACCCGCTTGGGCAGGAACCCGCCGAGCGCGGCGCGCCGCTCGCGCATGTACTGGATCTCGTCGGAGTCCTCGCCCGGGTGGTAGTAGGGCGGGAGCGGCGCCTCCAGCGCGGAGTCGGGGATGTCGAGGTAGAGCCGGTCCCGGAACTCCTTGAGCTCGGCCTTGGTCAGCTTCTTCATCTGGTGGGTGGCGTTGCGGGCCTCGAAGTCGGACCCGAGCGTCCAGCCCTTGATGGTGTGGGCGAGGATCACGGTCGGCTGCCCGACGTGCTCGCGGGCCGCCTTGAACGCCGCGTACACCTTGCGGTAGTCGTGGCCGCCGCGCGACAGCTTGCGCAGGTCGTCGTCCGTGAGGTGCTGGACGATCTTGCGGAGCCGGGGGTCGTCGCCGAAGAACTTCTCCCGGATGTACTCGCCGGACTCGACGGTGAAGGTCTGGAACTGCCCGTCGGGCGTGGTGTTCATCTTGTTGACCAGGACGCCGTCGCCGTCCTGCGCGAGGAGCGGGTCCCAGTCGCGTCCCCAGATGACCTTGATGACGTTCCAGCCGGCGCCGCGGAAGAACGACTCCAGCTCCTGGATGATCTTGCCGTTGCCGCGGACCGGCCCGTCGAGCTGCTGCAGGTTGCAGTTGACGACGAAGGTCAGGTTGTCGAGCTCCTCGCGGGCGGCCAGCCCGATGGCGCCCAGCGACTCCGGCTCGCCCATCTCGCCGTCGCCGAGGAAGGCCCACACGTGCGAGCGGGAGGTGTCCTTGATCTTGCGGTTGTACAGGTAGCGGTTGAAGCGCGCCTGGTACACCGAGTCGATCGCGGTCAGCCCCATGGAGACCGTGGGGAACTCCCAGAAGTCCGGCATGAGGCGCGGGTGCGGGTAGGACGACAGGCCGCCGCCGGGATGCGACTGCTCCTGCCGGAACCCGTCGAGCCTGCCCTCGGGGAGGCGGCCCTCCAGGAACGCGCGGGCGTAGATGCCGGGCGCCGCGTGACCCTGGATGAAGACCTGGTCGCCGGACTCGCCGTGGTCCTTGCCGCGGAAGAAGTGGTTGAACCCGACCTCGTACAGCGACGCGGCGGAGGCGTAGGTGGCGATGTGGCCGCCGACGCCGAGCTCGGGCCGGTTGGCGCGGGACACCATGATCGCCGCGTTCCAGCGGATGTAGGCGCGGATGCGCCGTTCCACGTGCTCGTCGCCGGGGAACCAGGGCTCCGACTCCGGCGGGATCGTGTTGATGAAATCGGTGCTGCGCAGGCCGGGCACCCCGACCTGCTGCTCACGGGCCCGCTCGAGGAGCCTGAGCATCACGTAGCGCGCCCTGCCCCGGCCCTCGGTCTTGATGACCGTGTCAAGCGATTCCAGCCACTCTCGGGTCTCCTCCGGGTTGATGTCGGGCAGCTGACTCGGCAGGCCGTCGCTGATGATCGAAAAGCGTTGACGTCCGGAAGCCACGGGATCCCCTCTGTGCTTGCCGTCTGCGCTGGTGGGGCCACGATCGCCCGTCCGGGCGGCCGGCGGCCCCGGCATGACTGTTCGTCGCCTCGGTTCGTGATCCATCGTCGCCGTTCATGACGGCTAACGCATCTCTACCATTCGGTAACCATTCTTCCCGGTCAACCGGGGTACCGGTGCTGTGAGGTGCCGTTCCGGTCCGTCGCGGGACGCCGTCCGGGGCCGCCGCCGGAGGTGGTACCCGCGAGGCACTCGACTGCACGCCCGGAACGTATGAAGCTGGGTACAAGGAGCACCATGCCCGGCACGGTCCGCCAGGCGGCGGGCCGAAACGAGCCTGGGGGAGTCATGAACGCGACAATCGGAGACCGCCTGCACGTCCACGCCCACGTCGTGGGGCAGGCCGACCGGCAGGGCGAGATCGTCGAGGTGCGCGGCCCGGACGGCGGCCCGCCCTACCTCGTCCGCTTCGAGGACGGGCACGAGACGCTGGTCTACCCGGGACCGGACGCCGTCATCGAGCGCGCCGTGGACGCGGAGGGCGTCTCCGGACGCTGACCGCCCGCGCCGCCCGGCGGCCGGCGGCGGCGCGCGGATCCGGGCCAGGATCCGGGCGCGCCGTGAGGGGTCCGGCGGCGCGGATCGGGTACACCAGTGATCATGGAGAGCACCGTGGTCCGGGTGACCACCGGTACGAAGGAGACCGTGCACGACATCACGGCCGACTGCGAGCGGTTCGCCGCCTCGGCGGGCGGGGACGGGCTGCTGCACGTGTTCGTGCCGCACGCCACCGCCGGCGTGGCGATCCTCGAGCTCGGCTCCGGCAGCGACGACGACCTGCTGGCCGCGCTGCGGGAGCTGCTCCCGGCCGACGACCGGTGGCTGCACGCCCACGGGTCGCGCGGCCACGGGAGGTCGCACGTGATGCCGGCGCTTGTGCCGCCCTTCGCCACCGTCCCCGTTCTGGACGGCCGGCTCGCGCTCGGGACGTGGCAGTCCGTGGCGCTGGTCGACCTGAACGTCGACAATCCCGACCGGCAGGTCAGGTTGTCGCTGCTTAAGGGATGAGCCTGGATTGTTTAAGGGATGAGCGTGGATTGTCACCCTCTGTGGGCGTCCGGTCACGGCCGCCTCCGTATTCGGGCCAATGAGGCCACCAAAAGCCGGGAAGACACTTGCGCGAGGGGCCCCCACTTGTGTGGACTGTCCCGCAAACACCGCACTGGTGTGGGCGGGCCACCCGTCCCGGGGGGCCGGATATGCATCGTGCATAGGGCACCGTGCGGACTTTCGACCATGGGAGGACTTTCGTGAGCGCGACCGCGGGTCAGGCGCAGTCTGAGCGCAGCCTGGCCGAACGGCTCGGCCTCAAGGCGGGCCAGGTGGTGCAGGAGATCGGCTACGACGACGACGTCGACGAGGAGCTCCGCGGCTCCGTCGAGGCCGTCACGGGGAACGAGCTGGTCGACGAGGACTACGAGGACGTGGTCGACATCGTGCTGCTCTGGTGGCGCGAGGAGGACGGCGACCTGTTCGAGGGACTGACCGACGCGATGATCCCGCTGGCGGGCGGCGGCAACATCTGGCTGCTGACGCCGAAGGCGGGCCGTGACGGGCACGTCGAGCCCAGCGACATCGGTGAGGCGGCGCAGACCGCCGGCCTGTCCCAGACGAGCAGCATCAGCGCCGCCAAGGAATGGTCGGGGACGCGTCTGGTCGCACCCAAGGTCCGCAAGTAGCCGGGGCCGCCCGGCACGGCGTCCGCTGCTCGCGCGGCGCCGTACGGCCGCGTGCCCGGATCCCGCTTCCGGGACGGACCGGGTCGCGCCGGGTCGCGCCGTGTGATCGGGAGTGTGACCGGGATCCACCGCCCGGTCCGGTCGCGCGCGGTCCGGGGGTGGCAGACTGGGGCCCGTTCCCACGTCCGTGGGGGCGCACGTTCCCCGCGGCGGCGGGGCGACCCGCGGGAGAGGCAGTGGCGGTTGAGGTAGGCGACGGCGCACCGGACTTCGAGCTGAAGGACCAGCACGGCGCACCGGTGAGGCTGTCGGACTTCCGTGGCGGCAAGAACGTCGTCCTGGTGTTCTACCCGCTGGCCTTCAGCGGCGTGTGCACCGGAGAGCTGTGCCAGATCCGGGACGAGCTGCCCACGCTGGGCGACGACTCCGGCGTCCAGGTGCTCGCCGTCTCGGTCGACTCCATGTTCGCGCTGCGCGCCTGGGCCGACCAGGAGAAGTACCAGTTCCCGCTGCTGTCGGACTTCTGGCCGCACGGCGGGGTGGCGCAGCGCTACGGCGTGTTCGACGAGGAGAGGGGCCTCGCTACGCGCGGCACCTTCGTCATCGACACCGAGGGCGTCGTCCGCTGGAAGGTCGAGAACGCCATCCCGGACGCGCGCGACATCGCCGAGTACCGCAAGGCGCTCGCCGAGCTCTGAGCGAACCGGACCGGCGCCGGCGGCGCGGTGCGAGCCCGCGCGGCCGGCCCGGTCCCCGCACCCTGGAGGTGTGATGCCCTGCTTCCGTTGCGGGGCGCGGCAGACCGACCCCGTGCGCGGCGCGAGCCCGTGGCGGCGCGGGGTACGGGACGATCACCAGGTCCTGGTCTGCCCTGACTGCCAGGCCGCCCACGGCTGGGCGGCCGATCTCGATCGATGCGCGGTGGGCTCACATAACCGACTGGCGGGACGAGCTCGCGCCCCACTACGACCAGGCCCGGCGGATGCTCGGCGTCGTGCGGAACCCGACCCTGACCGAGGC
>NZ_CAACVB010000264.1 GCF_900659635.1 Actinomadura roseirufa | reverse complement strand
CTCTTCCGATCTCGAGACCGCCCGCGACGACGCGGTGCTCGCGGTCGCGTCCGCGTCCGCGCCGGTCATCGAGCGGGCCGCGGCCACCGCGCGGCCCGGCGCGGTCGTCGGCCTGCACCTGCCGGAGGCCGGCGGCGCGCTCGCCGAGATCGCCGCCACCGTCGCCACCGCCCCCGGCGTCGCCGACCGCGCCGCCGCCCTCGCCGCCCGCCTCGGCCTCACCACCGTGCGCTGCCGCGACCGGGCCGGGTTCATCGTGGACGCCCTGCGCTTCCCCTACCTGAACGACGCCGCGGCGATGCTCGGCGCCGGGTACGCCGACGCCGACTCCATCGACGCCGCGATGACGCTCGGCTGCGGCTACCCGAGCGGCCCGATCGCCGACCTCGACCGCCTCGGCCCGGACCGCGCCGTCACCGTCCTGCGCGCCCTGTACGCCGAGACCCGCGAGCCCGCCCTCGCGCCCACGCCGCTGCTGGAGGAGCACGTCACCGCCGGACGCCCGCTGCGCTGAGACCCGGTCCCGGCCCGCCTCCGGCGCCCGTCACCCGCGCCCCCGCCATATTCTGGAAGCCATGAGCCCCCGCAAGAACCGCCGCGCCCTGCAGGGCCCTCGTTCGCAGGGCGGCGGCGGTGGCTGGTCCCAGGAGACCGAGGAGGGTCCGGACGGCGACTGGATCGTCCGCTCGATCGCCGGGGCCGGCTCGACCAAGGCGTACCGCTGTCCCGGATGCGACCAGGAGATCCCGCCGGGCGTCGCGCACGTCGTCGCCTGGCCCGCCGGCGACCGCGGCGGCGCCGACGACCGGCGGCACTGGCACCGGCCCTGCTGGCAGGCCCGTGACCGCCGCGCGCCGCGCGTCCAGCGCTCCAGGAACGCTCCGCGCCACTGACGGCGCCCCCGACGGCGCCCCCGACGACGCCACACAGTGCCATCCGTACGATGCCATCCGCGCCGTCCCCACCGGACCCGGTGGAACGCGCCCACGAGGAAGAGGAGAGCGATGGGGGACATCAGGGCGTCGACCGTGCTGCCGGCGCGGCGCGAGGAGATCACGCTGCACACCTCCGACGGGCTGGAGCTGGTCGGGGAACTGGCGCTGCCACCGGACCGCCCGCCCGTGGCGACACTGGTCTGCCTGCACCCGCTGCCCACCGCCGAGGGCATGATGGACAGCCACGTCCTGCGCAAGGCGTCCTACCGCCTGCCCGCCCTCGCCGGCCTGGCCGTCCTGCGGTTCAACACCCGCGGCACGACCTCCGCGCGCGGCACCAGCCAGGGCGAGTTCGGCGGGGGCGAGACCGAACGGCACGACGTCGCCGCCGCGCTGGAGTACACCGAGTACCACGACCTGCCCCACCCGTGGCTGCTCGGCTGGTCCTTCGGCACCGAGCTGGCCCTCAAGTGGGGCCGCGACCCGCTGGTCGAGGGCGCGATCCTGCTGTCGCCGCCGCTCCACCGCGCCACCGACGCCGACCTCGACGCCTGGGGCGCCGACGGGCGGCCGGTCGTCGCGCTCGTCCCCGAGCTGGACGACTACCTGCGCCCCGCCGAGGCCCGCGAGCGGTTCAAGCGCGTCCCGCAGGCCGAGGTGGTCGCCGTCGACAAGGCCAAGCACCTGTGGGTGGGCGAGCCGTACGTGCGCGTCGTGCTCAACGAGATCGTCCGGAGGGTCGCGCCCGGCGCCTTCCCGCTGCCCACCGCGTGGGACGGGACGGACGGCTAAACGCGCGCGACCGATCGCGGCCACCCCCGTTCGCCCGGCCTCGATCAGGGTGACGATTGCGTTGCCGCCGGATGGACGGCGGGTACCGGGCCGCCCGACGTGAGGACGCGATGACCGTACAGCTGTACGCCAGGGACGTCGGTTCGGGGACGCCGCTCGTGCTGCTGCACGCCTTTCCCCTGTCCTCGGCGATGTGGCTCGCCCAGCGCGAGGGGCTCGCCGGCCGGTTCCGCGTCGTCACCCCCGACCTGCGCGGCTTCGGCGGATCGCGGCTCGGCACCGGCGAGCCGTCCGTCGACGCCATGGCCGACGACGTGGCCCGGCTGCTGCGCGCCCTCGGGCTGCGCCGCGCCGTCGTCGGCGGCCTGTCCATGGGCGGCCACGTCGCCATGGCGCTGTGCCGCCGCCATCCCGGTCTCGTCCTCGGCCTCGTCCTGGCCGGGACGCGCGCCACCGCCGACACGCCGCCCGTCCGGGAGAACCGGCTGCGGCAGGCCGAGCGCCTCGAACGGGAGGGCACGACCGGAGTGCTCGTGGACGAGGTGCTGCCGAACCTCGTCGGGCCCACCACGCTCCAGCGCCGCGCCCTCGTCTACGGCCGGGTCCGCGGTCTCGTCCAGGCCGCCCCGCCGGCGGCCGCGGCGTGGGCGCAGCGCGCCATGGCGGCCCGGGAGGAGGCGTTCGATACCCTCCGCGCCCTCAAGGTGCCCGCGCTCGTCCTGGTCGGCGAGGAGGACGTCCTGGCGCCCGAGGAGGAGGCGCGCGCCATGACCGGCGCGCTGCCCGACGCCGAGCTGATGGTGATCCCGCGCGCCGGGCACCTGTGCGCCGTCGAGCAGCCCGACCTGTTCAACCAGGCGGTGTCGGAGTTCGCCGCGGCCCTGGCGCGAACCGGTCGTTGACGGGCCTCGCCACGGCCGGGGCCGGCGGACGGCTCAGGTCCGCCGAGAGGGGAGCCCCGAGCTCGGCGGGAGGCGGGGGCAGGAGTCCCCTGAAAGCCCGTCAGGGATCGCTACAGGGTCTCCTGGCGGGGCATGAGGACCTCGCGGATGATCAGTGAGATGGCGGCGGCGGTCGGGATCGCCAGCAGCGCGCCGACCACCCCGAGCAGCGCCGCGCCGATGAGCGCCGCGACGATCGTCACGGCGGGCTGCACGTCCACCGTCCGCTTCATGACGCGCGGGTAGACCAGGTAGTTCTCCACCTGCTGGTACACGACGTAGAAGACCACGCAGATCACGCCCTCGGTGACCGTCCCGGTCAGGAACGCGACCAGGCACGCGATCACCGCGCCGATCGTCGCGCCGACCAGCGGGATCAGGTCGGTCACCGCGACGATGAGGGCGAGCGCGAGCGCGTACTTCACGCCCATGATCTCCAGGAAGATGTAGGAGGTGACGCCCGCGATGAACGCGATGGTGAACTGGCCCGCGACGTACCCGCCGATGCGGTCCAGGATCTCGTCGCCGAGCAGCGCGACGCGGGCCCGCCGCGAGCGCGGTGCCAGCTGGTAGAAGAACGTCTTGATCTGCGGCAGCGAGCCCAGGAAGTACAGGGTCAGGATCAGGATCGTGATGCTCTGGAAGATGCCGTTGACCGCGAGCTTGCCGATCCCGGTGGCGAGGTCGGTGAGGGTGTCCTGGAAGCCCTTGCTGTTGACGGTCTTCTCGGCGCGGTCCAGCAGCCCGTAGCGCTTGTCCCACTCGGCGAGCCGCTCGTTGTGCTGGAGCTTCGTCACGTAGTCGGGAATGTTCTTCTGCAGCTCGGTGACCTGCTCGGAGATCGGCTGCACCAGCGAGGCGACGAACCCGGCGAAGAACAGCAGCACGCCCATGAACACCGCGCCGACCGCGAGGCCGCGCGGCAGCCCGAACCGCCGGAGCCGTTCCACGGCGGGGTTGAGCCCGACCGCCAGGAACATCGCCACCACGATCATCACGATCACCGACTTGGCGTTCGTGGCGGCCTTCACCAGCATCCAGGCGGTGATCACACCGAGCGCGGCGGTGAACCCGAAGACGAACGGGTGCGCGCGGCCGAGGGGCTCCCCGGGACGGCCGAAGGGGAAGCGGTGGTCGACGCCCGCCTCGAGCTTGCGCTGCTCGATGTCGTGCGCCGGGTCCGGGGTGTCCGGCCCGACGTCCACGACGGGCTCCTTGCCCGGGACGGGCGCCGGACGCTCCACCGGGCCCCCGGTCGCCGGGTCGCGGTCCCCGGCGTCCTCCTCCTGGGCCTCGACGGTCTCCGGGTCCAGGGCCCCGCTCGGCCTCTCCCCGGCCCCGTCGCCGGGGGAGCCGTCCGTCCCGCTCGCCGTCTCGTCGTCCTCCGCCACCGCGGCGCCAGCACGGTCGCCGGCCTCGCCGTCGCCATCGCCGGGGCCATTGCCGGGGCCGTTGTCGGGCGGCGGGGCTGGAGCGGGGACCGTGCCGCCGCCCACCCGCGGCTGGCCGGGGGGCGCGCTCGGCGGCGCCTCCGGTCGGTCGTCGTGGGGGGTGTCGTCGGGCACGCCGCTCTCCTCTTCCGTCCTGCCGTCCCCGTGCGGTCACGGCCGTGTATCCGCCGGCCGCGCCGGCACGGGGGATCGAATGACGAAAGCCTAGAGGCACTTCGGCCTCCAGGCTTCCGATCAGGCGTCGGACGGTCGGTGGACCGCTCCGGTCACTCCTGCCACCAGTCCTCGTCGTCCTCCTCGGACTTCTTGGCCTGGCCCCCCTTGGCGGGCGCGGCCTTGGCGGCCGGCTGCTGCTTGGGCTGGGCCTGCGGCGGGGCCGGCTTGGGCGCGGCGGCCGGGATGGCGGCCTTCTCCGGCGGCGCGGCCAGCTCGGGCTCGACGCCGCCCATCGTCGGGGCGACGCCGCCGATGAGCTGGCGGAGCTGGTTGAGGTGGCTGGTGATGCTGTCGCGCTGGCGGGTCAGCTCGTCGACCTGGCGCTGCGCGGCGGTGCGGACGCGGTCGGCCTCGGACTTGGTCTCGGCGAGCAGCTGCTCGGCCTGCGACTTGGCCTCGGCGATGACGTTGTCGGAGTTCTTGCGGGCGTTGGCCATGAGCTGCTTGGCGTGCGAGTCGGCCTCACGCCGGGTCTGCTCGGCCTGCTGGGTGGCCTTGGCGGCGCGCTGCTCGGCGGACGCGGCGCGCTGCTCGGCCTCGGCGACGAGCTTCTGCGTGGCGGCCTGGGCGGCGGCGTGCCGCTCGGCGTCCTGCCGGTCGGCCTCCTCGCGGCGGGCGGCCAGCTGGATCTCGAACTCGGCCTCGGCCTGGGCGCGCTGGGCCTCGCTCTCCTCCAGGATGCGCTGGGCCTGCGCGCGCATCTCGTCGGCCTGCCGCTTGGCCGTGGTGAGGATCTCGTCCCGCTCGCGCTTGGTGGAGGCGCGCAGCTGCGCGACCTCGCGCTCGGTGGTGGTGCGCAGCTTGGCGATCTCGCGCTCGGCGGCGGCGCGCTTCTCGGCGACCTCGTGGTCGGCGGTCGCGCGCAGCTTGGCGACCTCGCGCTCGGTGGTGGAGGTCAGCTCGTCGGCCTCGCGGCGGGCGGAGGTGCGCACCTCCTCCGCCTCGCGCTCGGCGGCGCCCCGCATGTCGTCGCCCTCGCGCTGGGCGGTGGCGCGCAGCTCGGCGGCCTCGTTCTCGGCGGTGGCGCGCTGCTCGGCGGCGTCGACCTTGGCCGCGGCCTTGATCTCGTTCGCCTCGGAGCGGGCGGCCTGGACGAGCTCGGTGGCCTGCTCCTCGGCGAGCCGCAGCAACTGCTCGATGCGCGCGCCGAGACCGGAGTAGGTCGGCCGCTCCTGCTCCTGGAGCTGGCGGTGCGCGTCCGACAGCTCGCGGTGCAGGGCCTGGGTCTGCTCGCGGGTCTGCCGGACCTCGGTGTCGAGCTGCTTGATGTGCTCGTCGACCTGGTGCCGGTCGTAGCCGCGAAGCACCACGTCGAACTCGCGTGGGGGCGTGTCTTCGAAGAAGTTGCTGAGCTGGGCGTCGATGTCGGACTGCATGTGGCTCAATCCTGATGTGACGGGGCTGCGGGCCATGTGACGGGGCTACAAGATGGTTCCGGGGACCGGTCGATCAGCCTGGCTGACGGGGCACCTGAGCGGGACCGGAGCCCCAGACCTCTTCCGGCGAATGAAGCGTACTCCGGACACTGCCGTGTTGGGGGCTCATCTTGACGCGCTGCGTGTTTTGTCGCATTTGTGGTCCTGCTCGCCGAAGTCCGAGGTGCCCAGGTACGGGGCCCACAAATGCACCAGATGTGTCTGAACGGTCACAGAGCAGCGGTCAGTACCCCGTCCCGCCCGCCCGTGATATCGAACACGTCACGATCCGGGCGCGCCCGCGCGGCGCGCGCCCGGTCCGTCCCACGGTGGTCTCGGAGCCGGCTCGGGGCCGTCTCAGGGCTTCTGCACGAGCTCGGTCAGGACGCCGTGGCAGTCCTTCGGGTGCAGGAAGTTGATCAGCGATCCCAGGGAGCCGTTGCGCGGCGCCTCGTAGAGCACCCGCACCCCCTTGCCCGCGATCCCGGCGGCCTCCTCGGCCACGTCGCCGTCGGTGCCGAAGGCGATGTGGTGGACGCCCTCGCCGTTCTTGGCGAGCCACTTGGCGACCGCGGAGTCGTCCCGGATCGGCTGGATCAGCTGCAGATAGCTCGCGGCGCCGTCCCCGGTGTCGTTGATCTTGAGCATCGCCTCCCGGACGCCCTGCTCCTCGTTCACCTCGAAATGCACGTCCGTGAAGCCGTAGGTCGTCCGGTAGAACTCGACGGTGACCTCCAGGTCGTGGCAGGCGATGCCGATGTGGTCGATACGGGTCAGCATGGGCGTGTCTCCCTCATTGCGGTCGAACGGGGGCGAATAAAATCGCGTTCGGTCCTGCTGGGTATGGTGGCAAACGTCGCCACCGCACCACCCTGGAGGCCCCCTCATGACCGCCACTTCCGTCATCGTCGCCGGAGCGCGCACCCCGATCGGGCGCTTGCAGGGCTCGCTGAAGGACTTCTCCGCCGCCGACCTCGGCGCGCACGCCATCAAGGCCGCGCTGGAGCGCGCGGGGGTGTCCGGCGACCAGGTGCAATACGTGATCATGGGCCAGGTGCTGCAGGCGGGCGCGGGGCAGATCCCCTCCCGCCAGGCCGCGGTGAAGGCGGGCATCCCGATGACCGTCCCGTCCATCACGATCAACAAGGTGTGCCTGTCCGGGCTGGACGCGATCGCGCTGGCCGACCAGCTGATCAGGGCCGGCGAGTTCGACATCGTCGTGGCGGGCGGCATGGAGTCCATGACACAGGCCCCGCACCTGCTGCCGAAGTCGCGCGGCGGCTACAAGTACGGCTCGGTCGAGGTCCTCGACCACATGGCCCACGACGCGCTGACCGACGCCTTCGACGGCATCGCCATGGGCGCCTCCACCGAGCACCACAACTCCCGGCTCGACATCTCCCGAGCCGAGCAGGACGAGTTCTCCGCGCGCTCCCACCGGCGCGCCGCCGAGGCCATCAAGAACGGCGTGTTCGACGACGAGATCGCGCCCGTGGAGATCCCGCAGCGGCGCGGCGAGCCGATCCTGTTCGCCGCCGACGAGGGCGTGCGCGGCGACACCACCGTGGAGGTGCTGTCGCGGCTCCGCCCGGCGTTCGGCGCCGACGGCACGATCACCGCTGGCTCGTCCTCGCAGATCTCCGACGGCGCCGCCGCCGTCGTGGTGATGTCGAAGGCGAAGGCCGAGGAGCTCGGGCTCGCCTGGCTGGCCGAGATCGGCGCGCACGGCAACGTCGCAGGGCCGGACAACTCGCTGCAGTCCCAGCCCGCCAACGCCATCAAGCACGCGCTCGGCAAGGAGGGGCTGGAGGTCGCCGACCTCGACCTCATCGAGATCAACGAGGCGTTCGCCGCGGTCGGCATCCAGTCGATGCGCGACCTCGGCGTCGACGCCGAGAAGGTCAACGTCAACGGCGGCGCCATCGCCGTCGGGCACCCCGTCGGCATGTCCGGCGCGCGCATCGCCCTGCACCTGGTCCACGAGCTCAGGCGCCGGGGCGGCGGCGTCGGCGCCGCCGGGCTCTGCGGGGGCGGCGGCCAGGGCGACGCGCTCATCCTGCGCGTCCCGCGGGGCTGATCCGAGGGGCGCCCGGCCGGGTGCCGGGCGCCCACGCGCGTTCCTCCCGAGCGCGTTCGTGGCGGTGCCGGGGCGCTACTGGGACTCGGAGGCCACGGTGACCGTTTTGAAGCCCAGGGCCCGCAGCATGTTCTCCAGCATCAGCTTGGTGTTGGCGTCCGCGCGCCCGCGCAGGTTGCTCGCCTCGGCGGCGGCTTGGATCTTCTGGCCGGCCAGCACGTTGAGCTGCTGCTGGTCGCCGGGGTTGCCGCTGAAGAAGTCGCCGAAGCGGTTGAACAGCCCGCGCTCGGTCGCGAACACATAGCTGCGCTTGGGATCGAGGTTGGTCGGCTCCAGCCGCGCCCGGGGCAGCCTGATGGACGCCGACGTGCGGTCGGCGTTCACCTTCACCGCGCCCTCGCCGACGCCGGAGAAGTCGACGTAGGCGTCCACGGAGCCGTTGCCGACGAAGAGGGTGCGCTTGCCGCGCAGCGCGCCAGGCAGGAACTTCGCGTCCTTCTCCAGGTCCACGACGACCTGGAAGTCTCCGCTCGCGGCCTCGTAGCGGTGCAGGTCGCGGATCGACTGCAGCAGCGCGGGGCCGCTGCGGTCCTTGGTCTCCTCGGCGAACGGGTTCAGCCAGTGCGGGAGGAGCCGCAGGGTCTGCTGGGCCAGCAGCACGAGGGCGACCGTGGCCACGACGAGCAGAAGGGCGCCGCGTATCCCGCCCCGGGGTGCGGGACGTGCGGCGCGGGGGGCGGACACGGTTTCACGGGGGGTGTCGTCACTCGCTTCGGGGCGGACCATGTACGGGACATTCCCGGACGGAGCGCGCTTTCACGTCACCGTTGCCGTGACTTCCCCCGCTCGGCCGCCCCGGGGCGCCGTCCAGGGAAGTCGTGCGGGGAACTCGCGTCCGGGTTCGTCGCCGCGCGTCCGCTATCCCGCCGGTTCGGGGGCGGCGGGATGCCGCAGGTCCGACTCCTGCGTCGCCTGTTCGACCTCCAGCAGCGATTCGCTCCGCAGGTGCGCCTCGTGCGCGGCGCGCCCGCCGCGCACTCCGAACAGCCGCTTGGTGACGACGATGTAGGCGATCAGCCCGATGTTGATCAGCAGCGCGCCGATCCGCACCACGGTGATCTTCTCGACCAGCTCGTAGATCTCGATGGGTAGCCCGAAGCAGGTGGCGATCACCGCGAAGTACTCGCCCCAGCGCTGCAGCAGCCACAGCCCGACCGCCTCGATCAGCTCCACCGCCGCGTACACCAGCAGGCCGACCGCCAGCCAGCGCAGCGTCCGCGCGTCGAGGTCGAACACGTGCCGGGTCGACTCGACGACCTTGGAGTGGTCCAGGTCCCAGCCGACCTGGTCGGCCAGCGGCCGCAGCAGCGGGATCTCCTTCTCGAAGATCCGCTCGATCGAGCCGCGGCTCTCGGCGAACCGCCACACCCCGTAGGCGGCGAGCAGCACGATGACGCCGCGGATCCCGCGCTCGACGGCGAAGAACCGCATGATGAACGCGTCGCGCAGCTCCCGGCCGCGCTTCACCAGCGGCGCCCGGTCGGCGGGCCCGGTGCCGTGCGGCTCGCCGTGCACGTAGGTTCCGCAGCGCAGGCACCGCCACGCGTCGCCGATCGGGGTCCGCACGAGGAGCCGCCCGCGCAGCCCCTCCTCGTCCGGCGCGTAGGTGATATGTCCCTTACGCGCGCAGGTCAGCAAGCTCCAGTCCACGCCGCCACCCTAGAGGGCCCCGCCGGAAAGATCCCCGCTTCGCGCGGAACGGCCCGGTCTACACCGCCCTGGTGGGGTGGATGTGAGCAGGGCCATACAGGTGGTCGCAACCGGCGTGGGCCGCCTGTACGTTGACCGTTCGTGGACAACGTTCGTGCCTTCCGGATCGTCTCGATCGCCGAGGCGGTCTCCTTCCTGGTGCTGCTGCTGATCGCCATGCCGCTGAAGTACCTGGGGGACGCCCCGGTGGGCGTCCAGATCATGGGCCCCGTGCACGGGGTCCTCTTCATCGGCTACGTCGGGCTGGTGTTCCTCGTCCGCGACCAGCTCCGCTGGGACCTCACGCGCACCGCGCTCGCCCTCGGCGCGGCGGTGCTGCCCGTGGCGCCGTTCCTCGTCGAGCACTTCTGGGCCAGGCCCGCCGAGCCCGCCGCGGCGGCGGGCCGCGCCTGACCCCGCGGCCTCCCGCGTGACCATGGTGGATCCGGGGGGACTCCGCCGCGGTCGCGCGGGCGCGCGGCCGGGCGGAAGTCGCGCGGCCCGAGAGC
>NZ_CAACVB010000263.1 GCF_900659635.1 Actinomadura roseirufa | reverse complement strand
GTGCCGCAGGGCCGTCGCGACGGGCCGCCCCGCGGGCACCGACATCAGCACGGGCGGCGGCGGGGCCGCGCGGTTCCGGGCGCGCTCGGCGCTCCGCACGGAGGCGAGGCCGCGCAGGTCCGCGCCGGGCAGCGTGCCCTCGAACGCGCCGAAGACCTCCTCCACGGTGAGGTCGACGACGTCGCCCGGGGCGTCGAGCAGCCCCTCCTCGGCGAGCCGGGCGCCGAGCCGCCACAGCACCTCCCGGGAGACGCCGAACAGCTGGGTGCGGCAGAACCGGGTGTCCTCCCGGACCCGGACGAACCAGCGCATCAGCGCCACCAGCGCGGTCAGCGCCGCGCGCCGCGCGGGATCGGGGCACGCCTCGCGCAGGCGCAGCCGGGCGTCCGCGGCGGCCCGCGCCTCCTCGGCCCGGTTACCGGCCACGGTCGCGCCCCGCCGGACGAACGGCGCGAGCGTCCCCACGAGCATCCAGGGCCGCTGCCGCGGCGTGGGCTCGTCGAGCTTCAGGTCGTGCATCGCCCGATCCCCGTACAGGCGCAGGTGGGCGAGGGCGCCGGCGGCCAGGTCCGCGCCGTACCGCCCGGCGGCGATGTCGTCCCACACCGCCCGCGGGTGCTCCGCGCCGGTCTCGCCGTCGTCGCCGGCCGCCAGCAGCAGCGCGCGCAGCGCGGGGACGGCCGCGGCCCGCTCGGCGAGCCCGATCGCGGCGCGGGCCGCCGCGAGCGAGCGGTTCTCCCGGCCCCCGCACAGCAGCCCGACGAGCAGGTCGGGACCCGCGTCCGCCCAGCGGCGCAGCAGCGCGGTGCCCGCCCGCATGGCGAGCAGCCCGTACACGCCGTTCGCGAGCGTGACGCCCCACCGCGCCGACGCCTCCGCCCAGACACGGCGGTAGAGCGCGATCAGTTCCTCGGGCGGCCGGTCCGCGAGCGGGCGGGCCGGGTCGTGGACCTCCGCCATCAGCCCGTCCCACCAGCGCAGCATCCGCGCGGTGGCGCGCGGGTGCCCGGCGGCGTGCCACGCGACGGAGGGCAGGGCGGCGGCGACGCGGGCGCGCGGCCACCGCCGGCCGGCGCGGGCCTCGCCGGTGATGCCCATGCCCTGTTCCCAGCCCGCCCGGACGAGGTCGAACACCGGCATCTGCCCGTGGAGCTCCTGCCAGTCGTCCAGCCGGTAGTGGACCCGGCCGTCGAGGAGGCCGACCATGCGGGCCAGCCGGTGCCGGTTCGCGCGCAGCCGCCGCGCGGGCACGCCCATCCGCCGGTACAGGTCGGTGAAGGCCAGTTCGTAGAACATGCGCGCCTGCGAGTAGGTGAGCGCCCCCGAAACTCCCGGGAAGCTCTCGGTGATGTTGTGGTTGCCCCACAGGACACGCGGCCCCTCGTCCCGCGCCGTGCCCGCCATGGGCCTGGCCTGGACGAGGTGGACGGCGCCGTCCGGGGTGATCGTCCCCTCGATGTCCTGGGGGCCGCCGAACAGGTCCTCCACCCGGCTCGCGAGCCGGGCGACGAGCCGCGCGTGATCGTCGTCGAGCACCGGCGCGTCGCGCAGGGCGTCCGGGACGGCGAGCACTTCGAGCGCGGTCTCTCCCGCGGCGGGCGGGCCCACCATCCGGAGCTTGGTCACGACCTCCGCGCGGACGGCGCCGGTGGCGGGGTCGACGAAGAAATGGTCCACGTCGGCGCGCTCCTGGACCACGCCCTCCCCGATGCCGTGCGCGGCGGCGATGACGTGCCGGCGCGTCCCGTCCCGGGGGTCGCGGGTGAACGCCACGAACGACCGGGAGCCCGGGACCATCCGCTGGACGCCGACCGCCACCCGGGCGGCGGCCGGGTCCAGGCCCTTGAGCAGCCGGTAGCGGACGGCCTCGGCCTTGAACGCCGACGCCCAGCAGCGCGCCACCGCCGCGAGCAGACCGTCCCTCGGCACGTAGAGGAAGCTGTCGCTCATGCCGGCGAAGGGGTCGTCCGCCCCGTCCTCGCCGGCGCCGTCCGCGTCCGGCACGACGCAGCCGCGCACGGCCGCCAGCCCGTCCCGGCCGAAGCGACCGTCGAAGGCCGCGAGCACTCGCGCGGCGAGGTCGCCTTCCGGGACGGCCCCGCTCAGCGCCGCCGCGGCGGCGGCGCACCAGTCCTCCACCGGCACGGCCTCCGGCACGGGAAGGTCGCCGCGCACCGCCTCCAGCGCGCGGTCGAACGCGGCGGCAGGCAGGCAGAAGAACTCCGGGACGGGGAATCCCGCCCGGCGCAGTTCCTCCAGCCGCGCGAACTTGTTGCCCGTGCGGGTCGCCTCGCCCGGGTCCCGCTCCACGAGGTCCCTATCCGGCATGCCGGTCACCACACCTTCGGCAGCACGCGCGCCCTGCCCGCGGCGTACTGCGGATAGCCGGGAATGTCCCAGAGCGTCCGCTCCTCCACCCGGATCCGCCAGGTGACGGCCGCGCCGAGCAGCACCAGGGCGACGACCGTGGCGGGGCCGAGGAAGAAGCAGGTGAAGCCGATGTGCGCGAGCAGCATCCCGGCGTACGCCGGATGACGCACGAGCCGGTAGAGCCCCCGCGTCACGACTCGGTGCCCGTCCTGGCGCATCACGTGGTGGGAGTAGAAGCGGCCGAGGGTGCGGATCGCGACCTGCCGGACCGCCACGCCCGCGACGAACAGTGCGGCGGGCGGCAGCAGCCAGGGCGACCAGCCGTCCCAGGGCAGCGGCCCGAACGACGCCGAGGCCATCAGCAGGAGGCGGGCGCAGGCATAGGGCAGCAGCGTCCGCGCGTCGGCCGGCGCGGCGGCCGCCCGGCGGAACGTCACCGGGACCTCCGCGAGCAGCCACCCCAGGTACACCGTGAGCAGCCCGGCCGCGAACGGCTCCGGGGCGCCGCCCCGCCGGGCGTGCAGCGCGATCCCCGCGGCCAGGACGCCCACCCCGGCGAGGAACAGCAGGCGCGGCGCCCGGACGAGGAACGGCGCGCCCCCGCCGCTCATGCCCGCCTCGTCCGCGCGTACGCCGCCGGGCCGACGGGATGGGCGCCGTAGACGAGCGACCCCAGCGCGGCGCCGCCGGAGGCGTCGACCAGCGTCATCGCGTAGCGGGAGCGGCGACCGGGAAGACGCTCGACGGGCCAGCGCAGCAGGAGCGGGACGGCGCGGTCGATCCACCGGGGCAGGTCCATGCGCAGCGACAGCCACAGCACCGTCACGTCCATCGGCCGCCCGTGCTCGCGGTGCTCCATCATCGTGGCGAACTGGCGGCCCGCCTCGACGATCTCCACGGTCGCGCGGGAGTCCGCCCGCCCCGCGTCCGGACGGCCCTCCCGGCGGAGGGCGTTGCCCTCGGGCAGGTCGAGCACGGCGCATTCCACCAGGTCCGGGCCCGACCGGGCGGGTTCTCCGATCAGGATGTTCTCCGGGCGGCTGCGGTGGACGAGGGCTCCGGAAGCCCGCCGGAGCCGGGCGTGGCCGGCCGGGCGCCCTGATCTGGGGGGCGG
This sequence comes from Actinomadura roseirufa, assembly GCF_900659635.1. Taxonomy (GTDB): domain Bacteria; phylum Actinomycetota; class Actinomycetes; order Streptosporangiales; family Streptosporangiaceae; genus Spirillospora; species Spirillospora roseirufa. The sequence continues at coordinate 6,637 of NZ_CAACVB010000263.1, read as the reverse complement.
CACCGCGGGCCGTCCGGCGGGCGGTCCCTCTCCCCCGGAGGTGAACGCGATGGAGCCCGCGCAGGCGGTCATCTCGCCCTGGCGCGCGGCGACCGTCCAGGTCCCCCCGCCACCGGCCACGCAGGACAGGGCGGTCGCCCGGTCGAGTTCGCAGAATCGGGTGAAGTCCAGGTGCGCCGTCACCCGGCCCGGCGCCCGGCCCGGCAGGAGCTCCGCGTCGGCGTCCGCCGCGAGTCCGAACAGGCCGCTGAACAGCAGCATCCCGGGCACATGATCGAGCGGGTGGTCGAAGTAGAAGGGGTCGGACTCGTCGACGGTCAGCTCGCGGAACCGGTCGATCACGGACGCGTCCATACGGCAGCCCTTCATGTGGTCGAGACCGCGCCCCGGGACGGCGGCGACGAAAGAACGGTCGTGCGCGCCCTTCATCGGAAGGGCGGTATTCGATCGCCGCGTCCGGAAAGGCCACCCGGCGAGATGGCCGTCATCTTGCTACAGGAAAGTGCGCCATTGGAACTGCACTGCTGGGCAGATCCGGCGGCACAGGACTTCCCACACCGGCAAGGCGGATTCGGCGCCGACCATCGCGTCCGGCCGAAGAGGGGACCGATCAGCCCATGTCAGCGGGCATCCGGACGGCCCGCGACCGGCCGGGGCGGTCGTATCGACCACGCGCCCGGCATCGGGAAAACGAGATCAATGAGAGCGTGTATACCGCGTTCCGCGGCACGCCCAGAAATTTGTACAAGATATATTTTCACAATATTCCGGGGTCGATCCGGCCGAATCCGGACTTGTGATCTCGGCCACAATCGACGCCGGATGGAAGGGACGCACGGCGACGCCCGCCATCACTTTCGGACAGAACCGGCATGACATTCCCATGACCCGGGCATGACAGGGCGCGGCAAGGCCGGGCGCTCCGGAACGGCGAGTCCGGCGCGCCGAACGCGGCGCGCCGGACGAGGTCCTCCGGTCAGGCGGGAACGTGGTCCTTCTTACGGGTCCAATGCCGGTGCGCGGCGATCGCCTTGATCAGCTCGCCGGTGAAGTCGCCGCCGCCCTCGCCCGTGACGACCCCCGCGTCGGAGACCGTCCCGCCGTCGGCGAACTCCACCCCGGTGATCCCGGCCCGCTCCAGCAGGCCGATGCCGGCGTCGAGCGCGCCGACCGCCTTGCAGTGCACGAACGCCTCGGCGACGAAGTGCACGGCGTCGCCGTCCTGCGCGAGGGCGCGGACGCTCGCCTCGCCGCCCGGGACGACCACGGCGTCGTAGAGCACCGACGCCACCGTCGGCATCGCGCGGGTGACCTGCACCTGCGCGCCGTTCTCGGCCTGCAGGAAACCGTCGGCGGCGGCGAGCACCTCGCACACCGCCCCCGCCTCCGTGAGCGCCTCGCCGACCGCCGCGACCGCCGCCGAGTCCACGCCGTCGGCGGCCAGGATCGCGATCTTGCGCCCCTGGACCGAGTCGCGGGGGGCGTTGTCCTGGCTGAGCGCCGGCGAGGTGCGGCCGTGGTTGGGGACCGGCGTGTCCCGCGGCGGCTCCACCCCGATCCCCTCGGCGACCCGGACGGCGAGCTCATGGTCGACCCGGTTCAGGTGGCCGACGACGCCCGCGCGGACCTCCTCGGCCTCGACCTTCCCGAGCTCGAACCGGAAGGCGCCGACGATGTGCTCCTTCTCCCAGCCGGCCATGCTGTTCCAGAACAGCGTCGCCTGGGAGTAGTGGTCGGCGAAGCTCTCGCTCCTCTTGCGGAGCTTGACGCCGTCCACCCGCTCGGGGAAGTGCGTGTACGAGCCCGCGCCGCCGACCATCGGGCAGCCGCCGGACAGGGTGTTCTTGTGATAGCTCGCCCGGCCCTTGTGGATCATCATCTGGTGGTAGCCGTCGCGGTGGTGGTTGTGCACGCCGGCCACCGGCTGGTTGACGGGGATCTGCGGGAAGTTCGGCCCGCCGAGCCGGATGAGCTGGGTGTCCAGGTAGGAGAACAGCCGGGCCTCCAGCAGCGGGTCGTCGGTGAAGTCGATGCCCGGCACGACGTTGGCGATGTGGAAGGCGACCTGCTCGGTCTCGGCGAAGAAGTTGTCGGGGTTGCGGTCCAGCACCAGCGTGCCGACCGGCCGCACCGGCACCTCCTCCTCCGGGAGGAGCTTGGTCGCGTCGAGCAGGTCGAAGCCGAAGCGGTGCTCGTCCTCGGCCGGGACGAGCTGCACGCCGAGCTCGTACTCGGGGAAGTCGCCGGCCTCGATGCGGTCCCACAGGTCGCGCCGGTTGAAGTCGGGGTCCTTCCCGGCGATCTTCTGGGTCTCGTCCCAGGCGAGCGAGTGCGTGCCGAGCTTCGGCTTCCAGTGGAACTTCACGAACGTCGGCCGTCCCCCGGCGTCGACCAGCCGGAAGGTGTGGACGCCGAAGCCCTGCATCATGGCGTAGCTGCGCGGCAGCGCCCGGTCGGACATCAGCCACATCATCATGTGCATCGTCTCGGGCTGGAGCTGAACGAAGTCCCAGAGCGTGTCGTGCGCGGAGGACGCCTGCGGGATCTCGTTGCCCGGCTCCGGCTTCACCGCGTGCACGAAGTCGGGGAACTTGATGCCGTCCTGAATGAAGAAGACCGGCATGTTGTTGCCGACGAGGTCGACGTTGCCCTGCCGCGTGTAGAACTTCGTCGCGAAGCCCCGGACGTCCCGGACGGTGTCGGCCGAGCCGCGCGACCCGGCGACGGTGGAGAAGCGCACGAAGACCGGAGTCTCCAGGGAGGTGTCGCACAGGAACTCGGCGGTCGTGTACTCGGCGAGAGACTCGCTGAGCCGGAAACGCCCGTAGGCGCCCGCGCCGCGGGCGTGGACGACCCGCTCCGGGATCCGTTCGTGGTCGAAATGGGTGATCTTCTCGCGTAGGTGGAAGTCGTCCATCAAGGTCGGGCCACGCTCACCCACCGCCAGCGAGTTGTCCGTGTCGTCGACGCGGATCCCCTGGTCGGTGGTGAGCCGCGTGTCGTCCGGGCTCACCCGCCGCTGCTCCAGTTGCTCCTGCTTCGGGTCGTCGCGGCCGGCGGGGTTGGCCATGGTCCAGCTCCCTCGATGGTGTGAAGACTCCGTCGCTCCCGCTACCCGGCGATCCACGCGACATGCACGCTTTGACCGGAACTTGAGTCCGGGCCGACTGAGGGCCGACCGGGCGCGCGCGTCCGGCGGCCCGCCCATGGCGCGCACCGCGCCACACCGCCTCGCACACCGCGTCGCGGACCGTGTCGCGGACCGTGTCGCGTCCTCATGCCGCCATGCGAGGGCCCGGAATCCGCTACGGTCAAGGTCGCCGCGTAGGCAAGGGGAAGGAAGTCAAGGTACACATGGCCGAGAAGGTCATTCGCGTGGACGACATCGACGGCTCCGAAGGACACGATGTCGCAAAGCGAGACTTCGAAGTCTTGGGTCGGACGTTCACGATCGACTTGAGCGATGACAACTACAAGCGCCTGAACGAGATGCTGGACGCCCTCGGGCCCTACATCGACAACGCCGCCGAGGTGAGGGCCGCGGGGAAGGGCCGCAAGACCGGCCGGACCGCCAAGATCAAGGGCTACACGAACGGCGATGTCCGCGAGTGGGCATTGCGTGAGGGCGTCGAAGTCTCCGAACGTGGCAAGATATCGGATGAGGTCTATGCTGCATTCATCGAGACCCATCCGGACGCGAAGCCGGACGCATAGCTAGGGAGTCCCCGCATGGCACAGAAGGTCGAAGTCCTTCTCGTGGACGACATCGACGGCGGCGAGGCTGACGAGACCGTCAGCTTTTCGCTGGATGGCACCCCTTACGAGATCGACCTGAGCAAGAAGAACGCGGCCAAGCTGCGCAACGGCCTGGAGCCGTTCGTCGCCAGCGCCCGCAAGGCCCGCCGGACCACCGGCCGGACCGGCCGCGGCACGCGCACCACCAACAGCCGCGAGCGGTCGGCCGAGATTCGCGAGTGGGCGAAGAACAACGGCATCAAGGTCAATGAGCGGGGCCGTATCCCCGCCAATGTGATCGAGAAGTACGAGGCCGCGCACTAGCGCGGCGGCGCCGCCGGAGCGTTCCGGCGACGGCACCGGGGGCCGGGGTGGAATACTCACCCCGGCCCCCGGTGTCTGCCGCACACCGGGGCAAATCGGCTTTTCCGCGCCGCATTGGCGCGTCGCGGCCATTCGCCCGCACCGGACGCCGGTCCCGCCGCCACCGGGGCCGCCGGCTTTCCACGACGCGGAATTTCACCGGGCGGAGATCAGCATCTCCACGGCCCCTTCACCTCCCGAAATGAGGGATCAACTCGGGCGAAAGGGTGGAGCTCGGAGCAGATCGCCCGTACCCACCCCAAGGTGAGCTTCTTGTGCGCTCTGGAACGGTGTACGCCGACACGGGATCGCCCTAACCTCGACGTGGGCACGTGAGGCGGCGCGGCGGGGGCCGTGGCGGCGACGACATCGGCGGGGGGCGTTCGGGGTGGCACGCGCGACACGGCGGGATCGGGTCCGCTACTGGTTCGACACGACCATGGCGAAGGGCACGCCCGCCCTCATCGGCTGGCTCGGCCTCGCCTCCGCCGCGCTGGTGCTCGTGGTCGCGACCGCCGCCGTGGTGCTGGCCCCGCGCGACAGCCGCGAGCACGGGCACTGGCCGGGCATGGTCTGGCGCAGCCTGCTGCGCACCCTCGACCCCGGCACGATGGGCGGCGACTCGGGCGGCGTGGCCTTCCTCGGCCTGATGCTCGTCGCGACGGTCGGCGGCATCTTCATCGTCAGCGCGCTGATCGGTGTGCTCACCACCGGCCTCGAAGCCAAGATCACCGAGCTGCGCAAGGGCCGGTCGCGGATCGTCGAGCACGATCACACGGTGCTGCTCGGCTGGTCCGAGCAGGTCTTCACCGTGGTCGGCGAGCTGGTGGAGGCCAACCAGAGCGAACGCCGCTCGTGCGTGGCGATCCTCGCCGACCGCGACAAGGTCGAGATGGAGGACGCGCTGCGGGCGCGGGTGGGCGACTTCGGCCGCACCCGGATCGTCTGCCGCACCGGCAACCCGCTGAAGGTCGCCGACCTGGAGCTGGTCAGCCCGGGGACGGCACGCTCGATCATGGTGCTGGCGCCGGAGGTCGCCGACGCCGACACGCACGTCATCAAGGTGCTGCTCTCGCTGGGCGCCCGCCGCTGGGGGCGGCGGCGCCCGCACGTCGTGGCGGCCGTGCACGACTCGGCGAACCTGCCCGCGGCGCGGCTGGCCGGCGGGTCGGCGGCCCGCGTCATCGACGCCGACGACATCGCGATACGGCTGATCGTCCAGTCGCACCGGCAGTCGGGGCTGTCGCAGGTCTGCACGGACCTGCTGGACTTCGCCGGGCACGAGTTCTACATGCGCGCCGAGCCGGCCCTCGCCGGCACGGTGTTCGGCGCCGCGTTGTCGGCCTACGACCTCGGCGTCCCGGCCGGGCTGCGCCGCCGCGACGGGACGGTCCTGCTCAACCCGCCGATGGACACCGTGATCCGGGCCGACGACGAGGTCATCGTGCTGGCCGAGGACGACCTGCTGATCCGGCTCGGCGGCGGCGCCCCGCCGCCCGTCCGGGAGCCGGTCATCACCACCGCGACGCCGCGCGACCCGGCGCCCGAGCGCACCCTGCTGGTCGGCTGGAACCACCGCGCACCGAAGATCATCGAGTTGCTGGACGACTTCGTCGCGGCGGGCTCGGAGCTGGTGGTGGCGGCCCCGCGCGACGACCCGACCGCCGACCTCGCGCCGTGCGCCAACCTCAAACTCGGCTTCCGCCGCGCCGAGCCGACCGAGCGCCCGGCGCTGGAGGCGCTGGACGTGGGGTCCTACCAGCACATCATCGTCCTGTCGGACGAGGACTTCGACCGCGAGCACGCCGACGCGCGGACGCTGGTCACACTGCTGCACCTGCGCGACATGGAGGACGCGCTCGGCGACCCGTACTCGATCGTCAGCGAGATCAACGACGACGCGAACCGGGAGGTGGCGCAGGTCACCAAGGCCGACGACTTCGTGGTCAGCGACAAGCTCATCAGCCTGATGCTCACCCAGCTCAGCGAGAACCGGCACCTGTACGACGTGTTCGCCGACCTGCTGGACCCGGCGGGCTCGGAGATCTACCTCAAGCCCGCCGGCGACTACCTGGCGCCGGGCCGCCCGGCCGACTTCGCGACACTGATCGAGTCCGCCCGGCGGCGCGGCGAGGTCGCGCTCGGCTACCGGCTGCACGACCGTTTCCACGAGCCGCCCGGTTACGGCGTCGTGCTCAATCCCGGCAAGACCGTCCCGCTCACGCTGTCGGCCCTGGACCGCGTGATCGTGCTGGCCGAGAACTAGCGGGCCGAACCCGTGGTCGCGGACGCCCCGGATGCCGGGCGCGAAATGGGTTGGCGGGGCGCGGCGGCCATCGCCCACAATTGACCCGCAGGGGTGATCGATATGGGCGAGCGGACAATACTGATGCTGGGCGCGCGCATAGCGGAGATCGAGGCGCTGTACGCGTGCGCGCTGGACACGGCCGACCCCCGCGCCGAGCGGGCGCTGATGGCCGAGCTGGCCGAGGCGGGCTCCCGGCTGGCCCGCGAGGCCGGCCGCCGCGCGCACCCGCCT
>NZ_CAACVB010000262.1 GCF_900659635.1 Actinomadura roseirufa | reverse complement strand
GGCCGCGCCGGAACCGGGCGCGCCCTGCCCGGTGGGACGCCGCACCGGCTCCTCCCAGGCGGATCCGGCGGTCACAGCCGGTATCCCACGCCGGGCACGGTCTCGATCACCGGGGGGTCGCCGAGCTTCTTGCGGAGCGTCATCATCGTGACCCGGACCACGTTCGTGAACGGGTCGATGTGCTCGTCCCAGGCCTTCTCCAGCAGGTGCTCGGAGCTGACGACGGCGCCGTCGGCGCTGAGCAGCACCTCCAGGACGGCGAACTCCTTGCGGGTCAGCTCGACCGGGCGGCCGTCGCGCAGGACCTCGCGGCGGGCCGGGTCGAGGGTGATCCCGGCGCGTTCCAGCACCGGCGGCAGCGGCGCGGCGGCGCGCCGGCCGAGGGCGCGCACCCGGGCGATCAGCTCGGCGAACGCGAACGGCTTGGCCAGGTAGTCGTCGGCGCCGATGGACAGCCCCTCGACCCGGTCGTCCAGCTCGCCCGCCGCCGTCAGCATGATGATCCGGGCGGGGTAGCGCTGCGCCACCAGCTGCTTGCACACGTCGTCCCCGTGGACCCGCGGCAGGTCGCGGTCGAGCACGATCACGTCGTACTCGTTGACCCCGGCCCGCTCCAGGGCCCCCGCGCCGTCGTAGGCCACGTCCACCGCCAGCGCGTCCCTGCGCAGGCCGGTGGCGATCGCGTCGGCGAGCACCCGCTCGTCCTCGACGACTAGAACACGCACAGCTTCTTCCCCCTCCGGTCGGGGCGGCTCCCGCCCCGGGTCCCAGGTATGCCACGGGGCCCGTAAGACGCCCGTAAACACCCGTTCAAGCTGCCGTCCGCGACCCCGCCTAGGCTTGCCGTAAGGATCCACGAAAATTGCATCGGCGAACAGGTTTACCTTCAGCCTAGGGCTGGGTAGGCATGGGCACGATCCGGGAGGAGGCCCATGGGCGAGTTGTCACGCACGATCCAGCAGCGGCTCGATGACGCTTACGCGTCGCTGCGAAGCGCCCACGCAGATGGCGACACCTACCTGGTGGACATCCGCCAGGAGGAGATCAAGGAGCTGCGCCGGATCGCAGCGAACCACGACATTGGCGTAGAGCCACCCCGCTGCGACTGAGCGGTCCTTTGTTCACCGCAATCCCGGCCCAGGGGCTCGCCTCCGGCGTCGCCCCGCCGGACAGGTAACGCTCTCGCGCGGCGGCTGAGGGTCACCGTGAAGCAGACCCTGGTCGCGCGTGTTTCGACAGAAGCCCGGGACATTCGTCCCGGGCTTCCGTTCGTCCGTCCGCGGTCAGTCGTGGAGGGGGTCCAGGGACGCCAGGACGTCGTGCAGGGCCTCGAACGTGCCGGGGCCCGCCGCGATGGTCAGCTCCGGTCCCGCCGGAGCGCCGCCCAGGCCCTCGACCCTGCCGCCCGCCTCCTGGACGATCAACGCCCCCGCAGCGACGTCCCACGCCTGGACGCCGCGCTCGTAGTAGGCGTCGACGCGGCCCGCGGCGAGCGAGCACAGGTCCACGCAGCAGGAGCCGCCGCGCCGGATGTCGCGGACGGCGGGCAGCACCCCGGTGAGGACCCGCGCCTGCCGGGCCCGGCGCTCGGCCGCGTACCCGAACCCGGTGGCCACCAGCGCCTCGCCCAGCGGGACGCGAGAGTTCACCCGGAGTTCGCGGGCGCCGGAGGCGGTGTGCAGCAGGGCGCCGCCGCCGCGCACCGCCGTGTAGGTCTCGCCGCGCCGCGGCATCTCCACGGCGCCGGCCACCGCGACGCCGTCGACCTCGGCGGCGATGCTGACCGCCCAGTCGGGCAGGTCGTAGAGGTAGTTGACGGTGCCGTCGATCGGGTCGATCACCCAGCGGACCCCGCTGCCGCCCGCCCGGGTGCCGCCCTCCTCGCCGAGGAAGCCATCGCCGGGCCGGGCCGCGGTGATCCGCTCGATGATCAGCGCCTCGGCGGAGCGGTCCATCTGGGTGACGACGTCGGTCGGGCTCGACTTGGTCTGCACCACGTCCGGGCCGTCCGCCGGGCGCTTGTCGACCAGCATCCGGCCGGCCTCCCGCGCGGTCTCGGCGGCCAGCTCCAGGAGCTCGTCCGGCAGGCTCATCCGGTTCCCTCTCTCGCCGCGGACGCCTCCGCGGCCTCGGTCAGCAGCTCGCGCGCGAGCGCGGCGAAACGCGGGTCGGCGCCGGGGGTCGCGGCCCTGGCGAACGCGATCCCCAGCTCGGCGGCCCGCTCGGCGGCCTCGACGTCGAGGTCGTACTTGACCTCCATGTGGTCGGAGACGAACCCGATCGGGACGGCCGCGACCGCGCGGACGCCCTCGCCGTGGAGCTTCTCCAGGTGGTCGGTGATCTGGGGCTCCAGCCACGGCTGCGACGGCGGCCCGCTGCGGCTCTGGTAGACGAGGTCCCATGGCGCTCCGGGAGCCGCCTCGGCCGCGACCGCCGCCGCGACCTCCTCCAGTTCCGCGACGTACAGGTCACGGTTGGGCTGGTCGAGCGGGACGCTGTGCGCGCTGAACACCAGTCGCGCGCCGTCCGGCAGCCGTCCCAGGGCGTCCCTGGCGGCGTCCGCGAACGGCTCCACGAACCCTCGCCGCCCGCAGTAGACGGGCAGTTTGTCGATCTCGGGAGCGCCCGGTACCTCCTCGCGCGCACGCGCGATGTCCTCCAGGTACTGGTCGTTGGTCGAGTAGCCGCTGTAGGCGGAGGTCACGAAGGCGGCCGCCCGGCGCACGCCGTCGGCCTTCATGGTGCGGACGGTGTCGGCGAGGAAGGGCGCCCAGTTCCGGTTCCCCCAGTAGACGGGGAGGTCCACCCCGTGGGCCGCGAAGTCGGCCTCGATCGCGGCCTTCAGGTCCCGGCACTGCCCGTTGATCGGGCTCACTCCTCCGAAGAGGTAGTAGTGCTCGCCCACCTGCTCGAGCCGCTCTCGCGGGATGTTGCGGCCGCGGGTCACGTTCTCCAGGAAGGGGATCACGTCATCGGGCCCTTCCGGCCCCCCGAAGGACAGCAGAAGCAACGCGTCGTACGACGTCATGCCCCCATCCAATCAGCCCTTTCCGGGTGCCCCGTCCCGCCCTCGGCCCCGGCGCGTCCGGGGGCGGGTCACTTGAAGCGCGTGGCGTACGCCTGCGCCAAATTTAGGACCTTCTGGACATACCAGTCAGCATGGTTGTACTGCCAGATCGCCTTGTACAACTGCTGACCGCCCTGTCCGGCACCGTTGGCGCACAGGTACTTCGCGGCGCCGGGGACCGCGTCGTAGGGGTTCATGATGTCGGCCTTGCCGTCACGGTCCCCGTCCACTCCATAGGACTTCCATGTGGCGGGCATGAACTGCATCGGGCCGAGCGCGCCAGCGCTGGACGGCCCCGCGTTGCGGCCGTGGTCGCTCTCCACCTGCCCGATCGCCGCGAGCACCGTCCAGGACAGACCGGAGCAACTGGTCGCCGCCTGCTTGTACAGGTCCAGGTAGCTGCCGGGGCGGCCGCCCTCCCCCGACGTCCGGTACTTGCCCTCGTGCAGGTTCACCACGTTCGCGCCGCGCCCGAGGACCCGGGTCACCTGCGCGGCCACCTTCGCCGGCTCCGCCCCTGGCGCGTTGACCAGCACCGCGACGTTCGGGACCAGCCCCATGTCGGCGCCCGTCCGCGAGCCGACCAGCATGTCGATCCCCGGGAGGCCGAACTGGCCGGAACCGCCCATCGTCAGACTCAGCACCGTCTTCCCGACGACCGGATACCGCGAGCCCCGGTTCATCTTCAGCTGGTCCGCGGCGGCCGGGGACACCGCGAACTGGTTCGCGGCCAAAGCCGACCACAGCCCGGTGTTCGTGGCGGTGCCGGGCGGCGTCCACGACCGGAACGAGGACGGGTCGACGGCGAAGGCGTTCACCTGCCGTCCTTGGAGTTGCACGGCGCCACCCGCCACCGCCACCACGTCCCGGACCTTGGACAGCTTGGTGAGCTTCGCGATCCTGTCCGCGGGGATCGGATCCCCGCTGACGGCCAGCACATCCGGCGGGACGACCCGGCGCAACGGCGCCACCTGCCCGCCGTCGGCCACGTTGACCGGTCCTCCGGGGCCTGGAGCGGGCATGGGGTCCGCCTGAGGCGTCCCTGACGCACTGGATTCCCGCTCGTCCGCGGTCAGCGCCGCGTAGACGCCGGTGGAGGCGGTGCTGAACGCCAGCAGGGCGATCCCGGCCACCGCGAACGGCAGGCCGCGCCCGCGCGGTCGCCCGCCCGCCGGCCCCCCGGCTCCGTGGCGTCGCCCGTCCGGCTCGACGGACGCCTGCTCGCTCGCGCCGGAGGCGCGCGGTGCTGATGGAGGAGCCACAACCATTCCCAACGAGTCTCGCCGCGGACGAGTTGCCTGTCATTTCACATCATTCCCCCAGGTAACGTGATCATGGGGCTGAGGTCGGAAGACGTGGCACGGGACGCCCCGGTCCCGGCCGCGAAAGGAGAATCAGGTGGCCAGTCCGTATCGGGAGCTGCTCACGGTCCCGGGGGCCCGGCTCTTCGTCACCGCGGGGCTCGTCGGCCGCATGTCGATGTCCATGGTGGGCATCGGCATCGTCCTCTTCGTGACCGCGGTCACCGGCTCCTACGGTGTCGCGGGGGCCGTCACCGCGACCCTGTCGGTCGCCTTCGCGGTCGGCGCCCCGCTGAGCGCGCGCTTCGCCGACCGGTACGGGCAGCACCGCGTCCTCGCCCCGCTGGCGGTGGCCAACACCGTGAGCTTCGCCGCGCTGATCACGGTGGGGCAGGCCCGGCTGCCGCTCTGGACGCTGTTCACCGCCGCCGCGGCCGCGGGGCTCACGCAGGTGTCCCTCGGCGCCTGGGTGCGGGCGCGCTGGGCGCACGCCCTGCGCGAGACCCCCGCCCGCATGCACACCGCCTACTCCTTCGAGTCGGTCGTGGACGAGACGATCTTCATCGCGGGGCCGATGCTCGTCACGGTGCTGTCCACCGGGGTGCACCCCGCGGCGGGCCTCGTCGCCTCGGCGACCTGTACGCTCTCCGGCTCCCTGGCGCTGGCCGGGCAGCGCGGCACCGAGCCGCCGCCGCGGCCGCGCGAGCCGGGCGGCGGGGACGGGGTGCTGCGCAACACGGGCCTCGTGGTGCTCACGCCGGTGTTCCTCATGCTCGGCATGACGTTCGGCTCGACCGACGTCACCGCGGTGGCGTTCGCGGAGGAGCAGGGCCATAAGGCGCTCGCCGGGGCGCTGATCGGCTGCTACGCCCTGGGCAGCGGCGTGGCGGCGCTCTGGTACGGGGCGCGGCACTGGAACGCCCCTCTCGCCCGCCGTTTCCAGGCGGGCCTCGTGCTGCTGGTGGCGGGGCTCGTGGGACCCGTCCTGGTCGGCGACCTCTACCTGATGATGTTCGTCGTCTTCTTCGCGGGATTGGCGATCTCCCCGACGATCATCCCGGGGTTCGGGCTGGTGGAACGGCTCGTCCCGGCCGGGGCGCTGACCCAGGGGCTCGCGCTGGTCTCCACGGCGATCGGCGTGGGGGTGGCGCTCGGCTCCTCGCTCGCGGGCCGGTCCGTGGACTGGCAGGGCTCGCGCACGACGTTCCTCATCCCGCTGGGATGCGCGGTGGCCGCCGCGCTCATCGGGATGGTGGGGCTCCGGACGATGCGCAAACATGAATCTTCTTCGCGTCTGCTGGTCGCGCCGGAACCCGCCGAGTAGAGTCCGGGCATGTCTCCCGAGAGCACCACGTGGCGGAACTGGGCGGGAAACCAGCAGGTCACGGCCCGGCGCGCGGTGACGCCGCGCACGACCGCGCAGGTCGCCGACGCCGTCCGGTCGGCCGCGGCCGACGGACTCACCGTCCGGATGACCGGCACCGGGCACTCCTTCACCGGCGCCGCCGTCGCCGAGGGGGTCCTGCTGCGCCCGGCCGGCCTGACCGCGGTCCGCTCCGTCGACACCGCCACCGGGCTGGTCACCGTCGAGGCGGGGCTGCGGCTCGGGGAGTTCAACCGCGTCCTCGACCAGCACGGCCTCGCCCTGGCCAACATGGGCGACATCCAGGAGCAGACCGTCGCCGGCGCCATCCAGACCGCCACGCACGGCACCGGACGCGACACCTCCGGGCTCACCTCACAGGTCGCCGCGCTGGAACTGGTCCTCGCCGACGGCTCGGCCGTCACGTGCTCACCGGACGAGCGGCCCGACCTGTTCGACGCGGCCCGCGCCGGGCTCGGCGCGCTCGGCATCGTCACCGCCGTCACCTGGCAGACGGTCCCGGCCTTCCTTCTCCGCGCGCAGGAGGCGCCCATGAAATGGGACCAGGTCCTCTCGCGCCTGGACGAGTTCGACTCGGCCAACGAACACTTCGAGTTCTACTGGTTCCCCCACACCGAGGGGTGCCTCACCAAACGCAACAACCGCGTGGAGGGCCCCGCCGAGCCGCTGCCGAAGATCAAGCACTGGCTGGACGACACGTTCCTGTCCAACACCGTCTTCGGGGCCGTCAACCGGGTCACGCACCTGGCGCCCGCCACCACACCGTTCGTCAACGCCGTCTCCGCCAGGGCGCTCGGCGCGCGCACCTACAGCGACACCTCCTACAAGGTCTTCACCAGCCCGCGGACGGTGCGCTTCAAGGAACAGGAGTACGCGATCCCGCGCGAGGAGCTGCTCCCCGCACTACGAGAACTCCGCGCCCTGTTCGCCAGGAAGGACTGGCGGATCAGCTTCCCCATCGAGGTCCGGGTGCTCCCGCCCGAGGACGCCTGGCTGTCGATGGCCTACGGCAGGCCGACCGCCTTCATCGCGGTGCACGTCTACCACCGCGACCCGCACGAGGAGTACTTCCGCGCCGTCGAGGACCTCATGACCGCGCGAGGCGGCCGTCCACACTGGGGCAAACTGCACACCCGCGACGCCTCCGCACTGGAAGCGGCATACCCGAGGTTCGGCGACTTCCAAGCGCTGCGCAACGAACTGGACCCCGACCGCCGCTTCGCCAACCCCTACACACGCCACGTCTTCGGAGACTGAATTCATTGCAAGCCCGGCCCACTGCGCTCGCCTGGCGGCTCGCTCCGTGACCGTGCTTGTGCGAGCGCGAATCGCTTCGCGATCTTCCCGGCGGGGCTCGCCTTCGGCTTCGCCCCGCCGGTCAGGTAGCGCGCTCGCGTGACGGCTGAGCACACCTGTGAGGGACGACCTTCAGTGTCCCGGCGATCTACTCCGTCGAGCCGTGCGTGGACCTGTGTCGGCGCCGCCTTGGCCGCCTGAGGGGCCGCCCTCACCGCCTGTGTTCTCGGTCGACGCAGGCCCGCCGGTCAGGGCGTTCGCGTGGCGGTCGGGGGGCGCTGGGAGGGACGCGCTTCAGGGGTACGGGCGGTCACTCGGTTGGAGCCGTGCGTGGTCCTGTTTCGGTGCCGCCTTGGCCGTTCGGGGTAGCGCCCTCGCCGCCCGTGCTCTTGGTCGGCGTGGGGGTGTCCGGCTTTGTCGGCTCGGTGGGGGTCGTGGGGGTGCCCGTCGTGGGCCGGTCGCTCGGGCGGCCCGTCGTCCCCTCCTCCGGGTGCGTGCTGGAACCGGTCGACGGGACCTCGCCGGAGGGCTCGCCGCTCGGCGACGCGCCGGGCTCCGTCCGGTGCGTGGACGGCGACTCCGGGCGCCGGTCGGACGTCCCGCCTCCGTCGCCGCCGAGGACCTTCGTCACCGTCAGTCCCTTGCTCTGGGCGTTCCCGATCGGCGTCCCCGTCGTCGCCTCGTACAGCGTGATGCCGCCGATCACGATCGCGAAGACCGCCGCCGACGACACGACCAGCTTCACCCAGTTCCGTTTGGCCCACTCGACCGTGTTCTGCAGCGCCGACCGCCGGACGACCTCCCGCACCGCCTCGGCGCCGGCCTCCTGGGCGAGCGCCTCCGCGACCGTCTCGGCGGGCGTGCGGTCCAGGCGCGTGGCGTTCGGGTCCCCACCGCCCGGCAGCGGCAGGTCCAGCCGCGTGGCGTTCGGGTCGCCCGCCGGCCACGCGACGGCCCGGGTCGGGTCCGGGCTCCGCGCGTCCGCCCCCGCCTCCCGCGCCGCCTCACGCCGCTGCTCCGCGGCCTGGAGGTGCGTCAGATCCTTGATCTGCGCCCTGCCCTGGTCGAGGTAGTGCTTGCAGACCGTGGAGCCCGCCGTCGAGGCCACGCTCATGAAAGCCGCGCCCAGGATCGTCCCGTACACCCCGAGGTAGGACGCGCCGACGGCCGCGGCGAGCGTCGCCACCCCGCTGGCGATCAGCTGCGTCGTGCTCAGGTCCGGCAGCTTGCGCCGCATCGGTTGGTCCCCTCCGTTCGATTGCCCAAATTTCCCCCAAAACGAAACTAACCGTCACTTGACGGTGTTCCAGGCATGGACGTGATGCTCGTAACGCGAAACCGGTGGAGCTCCGGGACGCCGTCAGGCACAGTGTGGAAAAGGATGCACAAGAATCAGGCAGGGCGCCCCCGACCGGACCGCGACACCGGCAAGCTAGGTCAGGTGCCCTCTTCGGCCTTGTGAAGAGGGCTTCGGGAGCGGCGATGTTCGGACATGCCGGGTACGGTGCTGGCAGCAGGTGTGTCCGAAAGAGAGACTCGGGAACCCGGGGGAAGGGCACGCATGCGCCCTCGGCGGGCATCGGACGACCGGCCGGTGAGAGCACGGTGGAGGCGGGCTCGGCACCGGCGGCGTCGGACGGCGCCCTCCGTGCCGTCAGGACAGGGCAGGAAGGACACGCATGCAGGAGCTGCGCCTCGTCGCGGTCAGCGAGGACGGTACGTACCTCGTCCTGGCCACCGCGGGCCGAGGCACCCGGTTCACCCTGCCCGTCGACGACCGGCTCCGCGCCGCGGTCCGTGGGCACTTCTCCCGCCTCGGCCAGTTCGAGATCGAAGTGGAGAGTCCCTTGCGTCCTAAGGAGATCCAGGCCCGCATCCGCTCCGGCGAGACCGCCGAGGAGATCGCCGAGTCCGCGGGCATCCCCGTCGAACGCGTCCGCTGGTTCGAGGGGCCCGTCCTGCAGGAACGCGAGTACATGGCCCAGCAGGCGCAGCGCGTGCCCGTCCGCCGGCCGGGCGAGACCGCCCCGGGCCCGCCGCTCGGCGAGACCGTCGAGGAGCGGCTCGGCCGCGGCGGCGTCGACCTCGAAGAGGTCGAGTGGGACTCCTGGAAGTGCGAGGACAACACCTGGCGCGTCCGCCTGTCGTTCTTCGACAACGGCCGCCCGCACGCCGCCGAGTGGGTGTTCGACCCGCGCCGCCGGCACGTCTCCCCGCTGGACGAGATCGCCGCCCGCCTGACCGCCGTCGAGTGGGACGACGAAGGCCTCTCCGACACCGTCACCCCGCTCGTTCCGCGCCGTCCCGCGATGAAGGTCGTCTCCGACGGCCGCGACCTCACCGCCCGCGGCATTCCCAGTGAGGCCGAGCACCCCGGCGAGCGCTCCCCCGAGCCGCTGCGCGCCGCCGCGCCCCGCGAGTACGTCGTCGAGCGCGCCCGCGTGCTCGAACCGCGCCCATCCTTCTCCGCCCGCGACGCGGGCGAGTCGTCCCGGCTGCGCGAGGCCGCCGACCGCCGCCCGGCCGAGTCCGCGCCGCTCCGCCGCGCCTCCGCCCCGCGCGAGACGGCCCGGTTCCAGGAGCCGGAGGACGGCGACCTCTACGACGGCCGCTACGACGAGGACACCACCGAGACGGCCGCCGCGCACCCCGCAGCGCCCTCACTGATCGGCACAGCGGACGAGTTCCACGACGACGCGGCCTCCGCCGAGAGCGACCTCGTCGACGCCGACCCCGCCGCGGACGAGCCGGACGAGGACGTCCAGGAGCAGGAGACGCTCCAGGCCGACGAACTGGCCGAGGCCCTCGACGCGGAAGACGCCGAAGCCGACCAGGCCCGACAGGACACCGAGCCCGGCGAGGCCGCTCCGCAGTCCGCGGACACCGAGATCTCCGCCGAGACCGACGAGGACCCCGCCACCGAGGCCCAGGACGCCGGCCCGGACGGCGACCTCGCCGAAGACGCCCCCGAGGGGGCCGCCGCCGTTTCGCACGACGCCCACGAGGACGACGCCCGGGAAGAAGACCGGCCGGCCGCCGCCGTCACCGGCGAGGCCGAGCCGGACGAGGACGCGCGGGAGGACGACGAGGCCCCGGCGGCACCGCCCGCCGAGGACCTGACCGAGGAGGACGTCCCGGAGCAGGAGCCGGCCGAGCGCGAGACCGGCGAGGACCCGGCGCCCGCCGCGGCCGCGCCCGCCGACGTGGAACCCGAGGCGGCCCCGGCTCCTGCCCCGCGCCCG
>NZ_CAACVB010000261.1 GCF_900659635.1 Actinomadura roseirufa | reverse complement strand
CCCGTGGGCCGAGGACGTCGTCCAGGAGACGATGATCAGGGCGTGGCGCAACGTTGACCGGCTGGACGCCCGGACCGGCGCCGGCGCCCGCCGGCCCGGCCGCACGTCCCGGCGACGAGGCGATCGTCACCGGGCTGTATCACGAGTACCACCGGCCCCTGCTCGCCTTCGTGCTGCGGCTGACCGGCGGCGACCGCCCGTGGGCCGAGGACGTCGTCCAGGAGACGATGATCAGGGCGTGGCGCAACGTTGACCGGCTGGACGCCCGGACCGCCTCGCTCATGCCCTGGCTCGCCACGGTGGCCCGGCGTATCGTGATCGACGATCGGCGGTACCGCGAGGTCCGGCCGCCGGAGGTCGGTGACGGCCCGCTGGAGAACCTGCCGATGGCGGACGAGATGGACGGCCTGCTGCACAGGGTCGTGGTGGCCGAGGCCCTGTCGTCGCTGTCGGCCGCCCACCGCCAGGTGCTGACCGAGACCGTGCTGCGCGACCGGACGGTGAACCAGGCCGCGGAGGTCCTCGGGATCCCGGTGGGGACGGTCAAGTCCCGCGTGTACTACGCGCTTCGCGCGCTCCGCGTCGCGCTGGAAGAGAGGGGGGTGACGGCATGAGCCCGCAGGTGGAGCACACCGATGTCGGCGCCTACGCGCTGGGCCTTCTCGAGGACGGCGACCGGCGCGCGTTCGAGGCGCACCTGGACGGCTGCACGCCGTGCCGGGCCGAGCTCGCCGAGATGGCGGGGATGGCCGCGGCTCTCTCCGACGTCGGACCGTTCCTGGAGACGGCCTCGGGGCCGGGCGACGGCGGCGTCCCCGGGGACGCCGTGCCACGTCCCCGGGCCGCGGAGGACGAGCCCGTCCACCGGCCCGCCCATGGGCCCGGCTCCGCGACCGCCGGGCAGGACGAGACGGAGGCGGAGCGGGCGGCCGCGCCGGTCATCGACCTGCTGCGCCGGCGGCGGAGCGCCGAGCGCCGGTTCCGGCGCGGCACCTACCTCATCGGCGCCGCTGCCGCCGCCGTCCTGCTCGCCACCGGCGTGGCCGTCGGGACGAGGGTCGGCGGCGCGCCCGCACCGGTCGCCGACCCGCATTCCGGGCACGGTCTCCACGCCCCCACCCCCGGCCCCGCGCAGGCGCTGGTCCTGTGGGGCGAGCGGCGGGAGGCCAGCGATCCGCGCACCGGCGCGTCCGGGGTGACCGGGCTGGAGGGCAAGGGGTGGGGCACCCATGTGGGGCTTGAGCTGCGCGGGGTCAAGGGGCCGCTGAGCTGTCACCTGGAGGCCGTGTCCCGCACCGGTGAGCGGACGATCGTCACCGGCTGGCGGGTCCCGGCGAAGGGGTACGGCGTGCCCGGCTCGCCCGATCCGCTGATGGTGCACGGCGGCACCGGAATCGCGCGCGGTGATCTCGACCGCCTGGAGGTCCGGATCGACGGCGGCGGAACGCTGCTCACCATTCGCGTCTGACTTGTCGGGGCGGGCCGCACGCGCGCGGCCCGCCACCGTCGCGCGCCCCTCGCGTTGCGTGCCTCTCGCACTCCGCAGCGTACGCGAGTCGTACCGCCCGGGTCGGTTCCCATGCCGCCCCGGGCGGTTTTCGTGCGTTCCGGCTAATGGCCGGGAAAACAAAAAAGAATGTCCCGGCTTTTGAACTCTCCACGCCTGCCGTCCCGTGCGAATAGGTGAAAGGCCATTGCGGCCGCCCACCTTGCCGAGGGTGGAGACGACCCGAGAGACCAGGGGAATTCACCATGTCCATTCGCAGAATCGTGCTGCCCGCGGTCGCCGCCGGAGCCCTGCTCGCCGCCGGGGCCGGGGTCGCGGCCGCCGGGATCACCGGCGCGCCCCACGTGCCCGGACTGCACGGCGGCGGGGAGGGCGGCACGGCCGCCGGGGCGCCCGCCGACGCCACCGCCGTCTACTTCGCCGCGAGCCTCAACGGCCGCAACGAGGTGCCCGTTCCCGGCGGGCCCGCCGTGGGCGACCGCGACGGCACGGCGATCGCGCTGCTGCGCGTCCAGGGCGACCGGCTCTGGTACGCGCTGCGGTGGCAGAACATCGCCGCCCCGACCGCCGGGCACATCCACCTCGGGGCCGCCGGGACCAACGGCGCCATCAAGGTCCCCTTCTTCGGCGGCGCGCTGCCCAAGACCGCACGGGCCGTGTCCGGCACCGTCCGGATCACCGACAAGGCGACGCTGAAGCAGCTGCGCACCGACCCGGGCCGCCTCTACGCCAACCTTCACACCGGTGAGTTCCCCGGCGGCGCGGTGCGCGGGCAGCTGCACCGGCTCACGCGGCCCGCCGACCTCAACGGCGTGCTGAACGGCGCCGCGCCCGCGACCCTGCAGTCCATCGGGGACGGGGCGCAGGAGATCCCGGCCGCCGACGGCAAGCGGACCGGCGACCCCGACGGCCGCGCGACCGGAACCGTCCGCCCGCACGGCGCGATGCTGTCGTGGGGCTTCAGCTGGTCGTCGATCGCGCCGCCCACCATCGGGCACGTGCACCGGGGCGCGCGGGGGGCGAACGGCCCGGTCGCGGCCGACCTGTTCGAGGCGCCGGCGGGGCTGCCGCCGTCCGTCACGGGCCTGGCCGGGATGTCGCCGGTGAGCGCGGGGCTCTCCCAGCGGATCGCCGCGGAGCCCGGCGGCTTCTACACCAACCTGCACACGGCCGAGTTCCCCGGCGGCGCCGTGCGCGGCCAGCTCGCCCCCGCCACGGGCCGCGCCCCCCGCGCGTCCTCCGCCGCGGTGATCCAGGGCGTGCAGATCTACCGGTGCACCCGGCAGGCGGCCGGCGGCTACGCCTTCACCCAGGACAACGTGGCCGCGGTCCTGGAGGGCGGCATCCGGCACACCTTCGCCGCGCCCGGCCCCGCGGGCCCGCCCCGGTGGGCCGCGCCGGACGGCAGCGCCGTCACCGGCAAGGCCGTGATCAAGACCCCGAACGGCGCCGGGAACATTCCCGAGCTCGTGCTCGACGCGACGCGCGCCGGGGCCGGGCGGGGGCTGCTGGCCGGGACCACGCAGATCCTCCGGCTGAACACCGCCGGCGGCGTCGCCCCGTCCGGTCCCTGCGACCCGGCCGCCCGCCCCACGGCCCGGGTCCCCTACCGGGCCGACTACCTCTTCTTCGGCTGACGGCACCGCTTCTCCGGCTGACCGCCCCGAGTATTTTCCGGGGCGGTCTCCGAGCGCGGCCCGATAATCTAGCGGCATGTCCACTCCGCACTGGGCGGCCCCGGTCGCCCGCACCCCGGTCGACGCGACGGTGCCGCTGCCCGGCTCCAAGTCGATGACCAACCGGGCCCTGATCCTCTCGGCGCTGGCCGAGGGACCGGCGGTCATCGTCGATCCCCTGCACAGCCGCGACACCGAGCTGATGGCCGAGGGGCTGCGCGAGATGGGCGTCCCGGTCGGCGAGGACGGCGGAGACTGGCGGGTGCGTCCCGCCGCGCCCGCGGGCCCGGCGATGGTGGACGTGGGCCTCGCCGGGACGGTGATGCGGTTCCTGCCGCCCGTCGCGGCGCTGGCGTCCGGCAAGGTCGCGATCGACGGCGACCCGCGCGCCCGCGAGCGCCCGATGGGCCCGCTCATCGGGGCGCTCCGCGCGCTCGGCGCCGACATCGACGACGGCGGGCGGGGCGCGCTGCCGTTCACCGTCCGGGGCACGGGCGCGGTGCCGGGCGGGGCGGTGACGATCGACGCGTCCGGCTCCTCCCAGCTCGTCTCGGGCCTGCTGCTGGCGGCGCCGCGCTTCGAGAAGGGCGTGGAGGTCCGGCACGAGGGCCCGCCGGTGCCGTCCGCGCCGCATCTGGAGATGACCGTCCGGATGCTGCGCGAGGCCGGTGTCACGGTCGAGACCGCCGAGAACGCCTGGTACGTCGCGCCGGGCCCGATCCGCGCCCGCGAGTGGGTGATCGAGCCGGACCTGTCGAACGCGGCGCAGTTCCTCGGCGCGGCGCTGGTGACGGGCGGCCGGGTCACCGTCCCCGGCTGGCCCGCCGGGACGGCGCAGCCCGGCGACGCGCTGCGCGGCCTGCTCGCCGCGATGGGCGCGGACGTCGCGGCCGGGCCGGACGGGCTGACGGTGCGCGGCGCGGGGGCCGGGCGGTTCCCCGGGCTGGTCGCCGACCTGCATGAGGTCGGCGAGCTGACCCCGGTGCTCGCCGCGCTGGCCGCGCTGGCGGACTCGCCGTCCAGGCTCACCGGGATCGCGCACCTGCGCGGCCACGAGACCGACCGGCTCGCCGCGCTCGTCACCGAGATCAACGGGCTGGGCGGGGACGCCCGGGAGCTGCCGGACGGCCTGGAGATCCGCCCGCGGCCCCTGCGCGGCGGCGTCTTCCACACCTACGACGACCACCGGATGGTGATGGCCGCGGCGGTGCTGGGGCTGGCGGTCCCCGGGGTCGAGGTGGAGAATCCCGGCACGGTGGGCAAGACACTTCCAGGCTTCACGGAGCTGTGGGCGTCGATGCTGACGCCCGCCTGAGAACAGGGACCGGACCACTGGCACGACGAGCGCACGACTACGACGAGGACGACGTCCGGGTGCGGCCCGGACGCCGCGGATCACGGCCGCGCACCCGCCGCCGCCCCGCCCACGAGGACGCCTGCACCGGGTTCGTGACCGCGGTCGACCGCGGCCGGTACCGGTGCCTGGTGGCCGGCGGCACCGCCGGGGAGCGGCCCGTGACCGCGATGCGGGCCCGCGAGCTCGGCCGCAAGGGCGTCGTCGTCGGCGACCGCGTCGCGCTCGTCGGGGACGTGTCGGGCGCCCCCGACACCCTGGCCCGCATCGTCCGCGTCGAGCCTCGCACGTCGGCGCTGCGCCGCACCGCCGACGACACCGACCCGTTCGAGCGGATCATCGTCGCGAACGCCGGCCGGCTGGTGATCGTGACGGCGCTCGCCGACCCGGAGCCGCGGCCCCGGATGATCGACCGGCAGCTCGTGGCCGCCTATGACGCCGGGATGGAGCCGCTGCTCTGCCTCACCAAGGCCGATCTCGCCGACCCCGCCGGGCTGGTCGCCGCGTACGCGCCGCTCGGCGTTCCCGCCGTCGTCACCCGGCGCGGCGGCGACCTGGGCGAGCTGCGCGATCACCTGGCCGGGCACACGAGCGTGCTGGTCGGGCACTCCGGCGTCGGCAAGTCGACGCTGGTCAACGCCCTCGTTCCGGACGCCGAGCGCGCGGTCAGCCACGTCAACGCGGTCACCGGCCGGGGCCGGCACACCTCGTCCTCGGCGCTGGCGCTGGAGCTGCCGGGCGGGGACGGCTGGATCATCGACACCCCGGGCGTGCGGAGCTTCGGGCTGGCGCACGTCGAGCCGGAGAACGTGATCAACGCGTTCGAGGACCTCGCGGCGGGCGCGGCCGAGCGGTGCCCGCCGCACTGCGACCACTTCCAGGAGGACTGCGGCCTGGACGGCTGGGTCGCCGAGGGGCACGCCAGCCGCGCCCGCCTGGACTCCCTGCGCCGTCTGCTCGCCAGCCGCGACGGAGAGCCCGACACCACCGACACCCGGGACACCTGACCCGGACCACCCGCGCCCGCCCGGACTCCCCGCGCCGGCTCCCAGCGCCGACTCCGACGCCCGGGACCGCGTGCCCCGCCCGCCCGGCCGCCGATCCGGCGGATACTCCGGCGGAACGCGGTGACAATGGGGCCCATGGAGCGGCGCGCGATGCTCAGGTCGGCGGTTCTGGGGTCCCTGGCGCTGGCCGGGAGCGCCGCGGGATGCTCCGGTGGCGGCCCGCCCCCGCCGCGCGGCGCCGTCCGCACGCCGCCGTCGCGGCGGGCGGGCCCGCCCGCGCCGGCGGACTGGAACGCGCTCGGCCGCGACCTTCAGGGGCGGCTGGTCAGGCCGGATGACGCGTCCTACGACGCGGCCCGGCGCCTCTACATCCCGCGGTTCGACGGCGTCCGGCCGCAGGGCGTCGCGTACTGCGCGGCGCCCGCCGACGTGGCGGCCTGCGTCCGGTTCGCCGCCCGGCACGGGGTCCCGGTCGCGGTGCGGTGCGGCGGGCACGGTTACGCGGGCTGGTCCACCGGCCCGGGGCTGGTCGTGGACGTCTCCCCGATGGACGAGGTCGCCCGGGACGGCGACCGCGCGCGGGTGGGCGCCGGGACGCGGCTGATCGACCTGTACGACCGGCTCGCGCGGGACGGCGTGAGCGTCCCGGCGGGCAGCTGCCCCACGGTGGGCGTGGCGGGCCTGACGCTGGGCGGCGGCCTCGGCGTGACGTCCCGCGCCTACGGGCTGACCTGCGACGTCCTTCAGTCGGTCCAGGTCGTCACCGCGGACGGGCGGCTGCTGGACTGCGACGCGGGCCGCAACGCCGACCTGTTCTGGGCCTGCCGGGGCGGTGGCGGCGGCAACTTCGGCGTGGCGGTGTCGTTCACCTTCCGCGTGCACGAGGTGGGCGAGGCGACGCCGTTCAGCCTGCGCTGGCCCTGGTCGAGCGCGGCGCGCGTGATCGGCGGCTGGCAGCGCTGGGCGCCGTCCGCGCCGGACGAGGTGTGGACGAGCCTCCACCTCGACACCGATCCCGGCGGGGCCGCTCCCCGCGTCGAGGTCTCCGGCTTCGCGCTCGCGGACGCCGCGCGTCCCATGGAGGCGCTCACCGCCGCCGTCGGCGCCGACCCGGTGGACTCCGGCGCCCGCGGCCGCCCCTACCTGGACGCGATGACGTTCATGGCGGGCTGTGGAGGGAGCACCGTCGAGCAGTGCCACGGCCAGGGTTCGCTGCCCGGCCAGCGTCCCGGGGGCCGCTTCCCCCGGACGGACTACGCCGGGAAGTCGCACGTCGCGTACCGTCCGCTGCCGGGTCCGGCCGTAGAGGCGCTGCTGCGGCGCTTCGAGCAGGGCAACGGCGTGGCCGACCGCTCAGTGCTCATGGACGCGATGGGCGGCGCGATCGGCCGCGTCCGCCCCGGCGACACCGCGTTCCCGCACCGGGCGGCGCTGTTCTGCGTCCAGTACCTGGCGCCCGACGCGCCCTGGCTGCGCGGGACGCACGCCGCGATGGAGCCGTACCTGGGCGGAAACGCCTACGTCAACTACATCGACCCCGACCTGACCGGCTGGGCCCGCGCCTACTACGGCCCCAATCTCGCGCGCCTGGAGCGGGTCAAGGCCGCCCACGACCCCGGCCGGCTGTTCGGCTTCCCCCAGGCGATCGCCTGAGCCCTCAGCCCTGGGAGGGCTCCTCGAACAGGGTGCGCGCCCTGGCCTCCGCCTCGTTCAGCGCCTTGACGTGCTCGGGCGCGAGCTCCTCCACGCAGCGGGTCATCTCCTCGGTGACCTGGCTGAACGCGCTCTCCTCCGCGCCGCGGAGCGCGGCCCGGACACCGGCGGAGCGGGCACCGAGCGCCGCCCACTCCAGCTCCAGCCGGGCGACCGCCTCGTCGAACGCCCGCGCCGTCTCGGCACCGGCCTCCTTCAGCTCCGGCGGGATCGCGCCCCGCCCGGACCTGCGCGTCCGGCTCGACAGCGCGGAGATGCGGCTGGCGAGCGACAGCCCCTCGCGGGCCAGCGGCAGCACCTCGTGGATGAGGTCGGTCACCGCCTTGGCCAGCTCCTCGACGCGGGTCAGCAGCGTCTGCGTCGCCTCCTCCAGCGCCGTGGACGTCCGGGCGGCGACCCGCTCGGCCACGTCCTGCTGCCGCTTCGACAGCGCCGGGACGACGTCGCTGTCGAGCCGCCGCCGCAGTTCCCGCTCGCGGGCGGCCCGGTCCCCCGGCCCCGCCCGCTCCGCCCAGTCGGACCACACCCGCTCGATGCGCTCCTCGCCCGAGGCGGCGATCTCCGCCGTGATCTCCTCCAGCGCCTCACCCGCCCGCGCCTTCAGCCGCTCCACGCGGCCGTACAGGGCCTCCCGCTTGAACGGGTCGTTGAGCTCGTTGAGCTGCGCCTGCAATCGACGGGAGACGTCGATGGCGTGCTCGGCCAGGGGGACGAGTCGGTCGGCGAGCTCGTCGAGCGTCTGCGCCCGGCGTGGGTCGGTCAGCTCGGCCACCCACCCGGGAAGGTCGTGCGCCATGCGCCCCATGCTGCCACCTGCGGGGCCTCCGGACCGCCCACTCCGCCCCGGCGCGCCCCACCCGGCCGTCCGAAAAGCCGTAACCTGCCGGACACCTGTGTTGGCCCAGGGTGCGCTCGCGGTAGCGTGTCACGCCGTGGCGGGCTATTCCGATGACCTGCGTCTCGCGCATGTGCTGGCGGACGGGGCCGACGACATCACGACCAGGCGCTTCCGCGCGCTCGATCTCGACATCGAGACCAAGCCGGACCTGACCCCGGTCAGCGACGCCGACCGCAGCGTCGAGGAGCAGATCCGCGGCACGCTCAAGCGCGCCCGGCCGCGGGACGCGGTGCTCGGCGAGGAGTTCGGGAAGACCGGCTACGGCAACCGCTGCTGGATCATCGACCCGGTCGACGCCACCAAGAACTTCGTCCGCGGCGTCCCGGTCTGGGCGACGCTCATCGCGCTGATGGAGAACGACGAGATCGTCGTGGGGGTCGTGTCGGCGCCCGCGCTGAACCGGCGCTGGTGGGCGGCCCGCGGCGGCGGCGCCTGGACGGGCCGCGACCTCACCCGCGCGACCCGGATGAACGTGTCGGCGGTGTCGGAGCTGTCGGACGCCTCGCTGTCGTTCTCCAGCCTGAGCGGCTGGGAGGAGCAGAGCCGGCTCGACCGGTTCCTCGACCTGACCCGCGAGGTGTGGCGGACGCGGGCGTTCGGCGACTTCTGGTCGCACATGATGGTCGCCGAGGGCGCGGTCGACATCTCGTGCGAGCCCGAGGTCTCGCTGTGGGACCTCGCGGCGCTCCAGGTGATCGTGGAGGAGGCCGGGGGGATGTTCACCGACCTGTCCGGCGTGCCCGGCCCCGACGGCGGCAGCGTGGTGTGCACCAACGGCCGGCTCCACGCCGACGTCCTGCGGACCCTCGGCGGCGGCCAGCTGTCCCTGCGCATCTGACCTCCCTGCGCATCTGGCCTCCCCGGGCGGCTGATCTCCCTGGACTCCCGGCCCGCGGCGGCCCGCCGCTGGCCTCCGGGGGCACTCGCGACATATCGTGGAACGGCGGTCGCGGGACGGCCGTTGTCATGATGGGCGGCCCGTAACGGAGGTACCAGATGTCGACCCAGACCAAATTCGTCGTCGGCGGCGTCGTCGTCGGCTTCCTGACCTTGTTCATCTTCCCCTGGTGGGTGACCGCGCTGATCATCCTCGGCGTCCTCGGGACGCCGGTCGCCGGTTACCTGATGCTGGACCCGTCGCAGCGCAAGCGGGTCCGCGCCCAGGGCCGCAAGCGCCTCGGAAGCTGACCGCGCGGCCGGGCCGGTCCCGCCGGGGGCCGGCCCGGCGCCGCTCAGCCCACGGCGCCGTTCAGCCGGGGGCCGCTCTCCGTCAGCGCGGTGAGCCCCCATTTCCCGGCGACGCGGCCGTACGTCCCGTCCGCGACGAGGCTCGCGAGCGCGTCGAGGACGGGCCGTCCACCGCCCTTCCTGACCCCGATCCCGAGCGGGACGACGCCGGAGGGCGCCCCCGCGACCTGGAACCGGCCGCCCGAGCCGCCCGCCGCGTATCCGGCCATGGGCGCGTCCAGCAGCGCGGCGTCGGCGCGCCCGGCCGATATCTCGGCGAGCACCTCGGCGACGCTCTGGGACGCCGTCCCCTTCGGCGGTGCTTCTCCGGCGTCACGGCACTTCCGTGTCAGCGCCCCGTTCTTGCCGATGTCGTCCTTCTGGGTCGTGCCCTCCACCACCGCGACCCGCTTGCCGCACACCCAGAGATCGTCCGGCTGCCCGGCGCCGGTGGGCGTCAGCAGGCTCGTCCCGCCCTTGAGGTAGTCGACGAAGTCGATCGTCCGCTCCCGCTCCCGCGTGTCGGTCATGCCGGACAGCACCGCGTCGCCCTGCCCCGCCAGCAGCTTGGGAATGAGCGTGTCGAACGTCGTCTGGACCACCGTCACGCGCAGCCCGAGCCGGTCCGCGATCGCCCGCCCCAGCTCGATGTCGAATCCGGTGAGCCCGTGGGCGTCGGTGAACTCCAGGGGCGCGTACGAGGCGTCGGTGAGCACGGTGAAGGTCCCGGCCGCGCGCATGCCCGGCGGAACGGAGATCGTCCCGCCGCCCTGGGGATGGCCGCCGCGCGCGTCGTCCCCCATCACATGGACGGCCGCCAGGACCACGGCGGGCAGCAGCGCGCCGGCCACCAGCGGGGCGGCTAAGCGCCTCCACCGGCGGCCCTCGGGGTCCCTCCCGGCCGCCGGCGCCGGCGGCGCGGGCGGCGCCCGCCGGGCG
>NZ_CAACVB010000260.1 GCF_900659635.1 Actinomadura roseirufa | reverse complement strand
CGCCCGGCCGGGCGGGCGGCCGGGCGGCGGGCGGACGGTCCGGCGGGGGGCGGCCGCGTCCGCAGGGGGGACGAACCGGGGTGCCACATGAGCGATGATTGCCGACCGGCCCCGGCCGCGTCGGTAGCCCTGGCTTCCGACTTGGGGTGCACAAAGTTGCACCCCGGATCCGGATGCTGCGGCCATGGTCCGGCCGGTCCCGGGGACCTTACGGTGGTGCCATGGCGGGGATGACGACGGGGCGCGCCGCCGCGCGACGGGCGCGGCACGCGTTCACCCAGTCGACGTTCCTCAGCACCGGCACCGCGATCGGCCTGGCCACCGCGGCCGCGCTGGCGAGCCCGCTGTGCATCGTGCTCGCGCTCTCGGTGACCGCCGTGCGGCCGGGCCCGTTCACCGCCCTCACCGCCGACATCACGGCCTACTTCACCGGGGTCCAGCGCACCCGGCACCGGGTCTTCTTCGACCTGGCGCTCGCGCCGTTCCCGCCCGACCCCGGCGGGGCCCCGCCCGGCGGGGCGCCCGGGGCGCGGGCGCTGACCCGGCCGGTGTGGCGGCAGATCGGCTACCACCTGCTGTCCTTACTGATCTGCGCGGCGGGGTTCGCGCTCATGCTGCCGCTGCTGATGGCGGGGCTCGTCCTGGCCACGCTGCCGGTGACGGTGTGGGCGCTGCACGCCGAGCCGGTCCCGGGCGCGCGGCCGGACGCGCCGGCCGCCGTGCTCGGCGGCGCCGCCGGCGGGCTGCTGTGCCTGCTCGCCGTTCCGCTGGTGACGCACGGCGCGGCCTGGCTCGACGTCCGCTCGGCCAAGGCGCTGCTGCAGCCGTCGCACTCCGACCGGCTGGCCGCGCTCGGCCGCCGGGTGGAGGAGCTGGCGGCCGGCCGGTCCGCCGCCGTCGAGGCGTCCGACCGGGAGCGCCGCCGCATCGAGCGCGACCTGCACGACGGCGCGCAGCAGAGCCTGGTGGCGCTGGCGATGAACCTCGGCATGATCCGGATGTCGCTGCCGGAGGAGACGCAGGACTCGGTCCGGCAGGCCGTCCGGGAGGCGCACGACGACGCCAAGCGGGCGCTGGCCGAGCTGCGCGACCTCGTGCGCGGGCTGCACCCCGCCGTCCTGGACGAGCTGGGCCTGGACGCGGCGCTGTCGGGGATCGCGGCCCGCTCGCCCGTCCCGGTCACCCTGCGCACCGACCTGCCGCACCGCCCGCCGCGGCCGGTCGAGGCGATCGCCTACTTCGTGGTCTCCGAGGCGCTGGCCAACGTCGCCAAGCACGCGCGGGCGCGCCGGGTCGTGGTCTCCGTCGGGCACCACGACGACCCGCACCGGCTGAGCATCGCGGTCGCCGACGACGGCCGCGGCGGCGCCGTCGCGGACGGCGGCGGGCTCAGCGGCCTGCGCGACCGGGTGCGCACCGTGGACGGCACGATGCTCATCGACAGCCCCGCCGGGGGCCCGACCGTCCTGTCCGTGGAGCTGCCATGCGCGTCGTGATCGCCGAGGACTCGGTCCTGCTCCGCGAGGGGCTGGTCCGCATGCTGGAGCGCGGCGGGTTCGAGCCGGTGGCCGCCGTCGGCGACGCCGACGCGCTGCTCGCCGCCGTGGAGGAGCACCGGCCCGACCTCGCGCTGCTGGACGTCCGGATGCCGCCGACGCACACCAGCGAGGGCCTGCGCGCGGCGCTCGACCTGCGCGGCCGCCACCCCGAGGTGGCCGTGCTGGTGCTCTCCCAGTACGTGGAGGAGCGCTACGCGCGCCGCCTCCTCACCGGCGACACCCGCGGCGTCGGCTACCTGCTCAAGGACCGCGTCGCCGACGTCGAGGAGTTCCTCGACACACTGCGCCGGATCGCCGCGGGCGGCACGGCGCTCGACCCGGACGTGGTCTCCCAGCTGCTCATCCGGCAGGACCACGGCCCGCTGGACGCCCTCACCCCACGCGAGCTGGACGTGCTGACGCAGATGGCCGAGGGGCGCTCCAACTCGGGCATCGCGGGCGCGCTCACCGTCAGCGAGAGCGCGGTCGCCAAGCACGTGAACAGCATCTTCACCAAGCTCGGCCTCGCCTCGTCCGACAACCAGGACAACCGCCGCGTGCTCGCGGTGCTGCAGTTCCTCGACGCCTGACGGCGCGAGGTGATCGGTCCCCTCCCCCAGAAGCGGCAGGAGTTCCGGAGATGGCAAAGATCCACGAAGGAGTCCCCGAAGGGCGCCGGCCGTCCGCCGACCGGCAGCGCGTGACCTGGACGGCGGCCGGCGCGGCGCTGATCGTGCTCGCCGGCGCGGGGCTGGCGGCGTGCGGGCGGGACTGGCCGGACCACTGGCAGTCCCAGCAGAAGACCGAGCGGCAGACGTTCCAGCACGCCGTCGGCGCGCTGGCGCTCGACTTGTCCACCGGCGACATCGAGCTGAACCCCGGCGGGCCGGGGCGCCTGGACGTCCAGCGCCGGATCCGCTGGTCCGGGTCGCCGCCGAGCTTCCAGGAACGCTGGGACGGCGACACCTTCCACGTCGGCGACCACTGCCCCGGCGACACCGAGTGCTCGATCACCTACGCGATCTCGCTGCCGCCCGGGATCCCGGTCACCGCGCACACCCGCGCGGGCGACGTCACCGTCCGGAACCTGTCCGGCACGCTCGCGCTGGACAGCACCGCCGGGAACATCACCGGCACCGGGCTGGCCGGGGCGCGGCTCACCGCCACCACGCGGGCCGGCGACGTGCGCCTCGGCTTCGCCCGGCCGCCCGCCCGGGTCGAGGCCGTCTCCACCGCGGGCGAGGTGGCGGTGGACGTGCCGCGCGGGCAGAGCTACCTCGTCCAGACGAGCGCCAAGGAGGGCGGCGCCACCGTCCAGGTCCCGCAGGCGCCCGACAGCGGCCACGTGATCATCGCGCGGAGCCAGGCGGGCGACGTGCAGGTCGGCCTCAGCGACTGACCGCGACGCCCGCCGGGCCGCCGACCACCGGGCCGCCGACCACCGCGACGCCGACCACCGGGGTCACGGCCGCGGGACCGGCTCCGCGCGCTCCACCGCGGGCAGTCCCCCGGCCGCGGCGGCGTACTCCTCGGCCAGCCGCCGGACGATCTCCGCCGCGGGAAGGATCGCGTCGACCAGGCCGGCCGACTGGCCCGCCTCGACCTTGCCCTGGGCGACGTCGCCCTCCCGGGCGGCCAGCCGCAGGCTCGACCCGGCGAACGCGGCGCGCCGCGCGGCCAGGTCGGCGCCGGAGCGCTCCAGCTCCCCCATCCGCTCGGCGAACGCGTTGGCCAGCAGCCGGATCGTC
Organism: Actinomadura roseirufa; assembly: GCF_900659635.1. Classification (GTDB taxonomy): domain Bacteria; phylum Actinomycetota; class Actinomycetes; order Streptosporangiales; family Streptosporangiaceae; genus Spirillospora; species Spirillospora roseirufa. Next base: position 7,071 of record NZ_CAACVB010000260.1, on the reverse strand, counting down.
CCGAGGTCGCGGCCGACGGTGCGGGTGTCGCCGACGCCCGCCGCGAGGACGGCCTCCTTGTAGGCCGGGTGCAGGTTCGACTCGGCGCTGGCGATGAACCGGGTACCGAACTGCGCCGCGCCCGCGCCGAGCGCCAGGGCGGCGGCCAGCCCCGCCCCGTCCGCGAAGCCGCCGGAGGCGACGATCGGCGCCGCCGGCGCCAGCCGGGCCACCGCCCGGACCATGACGAGCGTGGACACCAGCCCCGGCGGCGGGTGGCCGCCCGCCTCCGCGCCGACCACGACGAGGCCGTCGACGCCGGCGTCCAGCGCCTTGGCCGCGTGTTCCTCGCTCGCCACGACGTGCAGGCACACCGTCCCGGCGTCCTGGAAGCGCCGCAGGTAGCGCCGGGGGCCGCCCTGCGAGGCGATGAGCACCGGGATCCGCCGGGCGCACAGCACGTCCATGACCTCGTCCGCGCCCTTGCGGTACAGGGGCAGGTTCACCGCGTACGGCCGGCCGGTGCCCGCCTCGACCTCGTCGATGGCGCGTTCCAGGTCGGGGATCCGCATCGGCCCGGCGGCGATCACGCCGAGGCCGCCCGCGGCCGACACCGCGAGCGGCAGCGCCGAGCACGACGACGCCCACGACATGCCCGCCTGGACGATCGGCAGGTCGATCCCGAGCAGCCGGGTGACGGGGGTGACGATCCGCGTCACGGCGTCCCCAGTCACGGCGTCTCCGCCGTGTCCAGCAGCCGCCGCGCGTGCTCGGCCAAGTGCCGCTTCGGCACCTTGGAGCTGGCCGTCATGCCGATCTCCTCGAAGCCCGCGACCACGCGCAGGTGGCGCGGCACCTTGAAGCGGGCCAGCCGCTCGCCGGCCCACCCGAGGAGCTCCTCCGGCTCGGCCCGGCAGCCCTCGGCGAGCACGACGAAGGCGAAGGGCACCTCCATCAGCCGGGCGTCGGGCACCCCGACCACCGCGGCCTGCCGGATCTTCGGGTGCCGGTGCAGCACGTCCTCGACCTCGGCGGGGGCGACGTTCTCGCCGCCGACGCGGATGAGGTCCTTGGCACGGCCGGCGAACTCCAGCCGCCCGTCGGGACCGAGCCGGCCGAGGTCGCCGGTGGACAGCCAGCCGTCCGGGGACAGCGCCTGCGCCGTCTCCTCCGGCATGCCGAAGTAGCCGCGCATGACGTTCCAGCCGCGGACGAGGATCTCGCCCGTCTCCCCGGCGGGCAGGTCCCGCCCGTCGGGGGCGCGCACACGCACCTCCACCCCGGGCTCGGGCAGCATGCGGCCCGCGACCCGCACGTCCTCCGGCTCCCACCAGGCCGACTGCGCCACGTTGGGGGACGCCTCCGACAGCCCGTACCCGACGACGCACTCGGCCGCGCCGAGCTCGTCGACGATCCGCCGGACGACCGCGGGCGACGCCGCGGCCCACGCGCCGCGCAGCCGCAGACGCCGCCGGGGACGGTCGGGGTGGTCCAGCAGCATCAGCGCGATCGTGTCGTTGCCGGAGAAGTGCGTGCAGCGCTCGGCCTCCATCAGCCGCAGCGCCTCCCCGGCCTCGAACCGGTCCATCGTCACGAGCGTGGCGGTGTGCTGGAGGCAGGCCAGCACGGACAGCGTGCTGCCCGCGGCGTGGAAGAACGGCCGCGCGCTGTGAAACCGGTCGCCGGCGCGCAGCCCGAGCCGCGCCCCGGAGAAGAACGCGTCCGCGCACATGGACCGGTGGGTCAGCAGCACGCCCTTGGGATAGGACGTGGTGCCCGAGGTGTACTGGATCAGCAGGACGTCGTCCGGGTCGGAGCACGGCTCCACCGGCGGCGCCGGGTCGGCGAGGAACGCCGTCCAGGACCGGGCCGCCGTGGGGACGTCCGAGCCGAGGACCACCACGTCCCGCAGGTCGGGCAGCGCCGGGTCGGGCAGGGCCGCGTCCACGCCGGGGCAGATCTCCCGCAGCATGGCGATGAAGTCGATGTTCAGGAACCGGTCGGCGGTGAACAGCAGCGTCGCCCGGGACTGCCGGAGCACGTAGCCGATCTCCTCGGCGCGGAGCCGGGTGTTGACCGGCACCGTCACGGCGCCGAGCGAGCCTATGGCGACGAAGAGCACGACCCACCGCGGCCCGTTGCCGAGGCAGACCGCGACGTGGTCGCCCCGGCCCACCCCGGCGGCGGCGAGCGCGGCGCGGATCGCGGCGACCTCGGCGTCCAGCTCGGCGTAGGTGATGTCGCCCTGCCGGGAGACGACGGCCTGGAGGTCGCCGCCGACGGCGGCGGCCCGGCGCAGCGCGGAGTCGGCGGTCAGCGGGCACACCTCGGCGAGGTTCATCGGGCCGCTCCGTTCCCCGGCTCGGCCCCGCCGCGCCCGGCGCCGCCGGCGAAGGCGTCCACGCCCGCGCGCCAGCCGCCGTCGGCGAGGCAGCGCTCGATCGCCGCCATCTCGATCCTGATCCCGGTGGCGAGGTCGGTCTCGGCGCCGAGGTCGATCGCCTGCTTGGTCAGCGCCATCGCCGTGCCCGGCGCCCGCGCGATCGTCTCGGCGAGGCGCTCCCCGGCCGCGGCCAGCTCGGCGGCGGGGACGATCCGGGCGACCAGCCCGGCCGCCATGGCCTCCTCGGCGCCCATGATCCGGGCGGTGAAGAGCAGTTCCTTGGCGCGGCGCCGGCCGATGACGCGCTGCAGCCGCTGCGTCGCGCCGACGGTGCCCCAGTGCGGCTCGGGGAAGCGGAACGTCGCGTCGCCGGCGGCCACGATGAAGTCGCAGGACATGGCGATCTCACCGCCGGACCCCACCACGGCGCCCCGCACGAGGGCGACCACGGGCTTGGCGCAGCGCTCGATCGCCTCGTAGGCGGCGAAGGAGGCCAGCCGGCGCGAGCGCACCCAGGACTCGTCGCGGCCCTTGCGCTCGCGGAGGTCGGCGCCCGCGCAGAAGGCGGGGCCGTTCGCGCGCAGCAGCACGGCGCGGACGCCGCCGTCGGCGTCCAGCCGGGCGAAGGTCTCGCGCAGCCGGTGGCACATCGCGAGGTTCAGCGCGTTGCGGGCGGCCGGCCGGTTCAGCACGACGTGGGCGACGGCGCCGTCCCGGTGGACCAGCACGGGCTCCTCGTCCGCGGCGGAACCGGGCACGGCGGGATCGGATGCGGTGCGCTCGGATGTGGTGCGCTCGGACACGACGGGATCGGGGGTCGGGCCGGGGGGCGCCGGGGCGCCGGGCGCGGTGGGGTCGGGCACGGCTAGATCGTCCCTTCGTCGCGGAGCAGGGCGAGCTCCGCCTCGTCCAGTCCCAGCAGGTCGGTGAGCACGGCGTCGGTGTCGGCGCCGAGCAGCGGCGGCGCGGCGGGCTCGGGCGGGTCGGCCCCGTCCAGCCGCAGGGGGGTGCGCAGGGCGGGGAACCGGCCCTCGGCGGGGTGGTCGAAGTGGCCGACCATGCGCCGCGCGGCGATGTGCGGGTCGGTGAGCGCCTCGCGGACCGAGTTCACCTCCCCGGCGGGCACCCCGGCCGCGCGCAGCGCCTCGGCGAGGGCGTCCCGCGGCCATCCGGCGATGGCGCCGCCGAGCGCCGCCGTCACCCGCTCCCGGTGGGCGAGCCGCCCGGCGTTGGCGGCCAGCTCGGGGTCGTCCGCCAGCGCGTCCAGGCCGAGGACCGCGCACAGCGGGCGCCAGTGCGCGTCGCTGCCGCTGATGTGCAGCCACCGCCCGTCCGCGCACTCGAACGCGGCCGACGGCACCCGCCCCGGATGCTCGGTGCCGGTGCGCGCCGGGTCCTCGTCGAGCGCGAACAGCCGCGCCGCGGCCACCGCGAGCAGGCTCACCTGGACGTCCATCATCGCCAGGTCGACGTGCGAGCCGAGGCCCGTGGCGCCGCGGCCGGCGAGCCCGGCCAGCGCGGCGACGGCGATCCACAGCCCCGAGGTCAGGTCGGCGACGGGCACGCCCGCCTTGGCGGGCGGGGTCCCCGGATGCCCGGTGAGGTGCATGACGCCGGACAGGGCCTGGAAGACGGTGTCGTAGCCCTTGCGCGCGGAGTAGGGCCCCGACCGGCCGAAGCCGGTGCTGGACACGTAGACGAGCCGCGGGTTCTCCTTCGCCAGGTCCGTGTAGCCGAGCCCCCACCGGTCCATCGCGCCGGGCAGGAAGTTCTCCACGACGACGTCGGCGTCGTGGGCCAGCCCGCGCGCGATCTCCTGGCCGCGCCCGGTGGACAGGTCGAGCGTCACCGACCGCTTGCCGCGGTTGAAGGCGAAGAAGTAGGCGCTCTCGCCGCCGGGCAGCCGGGGCTCGAATGCGCGGGACTCGTCGCCGCCGCCCGGCCGCTCGATCTTGATGACCTCGGCGCCCAGCTCGGCGAGGATCTGGGTGGCCATCGGACCGGCGAGGACCCGCGAGAAGTCCACCACCCGGACGCCCTCCAGCGGTCTCATGCCCCCGCCTCCCGGAACCCCCGCATGATCGTGTTGACGTCCCCGCCGGCCCGCATCGCCTCCTCGAAGGGAAGGTCGGCGACCCGGTGGAACAGGCCCTTGGCCGCGGTCATGGCCCGCGGGTCCACCTCGGCCCAGCCCGCGGCGATCTCCAGGGCCGCCGCCAGCTCCGTCCCGGTCTCGACGACCCGGTTGGCGATGCCCAGCCGGTCCAGCTCCGCCGCGTCCAGTACCCGGCCGGTGCTGACCAGCTCGAAGGCGAGCTTGCGGCCGAAGTGGCGCTGGAGCCCGGTCATCACGATGGCGGGCACGAGCGAGTGCCGCAGCTCGGGGTAGCCGAGCCGCGTGTCGGCGGCGGCGACCACCATGTCGCAGCCGAGGACGAGCCCGGCCCCGCCGCCCATCGCGTGCCCGCGCACCGCGGCCACGACCGGTTTGGTCAGCCGCTGCGGCAGCATCTGGGTGCGCATCGTCAGCTCCGCCCGGCGGGTGACCGCGTCCTGGTCGGCGGGCGTCAGCAGGGCGAACTCCTTCACGTCCGCGCCGGCGCAGAACGCCCGGCCCGCGCCGGTCAGCACGACCGCCCGGACGGCGGGGTCGGCGTCGGCCGCCCGCAGCCCCGCCAGCAGGGCCGCGGTCAGCTCGGTGTTCAGCGCGTTGAGCTTGTCCGGCCGGTTCATCCGCAGCACCCGGACCGCGCCGTGGTCCTCGGTGAGCAGCGGCTCAGGCATTCTGGAACTCCTTCCGGCCGGCCGGGCCGAACCCGGCGCGGGCGACCATGCTGTACAGCCGGCGGCCGAGCGCCTCCTCGCACCGCCGCGAGGCGGCCATGACCAGGTCCAGGTCGAGGCCGGTGCCGACGCCCTCGGACTCCAGCAGGTTCACCAGGTCCTCGGTGCAGACGTTGCCCGTCAGGCCCTCGCCGTACTGGATCCGCGCGGGGTGGCCGCCCACCCCGCCGAAGGAGCTGTCGAAGTCGCGGCAGCCGGCCTCCAGCGCCGCGACGCAGTTGGCCAGCCCGGAGCCGCGGGTGTTGTGGAAGTGGGCGACGACGGGGACGCCGGCCCGGGTCCGCTCGACGCGCCGGAACATGTCCTTGACGGTGCTCGGCGTGGCCAGGCCGGTCGTGTCCCCGAGCGTCACCATGTCCACGCCGAGGTCGGCGAACCGGGCGACGTCCTCGGTCACCACCTCCGGGTCCACCCGGCCCTCGAACGGGCATCCGAACGCCACCGACACGACGCCGACCAGCCGGAACCGGCCGGCGGCGAGCCGGACCATCTCGGCGACGGCCGTCCACTGGCGCTCGCGGGTCGTCCGCATGTTGCGCTCGGTGTGCGACTCGGTCGCCGAGACCAGCAGGCTCAGCTCGGTCGCGCCGTGCCCGGCGTCCAGGTCGGCGAGCGCGCGCTGGACGGCGCGCGGGTTCGGGCACGTCGCCTTGTAGGCGACGCCCTCGGTCCGGGTGAGCCCGGCCAGCACCTCACCGGCGTCGCGGAAGGCCGGGACCCGGGCCGGGTTGCTGTAGCTCGTCGCCTCGACGCGGCGGAACCCGGCCGCGGCGAACGCCTCGATCAGGCCGATCTTCACCTCCGCCGGGACGTCGGCCTCCTCGTGCTGCAGTCCGTCGCGGGCGAAGCATTCGCAGATCGTGACTCGGTCGGTCATGCGCGGCCGCCTCCTGATGTGTGTCGCCCCACGGGTCGTCACCGCAGGAATACAGGGACGCTGTTGATGATGTCAACAGTCGGGGTGCCGTCGCGTCAGTGCTCGGCCCGCTCCAGGGCCCTTCCCACGGCGGCCAGCTTGCGCAAGGCTGAATCGAGAACTTCCTGTTCAAGTGGGGTGAGACAGGCGAGAAACGCATCATTGCGGTCATTGGCGGCGGAGATGAGCCCCCGGTACAGCGACTTGCCGCCGCGGGTCAGCGACAGTTGCGTGCTGCGGCCGGGGCCCGGCTCGCGCTCCACCAGGCCGCGCTCGGTCAGCTTGGTGACCACCCGGCTCATCTGGGCCTTGTCCAGGCCCGCGAGCCGGGCGAGCTGGTTGACCGTCTGCGGCTCGTCCGCCCCGAGCAGCGCGACCGTCCGCCATTCGTGCAGGCTGACGCCGAATTCGCGGCGGTACCGGAGCGCGGCACTGCGGGACAGGGCGTTGGCCACCCGGTGGAGCCGGTAGGACAGCAGCTCCCGGATCGGCAGCGGCTCGGTCGCCTCCGCCGCCGGATCCGCGGAGCGAGCGGGATGAGCGTTCATGCGCACCACTGTAAAGCCGGCGATGGATCCCCGGAAGGGTGTTGACAAATACAACACTGGGTTCTCAGACTGCTGACCAGCACCGACCACGGTGGGTGCACCGCGGAAGGCAGCACACAGAGGGCAGCCCCGCAGAAGGCAGCACCGCAAGAGGCAGCACCGCAAGAGACGAGGAGGGCCGCGTCCATGCCCGTAGCACCGTCCACCGCCACCCTGCTGATCGACGGGGAGTGGCGCGCGGGGTCCGCCGCCTTCGAGGTCGTGGATCCGGCGACGCTCGAGGTCGTCGCGCGAGCCGCCGACGCCGGGCCGCGGGAGGCCCTCGCGGCGCTGGACGCGGCCTGCGCGGCCTTCCCCTCCTGGCGGGAGACGGCCGCCGAGGAGCGCGCCGCCGGGCTGCG
>NZ_CAACVB010000259.1 GCF_900659635.1 Actinomadura roseirufa | reverse complement strand
GCCGCACCGCGCGCGCCCCGCCCGCCCGGACGGGCGCCCGTGGCGGCTGCGGACCCCGGCGCCGGGTAGGATTCGCGCGCAGTGGTGCGCGGGCCGCGGTGTGCGGGTCATGCCGGGCCGGACCCTTGTCTGTCCCAGGGGCGGCGCCACCCGATCCCGAACTTCCTGAGGAGAACATTCGTGTCCGAGCGCACTCTTGTCCTGGTCAAGCCCGACGGTGTCCGGCGCGGCGTCGTCGGCGAGGTCGTCTCCCGGATCGAGCGCAAGGGCCTGACGCTGGTCGCGCTCGAACTGCGCACGCTCTCGCGCGACACCGCCGAGTCCCACTACGCCGAGCACGCGAGCAAGCCGTTCTTCGGCGAACTCGTCGAGTTCATCACCGGCGGCCCGCTCGTCGCGCTCGTCGCCGAGGGCCCCCGCGCCATCGAGGCGTTCCGCGCGCTGGCCGGCGCGACCGACCCGGTGAGCGCCACCCCCGGCACCATCCGCGGCGACTTCGCGCTGGAGATCGGCGAGAACATCGTGCACGGCTCCGACTCGCCCGACTCCGCCGCGCGCGAGATCAAGCTCTTCTTCCCCGAGCTGGGCTGACGATCTACCTGTGCGGAGCGCCGCGCGCACGGCGCCCGCAGCTGATCGACACACGCGGGCCGGATCATCCGGCCCGCGTTCGCTCATCTGGAAGGGCCAGGTCAGCCCCCATTTTTTCGGCGACGCGCGGGCGCCGGGTGACTCCCCGGGGGCGTCCGCGCACGTTACGATGGGCAAGCCGCTCTGCACGCCCGTCAACATGAAGGGCTCCCTTTCTTCATGGGTAACAAGCTGTCGTTCCTTGGCCGTGACATGGCGGTCGATCTGGGCACCGCCAACACGCTGGTGTACGTCCGCGGGCGGGGCATCGTCCTGAACGAACCGTCCGTTGTGGCGATCAACACCAACACCGGGAAAATCGTCGCGGTGGGCATCGAGGCGAAGCGGATGATCGGCCGCACGCCCGGCAACATCGTGGCCGTCCGCCCGCTGAAGGACGGCGTCATCGCCGACTTCGACGTCACCGAGCGGATGCTGCGCTATTTCATTCAGAAGGTGCACAAGCGCCGCCATTTCGCCAAGCCGCGGATCGTCGTCGCGGTGCCGAGCGGGATCACCGGGGTGGAGCAGCGCGCCGTCAAGGAGGCCGGCTACCAGGCCGGCGCCCGCCGCGTCTACATCATCGAGGAGCCCATGGCCGCCGCGATCGGCGCCGGGCTGCCCGTCTACGAGCCCACCGGCAACATGGTCGTCGACATCGGCGGCGGCACCACCGAGGTCGCGATCATCTCGCTCGGCGGCATCGTCACCAGCCAGTCGGTCCGCGTCGGCGGCGACGAACTCGACCAGGCGGTCATCTCCTTCTCCAAGAAGGAGTACTCGCTGATGCTCGGGGAACGTACCGCCGAGGAGATCAAGATGGCGATCGGGTCCGCCTATCCGGGGGGCGACGAGGAGCCGCACGCGGAGATCCGCGGCCGCGACCTGGTCAGCGGGCTGCCGAAGACCGTCGTGATCTCCGCCGAGGAGGTGCGGCGGGCCATCGAGGAGCCGGTCAACTCCATCGTGGACGCGGTGAAGACGACCCTCGACAAGTGCCCGCCCGAGCTGTCCGGCGACATCATGGACCGCGGGATCGCCCTCACCGGCGGCGGCGCCCTGCTCAAGAACCTCGACGAGCGGCTCCGCGAGGAGACCGGCATGCCGATCCACCTCGTGGACAACCCGCTCGACTCGGTGGTCCTCGGCACGGGCAAGTGCGTCGAGGACTTCGAGTCGCTCCGGCAGGTGCTCGTGCCCGAGCCGCGGCACTGAACTCCCGGCGTTCACTAGAAGATCGGGAGGTCGGTGGGTGAAGGACACCCGGCGCACCCGCGTGGTCCTCGGCGCGCTGCTCGTGGCGGCGCTCGCGATGATCACCGTTGACTACCGCGGCGGCGCCCAGTCCCCGCTGCGGGGCCTGCGCGGACTCGGCGCGACGGTGTTCGGCCCGGTGGAGCGCGCGTCGGCGGCGGTGGTGCGGCCCGTCGGCAACACCTTCGACGCGGTCACCGACGCGCCCGGCGAGCGGCGCCGCGCCGACCGGCTCGAGCGCGAGAACCAGCGGCTGCGCGAGCAGCTGCGGGCCGGCCGGCTCGACCAGGACCGCTCGGCCCAGCTGCAGCGGCTGCTCGGCACCGCCGGCATGGGCGGCTACAAGATCCGCGCCGCGCAGGTGATCTCCGCGGGCCAGGGCTTCGAGGACACCGTCACCATCGACGTGGGCAGCCGCAACGGCGTCCGCGCCGACATGACCGTGATGAGCGCCGCGGGACTGGTCGGCCGCGTCACGCGGGTCGGCCCGGCCACCGCGACCGTCCTGCTCGCCACCGACCAGACCTCCTCCGTCGGCTCCCGGCTGGAGGACTCCAAGGAGATCGGCATCGTGCAGGGCCGCGGCCGCCGCGGCCTCGGCAACGGCGGCACAGCGCTGCGCTTCCAGCTCCTGGACGCCGCCGCGCCGATCAGGGTCGGGCAGCGGCTCGTCACGCTCGGCTCGCAGGCCGAGCGACCCTATGTGCCGGGCGTCCCGATCGGCGTCATCGAGCGGATCGACGGCGCCAGCGGCCTGACCCGCACCGCCTATGTCCGGCCGTTCGTCCGTTTCACCAGCCTGGACGTGGTGGCCGTCGTGGTCGCCCCGCCGAAGATCGACCCGCGGGACGCGGTGCTGCCGCCCGCGCCGAAACCGGCGCCGACGCCGACGCCGAGCGGCTCGCCGAGCCCGGGCGCGTCCAAGAGCGGCGCGCCGAAGGCGCGGCCGAGCGGCACGCGGCGCCCGTCCAAGACACCGACCCCGGGGGACTGACGTGCTGAACGCACCGGAGGCGTCGCGGACCGGCCGCGTCGTGACGGCCGCGCTCGTGATCGTGGTGGCGCTGATCCTGCAGGTGTCGGTGGCCAACCGGCTGCCGCTGCCCGGCGGCGTCCAACCCGATCTGGTGCTGCTGGCCGTCGTCGCGCTCGCGCTGGTCAGCGGCTCGATGACCGGCATGGTCACCGGGTTCCTCGCCGGCCTGGCCGCCGACATCGTCCCGCCCGCCGACCACACCCTCGGCCGGTACGCGCTCGTCTACTGCCTGATCGGCTACCTGTGCGGCATCGCCTCCGCCGAGATGGACCGCCAGTCGCTGGTGCCGTTCCTCGCCGTCGCGGCGGGCGCGCTGGCCGGGGCCGTGCTGTACGCGGCGACCGGGATGATCCTCGGCGACCCGCGCGCCGAGTGGGGCACGGTGTCGCGGATGGTCCCGCTCCAGGTCGTCTACGACGTGATCGCCAGCCCGTTCGTCGTCTGGGCGGTGCTGCGCGTGACCCGCCGCTACGAGCGGGGCGAGCGCGCCCGCGGCGACCGGTTCGCGGTTCCCGCCGCCCGCTACCGCGCGATGTCGGGGCGGAGCGGGAGCCTGTGAACCCCAAGACCCACTTCCGGCTCCTCGTGCTGTACGTGCTCGTGGGGGCCCTGCTGATGGTCCTGGTGGGCCGGATGTGGTCGCTGCAGGTCATGGAGGGCACCCACTACAAGGAGATCGCCGCCCAGAACCGCACCCGCGACATCGTCGTCCCCGCCATCCGCGGCATGATCCTGGACGACCAGGGCCGGCCCCTCGTGCGCAACCGCAGCGCCCTGGTCGTGTCGGTCGACCGCACGTCGCTGACCCGGCAGAAGGACCGCGGCGCCGCGGTGCTGCGCCGGCTGGCGAGCGTGCTCGGCACCAGGGCCGAGGAGATCGGCAAGCGGATCCAGCTGTGCGGGCCGGGGATCAAGCGGCCCTGCTGGCCCGGTTCCCCCTACCAGCCGATCCCCATCGACGACCACGTCGATCCCAAGCGCGCCCTGCAGATCATGGAGCGGCAGGAGGACTTCCCCGGTGTGACGGCGCAGGTCCAGGCCGTCCGCGACTATCCGCGGCCGGAGGGGGCGGGCGCCGCGCAGACGCTCGGGTACCTCCAGCCGATCACCCAGGAGGAGCTGGACAAGCGCAAGGGCCTGAAGGTCACCGGCTACAGCGGCGTCGACCTCATCGGCCGCGCCGGGCTCGAGGCCATGTACGACGCCGACCTGCGCGGCGTCCCCGGCTTCCGCAAGGTCCTGGTCGACAGCCAGGGCCGCGTCACCGGCACCGCCGAGGAGCGGGCGCCGACGGTCGGCGGCAACCTCGTCACCAGCATCGACGCCGGCGTGCAGGGCGCGGCGGAGAAGGCCCTGAAGGACACCATCGCCAAGGCCCGCAAGGAGGGCCACAAGGCCGACGCCGGCGCCGCCGTCGTCATGGACGTGCACACCGGCCGGATGGTCGCGATGGCCAGCTACCCGACCTACGACCCCGGCATCTGGACGGGCGGCATCTCCCAGGAGGAGTACGACGGCCTGCTCGGGAAGAAGAAGGGCGAGCCGCTGACCTCCCGGGTCACGCAGGGCCAGTTCGCGCCCGGCTCCACCTTCAAGATCTCCTCGGTGTCCGCGGCGGTGAAGGACGGCTACTCCCTGACCGGCATCTACCCGTGCCCCGGGTCGTACGACGTCGGCAGCCGCGCGTTCACGAACTTCGAGGGCCAGGGCCACGGCGACATGAACCTGCACGAGGCGCTGGTCGTCTCCTGCGACACGATCTTCTACAAGTTCGCCTACGAGGAGTGGCTGCGCGACGGCGCCACCAAGCCGAAGAAGAACCCGTCCGACCCCATGGTGGGGATGGCCCGCCACTACGGCTTCGGGTCCCGCACCGGCATCGACCTGCCGAGCGAGACCCCCGGCCGGATCCCCGACCGCGGCTGGAAGCGGTCCTACTGGAACGCGACGAAGAAGGCCGACTGCAAGGGCGCCAAGGAGGGCTATCCCAGCGTCGCCCGCACCGACCCCGCCCGCGCCGCCTACCTCAAGGCCATCGCGACGGAGAACTGCACGGAGGGCTTTGTGTGGCGGGCCGGCGACGCGGCCAACTTCTCGGTCGGCCAGGGCGACGTGCTGGTGACGCCGCTGCAGCTCGTCCGCGCGTACGCGGCCCTCGCCAACGGCGGGAAGCTGCTCACCCCGCGCCTCGGCACCGCGGTGACGCGGCCGGACGGCGCGCTCCTGCGGCGGATCGGCGCGCCGCCCGCGGCGAAGCTGCCGGTCAGCCAGGAGGTGCTGCGGTACATCCGCGGCGGCCTCGCCGACGTCACGAAGAAGGGCACTGCCGCCGGCGCGTTCAACGGCTTCGACTTCAAGCGCGTCGACGTGGGCGGCAAGACCGGTACCGCCGAGGTCTTCGGCAAGGACGACACCTCCTGGTTCGCCTCGTTCGGCCCGGTGGACAAGCCGCGCTACGCGGTCGTGGCGATGATCTCCCAGGGCGGCACCGGCGCCTCGTCCGGCGCCCCCGCCGTCCGCGCGATCTGGGAGGCGATGTACGGCGCGAAGGACGTCAAGCCCCTGCTGAAGGACGGCCGGCTCCCCACCGACCTGCCCAAGCCCCCCGGCGAAGGAGCGGCCCCGTGAGCATCGCGGAAGGCCGCCGCCGAGCGGGGGCGAGGCAATGAGCGCGAGCGGGCGCGCGGTGGCTGGACTGAGGAGCGTAGGGAGCTTGCGACTGGAGCGACGAGGGAAGCCGGCGCGTGATCGGCCCGGTCGCCGCCGAGCGGAGGCGAGGTCGTGAGCACGACCAAGGCGGGGACGGTCGGGGGGTATCGCGACCGGAGTGTGTGGCAGAGCCGGGTCGCCGGGCTGCGCAGGCTGGACTGGACGCTGTTCCTGATGGTCGTGGTGCTGTCGGTGATCGGGGCGCTGCTGGTGCGCTCGGCGACGTTCCAGCTCATGACCGACCAGGGCAAGGATCCCGAGGGCTTCCTGAAGCGGCACGTGCTGAACCTGGTCATCGGGTTCGGGCTCGGCGGCCTCGTGACGGTGCTGGACTACCGGCTGCTGCGCGCCTATGTCCCGATCCTGTACGGGCTGGCGTGCGTGGGGCTCGTCGCGGTGATCACGCCGCTGGGCTCCACGATCAACGGCTCGCACTCGTGGATCGTGATCGGCGGCGGGTTCCAGGTGCAGCCGTCGGAGTTCGCGAAGGTCGGCCTGGTGGTGCTGCTGGCGATGATCCTGGGCGAGCCGCGGGACGGCGAGATCGGCCCGGGGCGCCGGGACGTGCTGCTCGCGCTCGCGCTGGCGGGGGTGCCCGCGGCGCTGATCATGCTGCAGCCCGACCTCGGCACCACGCTGGTGTTCACCGCCGTCGTCCTCGGCATGCTGGCGATCTCCGGGGCGCGCAAGCGCTGGCTGGTCGGGCTGCTGTCGGGCGGCGCCGCGGTGGGCTTCTCGGTGTGGTTCTTCGGCCTGCTCAAGCCGTACCAGCTCGCCCGCTTCACCGCGTTCATGGACCCGTCGGCCGACCCGCGCGGCGCCGGGTACAACGCCCAGCAGGCGCGCATCGCGATCGGCTCCGGCGGCGCGTTCGGCAAGGGCCTGTTCAACGGTGAGCAGACCGGCGGCCACTTCGTCCCCGAGCAGCAGACCGACTTCATCTTCACGGTGGCGGGGGAGGAGCTCGGCTTCGTCGGCGCCGCGGTGATCGTCGCGCTGCTGGGCGTGGTGCTGTGGCGGGGGCTGCGCATCGCCACCCAGGCCGCCGACCTGTTCGGCACGCTGGTGGCGACGGGCGTGGTGTGCTGGCTGGCGTTCCAGACGTTCGAGAACGTCGGGATGACGCTCGGCATCATGCCGATCACCGGGCTGCCGCTGCCGTTCGTGTCCTACGGGGGTTCCGCGACGTTCGCGAACATGATCGCCTTCGGCCTGCTGCAGGCGGTCCACGTCCGGCGCAGGCCCTTCGACTAGGCCCGTCCCGGACGGTCGTGGCCGCCGCTGCGGGTAGGCTGGGCGTTCGTTTCCAGGGCCACAGCACGGAGGACACCGCCATGCCCGTCCAGTCGATCTTCCCGCGACTGGAGCCGCTGCTCCCGCGCGTGCAGAAACCCATCCAGTACGTCGGCGGAGAGCTGAACTCCCAGGTGAAGGACTGGGACGAGGCCGAGGTCCGGTGGGCGCTGATGTACCCGGACGCCTACGAGGTGGGGCTGCCGAACCAGGGCGTCCAGATCCTCTACGAGATCCTCAACGAGCGCGACGGCGTCCTCGCGGAGCGGACGTACTCGGTGTGGCCCGACATGGAAGCGGTCATGCGGGAGAACGGGATCCCGCAGTTCACGGTGGACGCGCACCGCCCGGTCGCCGCGTTCGACGTGTTCGGGGTGTCGTTCTCCACCGAGCTCGGCTACACCAACCTGCTGACGGCGCTGGACCTGGCGGGCATCCCGCTGGAGTCCGCCGACCGCACCGACGAGCACCCGATCGTGCTCGCGGGCGGGCACGCCGCGTTCAACCCCGAGCCGATCGCCGACTTCCTCGACGCGGCCGTCCTCGGCGACGGCGAGGAGATCGCGCTGGCGATCACCGAGGTCGTGCGCGAGTGGAAGGCCGAGGGGAGCCCCGGCGGGCGGGACGAGCTGCTGCTGCGGCTCGCGTCGTCCGGCGGCGTGTACGTGCCCCGGTTCTACGACGTGTCCTACCTGCCCGACGGGCGGATCCAGCGGGTCGCGCCGGCCCGTCCGGGCGTTCCGTGGCGGGTCGAGAAGCACACCGTGATGGACCTGGACCAGTGGCCCTATCCGAAGAAGCCGCTGGTGCCGCTGGCCGAGACCGTCCACGAGCGGTTCAGCGTGGAGATCTTCCGGGGCTGCACCCGCGGCTGCCGGTTCTGCCAGGCCGGGATGATCACGCGGCCGGTCCGGGAGCGGTCGATCACCACGATCGGGGAGATGGTCGACCAGGGGCTGCGGGAGTCGGGCTTCCAGGAGGTCGGCCTGCTCAGCCTGTCCAGCGCCGACCACAGCGAGATCGGCGACGTGGCCAAGGGGCTGGCCGACCGGTACGAGGGCACCAACACCTCGCTCTCGCTGCCGTCCACCCGGGTGGACGCCTTCAACATCACCCTGGCCAACGAGTTCTCCCGCGGCGGGCGCCGCTCCGGGCTGACGTTCGCGCCCGAGGGCGGGTCGGAGCGGATGCGCAAGGTGATCAACAAGATGGTCACCGAGGACGACCTGATCCGCACCGTGACCACCGCCTACGAGAACGGCTGGCGGCAGGTCAAGCTGTACTTCATGTGCGGCCTGCCCACCGAGGAGGACGAGGACGTCCTCGCGATCGCCGACATGGCCAAGCGCGTCATCCGGGCGGGCCGGGAGGCCACCGGCCGCAGGGACATCCGCTGCACGGTGTCCATCGGCGGGTTCGTGCCCAAGCCGCACACCCCGTTCCAGTGGGCCGCCCAGTGCGACCACGAGACCGTCGACCGGCGGTTGCGGGCGCTGAAGGACGCGCTGCGCGGCGACCGCGAGTACGGCCGCGCGATCGGGCTGCGCTACCACGACGGCCAGCCGTCGATCGTGGAGGGCCTGCTGTCGCGCGGCGACCGCCGGGTCGGCAGGGTCATCCGCGCGGTGTGGGAGGACGGCGGCCGGTTCGACGGCTGGAGCGAGCACTTCTCCTACGAGCGCTGGACGGCCTGCGCCGCCGAGGTCTTCGCCGGGGAGCCCGTCGACCTCGACTGGTACACCGTCCGGGAGCGCGAGGAGGTCGAGGTGCTGCCCTGGGACCACCTCGACGCCGGGCTCGACCGCGAGTGGCTCTGGCAGGACTGGCGGGACGCGGTCGACGGGACCGAGGTCGAGGACTGCCGCTGGACGCCCTGCTACGACTGCGGCGTGTGCCCGACGATGGGCACCGAGATCCAGATCGGGCCCACCGGCCGGAGGCTGCTGCCGCTCTCGGTGGTGTGAGGGGGCCGTCCGCGCAGGTCCGAACGCGATTCTGCGGGCCGGATCGGGCCGCGAAAACGCCCTGAGCTGCGGGGCTCGCGTCCCCCCGGTGCCGGGGCGGGGCGAAACGGCGCCGGAGGGCCCGTACTCTATAGGGAGACGTTGTCGTTTCGACACGAGTAGGAAGGACTAGAGCCCTGGCACCCAAGCCGGAGGGTCCGGCACCGGCCCCCGTGATCCAGCGCCTGCGCGTCCGCTACGCCAAGCGGGGCAGGCTGCGGTTCACGAGCCATCGCGACATTTCCCGGGCCGTGGAACGCGCCGTGCGGCGCGCCGGGATCCCTGTCGCGTTCAGTGCCGGATTCACCCCGCACCCGAAGATCTCTTACGCGGGCGCGGCGGCGACGGGGGTGGCCAGCGAGGCCGAGTACCTCGAGATCGGGCTCACCGAGACCCGCGACCCTGCGCGGGTCCGGGCCGATCTCGACGCGGCCCTGCCCTCCGGGCTCGACATCGTGGATGTCGTGCCGGTGGGGACGGGACGCGCCG
Organism: Actinomadura roseirufa; assembly: GCF_900659635.1. Lineage (GTDB taxonomy): Bacteria > Actinomycetota > Actinomycetes > Streptosporangiales > Streptosporangiaceae > Spirillospora > Spirillospora roseirufa. The sequence goes on along the minus strand of NZ_CAACVB010000259.1, from coordinate 948 downwards.
GGGACGCACCGGTCAGGCCGGGAGCGTTCACCGATCGGCTCCAGGCGTCCGAATGGCGGATCCGGCTGGACGGGGTGTCGCGGAGCGACGCCGCCGCGGCCGTGGCCGCCTTCATGGCCGCCGACGACATCGAGGTGGAACGCCTCACCAAGAAGGGCCGCCGTCGTTTCGACGTGCGCGCCGCGGTCCACGCCCTGGAGACCTCGCCCGGAGAGCCGTCCGGCGACCGGTCCCACGGCCAGGACCGGCGCGCCGCCGGGGTGGCGGATGCCCCTTGTGCGATACTTCGAATGGTTGTTCGGCATTGCACGCCCGCCGTACGACCCGACGACATCCTCACCGGACTGCGCCTCGTGGCCGACCTGGCGCCGCCGTCACCTCCACTGGTGACCAGGCTGGCGCAGGGGCCCCTCGACGCGGACACCGGTGGCCTCGCGGATCCCCTGGATCCCGACCGGGAGCCGGTTCGCGACGGAGCCGGCGACGGAGCCGGCCCGGCCGGTGACCCGCGCCCCGGGGAAGCCGCGAGCGTGGATGCCGTCAGCGCCTGACCGTGAGACCGAAGCCGTGGCAGCACGGAACCGGTCGCAGGGACGGCTGGCGCACCCCCGACGACTTCGTCGTCATGGCCGGACCGACCGTCCGGCGGTGATGACGCCGACGACTGAACGGAGAGCTCCCGTGCGGCGCACCGCACCGATCCGCCCCCTGGCGGAGCGGGCGGTCGCGCCCGGGAGCCTGACGGGAGACTGCCCGGATGCTAGAGAACGAAGCCGATTCGGCCGCCGCCGAAGGCACCGATAACCAGCCCAACGAGACCACCGGCAGCGAGCTCGCCGGCGCCGAGAACACGGGTGCCGAGAACACGGGTGCCGAGAACACGGCGGCCGAGAGCGGCACCGGCGGCCGGCGCGCCGCCGCGCGGCCCCGCCGCCGCGCCGCGAGCCG
>NZ_CAACVB010000258.1 GCF_900659635.1 Actinomadura roseirufa | reverse complement strand
AGCCAGCGGGCGACGTGCGCGGCCGGCTCGCCGAGGCCGCCGGTGACCACGGCGGTGCCGCCGGTGGACCAGTCCCCAGCCGGGGCCGAGTCCCCGGCGGGCGCCGGGATCAGCCGCCGCGCGAACGGCCCGGCCGCGCGCAGCGCCACCTGGTCCTCCCCGGACGTCCCGGCGAGGACGGCGCGCAGCCGGTCCGGCCGCAGGTCGCCGGGGCGGGCCGGCAGGTCGAGCAGCCCGCCCCACAGGTCCGGATGCTCCAGGGCCGCCACCCGGCCGAGGCCCCACACCTGCGCCTGCTCCGGGGAGTCGAGCGGGTCGTCGCCGTCCACCGGCACCGCGCCGCGCGTGGCGCACCACAGCGGCGCGCCGAGGTCCGCGTCCAGCAGCGCCTGCAGCAGGGCGAGCGTGCCGGTCAGCCCGCGGGTGAGGGTGGGGCACCGCGCGTCCGGCCGCCCGTCCAGGGCGAGAAGCGACAGCACGCCCGTGGGCGGCGCGCCGTCGGCGAACCGGGACCGCAGCGACGCGGCGAGCGTTTCCCGGTCGGCGTCCTCCCTCACCTCGAAGAGGTGCGCCGGGTCACCGGCGCCGCCCAGGGCGTCGCCGCACACCTCCGGCCAGGGGTCGGCGCCGCCCGCCGGGTGGACGATGAGCCAGGACCCGGGCCGGGCCTCGCCCGCGAGGCCGGTGAGGGGCCGCCAGGCCACCCGGTGACGCCAGGAGTCGATGGCCGAGCGTTCCCGCCGCCCGCGGCGCCAGCCGGTCAGCGCGGGCAGGACGGCGCCGAGCGACGCGCGGTCCGCGCCGTCCCCGGCGAGGCCCAGCGTGTCGGCGAGGACTCCGGCGTCACCGCGCTCGACCGCGTCCCAGAACCGGTCCTCCTCCGCGTCCTCTCTCGGCGCCGCGCCGGGGGGCACGATGTCGGCCATCCAGTAGCGGCGCCGCTGGAAGGCGTAGGTGGGGAGGTCGACGACCCGGGCCGCCGGGTCGTCGGGGAACCACCGGGCCCAGTCGATGGTCCGGCCCGCGGTGTGGAGCCGCGCCAGGGCCTCGGCCAGTGCTTGGTCGTCGGGTTGCTTGCGGTCCAGCACGGCGGTGACCAGCGGTTCCCGCTCCGCCGTGAAGGTCTGCTGGGCCGCGGTCGCCAGGACCGGGTCGGGGCCGAGTTCCAGCAGGACGCCCGCCTGGTCGGCCACGTGAGCCACGGCGGGCGCGAACCGGACGGGCCGACGGATCTGCCGCGCCCAATACCCGGGAGTGGCGATCTCCTCATCGGCGGGCCGCCCGGTGAGATTACTGATCAGCGGAATCCGGGGCTCGTGGAAGGTCAGCCCGCTGATAGCGGCGGTGAACTCCTCCAACACCGGATCCATGAGCGGGGAATGGAACGCGTGGCTTACCGTCAGGGCCTTGGTCTTACGACCACGTGCCGACCACGAGGCCACCAGCGCGGCGACCGCGTCCGCCTCACCTGACACCACCGTGTTGTCCGGAGTGTTCAACGCCGCGACCACCACCCGGGACCCGTCCAGCTCCCCGGCCAGTTCCTCTTCGGTCGCCTGAATCGCCGCCATCGCGCCACCCGGCGGAAGAGCGCCCATCAACGTCGCACGCGCCGCCACCAGACGACACGCGTCCGCCAAATCGAACACACCCGCCAAGTACGCCGCGGCGACCTCGCCGATCGAGTGACCGATCACCACATCGGGCCGCACCCCGAACGACTCCAGCAACCGTGCCAGCGCGACCTGCAACGCGAACAAACCCGCCTGGGCGTACGTCGTGTGGTCCAGCAGTTCCTCGTCACCGGCGAAGGCGACCTGCCTCAGCGGATGCTCCAGATGCGGATCGAGCAGGCCGCAGACCTCGTCGAACGCCTCCGCGAACGCCGGGAACCGCTCGTACAGCCCCGCGCCCATCCCGAGCCGCTGGCTGCCCTGGCCACTGAACAGGAACACGGTCGTACCCGCGACGGTGTCCTCGGGGCCGATGACACCGGGGTGCGGCATGCCGTCCGCGAGGGCCCGCACGCCCGCAAGCAGCTCCTCGCGGGACTGGCCGAGGACCACGGCGCGCCGCTCCAGCACGGACCGGGACGTCACCAGCGACCGGCCCACCTCCGCCGCCGAGTCCTCCGAGGCCCCCACATGCCCGGCCAGCGCCTCGGCCTGGCCGCGCAGAGCTTCGTGCCCGCGCGCCGACACCGGCCACGGCACCACGCCGTCGACGCGCACCGGCTCGGCTTCGGACTCAGGCTCGGCCTCCGGCTCGGGCGCCTGCTCCAGGATCAGGTGCGCGTTGGTACCGGAGATGCCGAACGACGACACCCCGGCGCGGCGCGGACGGCCGGCGTCCGGCCACGGCACGGTCTCGGTGAGCACGCGCACCCCACCGGCGTCCCAGTCGACGTGCCGCGTCGGCTCGCCGGCGTGCAGCGAGGGCGGCAGGGTCCCGTGCCGCATCGCCATGACCATCTTGATGACACCCGCGACACCGGCGGCCGCCTGCGTGTGCCCGATGTTCGACTTCACCGACCCCAGCCACAGCGGACGGCCGTCCGGGCGCTCCCGCCCATAGGTGGAGATGAGGGCCTGCGCCTCGATCGGGTCGCCCAGCGCCGTCCCCGTCCCGTGCGCCTCCACCGCGTCCACCTGGTCGGCGGCGAGCCGCGCGTTCGCGAGCGCCAGCCGGATCACCCGCTCCTGGGCGGCCTCGTTGGGCGCGGTGAGCCCGTTGCTCGCGCCGTCCTGGTTGACGGCCGAGCCGCGGACGACCGCGAGCACCCGGCGGCCGTTGCGGCGCGCGTCCGACAGCCGCTCCAGCAGCACGAGCCCGACGCCCTCGGAGAAGCCGGTGCCGTCCGCCGACGCCGCGAACGCCTTGCACCGGCCGTCGGGGGCCAGGCCGCGCTGCCGGGAGAACTCGGCGAAGGCGGTGGGCGTGGTCAGCGCCGTCACGCCCCCGGCCACCGCCAGGTCGCACTCCCCCTGCCGCAGCGCCTGGCAGGCCAGGTGCATGGCGACCAGCGACGACGAGCACGCCGTGTCCACGGTGACGGCGGGGCCCTCCAGCCCGAACGTGTAGGCCACCCGGCCCGAGATCACGCTCGTGAGGCTGCCCGTGGTGGCGTATCCCTCGAAGCCGTCGGGGATCCGAGGGATCCTGGTCATGTAGTCCTGGCTGGACATGCCCGCGTACACGCCCGTCGAGCCGCCCTTCAGCGCGGCGGGGTCGAGGCCCGCCCGCTCGAACAGCTCCCACGACACCTCCAGCAGCAGTCTTTGCTGCGGGTCCATCGCGAGGGCCTCGCGCGGGCCGATCCCGAAGAACCCGGCGTCGAACTCGCCGACGTCGCGCAGGAACCCGGCCTCCCGGACGTAGGTGGTGCCGGGGTGGTCCGGGTCGGGGTGGTAGAGGTCCTCCAGGTCCCAGCCCCGGTCGTCCGGGAACTCCCCGATGCCGTCGCCGCCGGAGGCGACCAGCTCCCACAGGTCCTCGGGGCCGCGCACGCCGCCGGGATACCGGCACGCCATGCCGACCACGGCGAGCGGCTCGCCCTGCCGGTCCTCCACCTCCCGCAGCCGCCGGCGGGCCTGTCCCAGGTCGGCCGTCACCCGCTTCAGGTACTGGCGGAGCTTGTCTTCCGTGCCCGGCATCGGTCCTCGCTTTCCGGCCATGCTCACAGTTCCCGATCGATGAACGCGAAGATCTCCTCGTCGGAGGCGGACTCCAGGTCCCCGCCGTCCTCCCCGGCGCCGTCCTGCCCGGCACCGGCCTCGGCGGCGCCGTCGCCGAGCCGCCACAGGAGCGTCTGCACCCGCTTGGCCAGCCCGCCGCGGGCCTCCGCGTCGAGCGTCGCGCCCGCCATCGCCTCCTCAAGCCGCGCCAGCTCGGCGAACACCGGCTCGGCGGGCTCCGCCGCGGCCGGGGCCAGCGTCGCCCGGAACTCGGCCGCGATGGCGGCGGCCGTCGGGTACCTGAAGACGAACGTCGCGGGGAGCCGCAGTCCGGTGGCCGCCGACAGCCGGTTGCGCAGCTCCACCGCGGTCAGGGAGTCGAACCCGAGGTCCTTGAACGGCGCGTCGACCTGGACGGCGTCGGCGTCGGCGTGTCCCAGCACCGCCGCGGCCTGCGCCCGCACCAGGTCGAGCAGGACGCGGTCCTGCTCGTCGGCGGGCAGCCCCGCCAGCCGGCCCGCCAGGTCGGCCGGGGCCCGGCCGGAGGCGGCGACCCGCCGGGCCTGGCCGCCGCCCGCGAGCGCCCGCAGGAAGGCGGGCTGCGTCCCGGCTGCCTGCCCGGCCAGTGCCCGGACGTCCAGGTCGGCGGCGAGGGGGTTCGGGTCGCCGTGCCGCAGTGCGGCGTCGAAGAGGGCCAGCCCCTGGGCGGCGCTCATGGCCCTGATCCCCGTCCGGTTCATCCGCGCCAGGTCGGCCTTGCCCAGGTGCCCGGTCATGCCGCTTGAATCGGCCCACAGACCCCAGGCCACCGAGAGACCGGCCAGCCCGGACGCGTACCGGTGCGCCGCCAGCGCGTCGCAGTAGGCGTTGGCCGCCGCGTAGTTGGCCTGCCCTGGCGCACCCCACACTCCGGCGGCGGAGGAGAAGATGACGAACATGCCGAGGGGGAGGTCCCGGGTGGCCTCGTGCAGGTGGTGGGCGGCCGTGGCCTTGGTCTGCCACACCCGTTCCAGCCGTTCGGCGTCCTGTGAGGTGATCACCGCGTCGTCGATGACACCGGCGGCGTGGATCACACCGGTGAGGGGATGCTCGGGATCGATGCCCTTCACCAGTTCAGCGACCGCGCCGGAATCCGTCACGTCCGCCGCCACGACCTCGGCCCGGCCGCCCAACTCCGCCAGCCTCGTGACCAGTTCGGCCGCTTCCGGAGCGTCGGGGCCCCGGCGGCTGACCAGCGTCAGGTGCCGTGCCTGACCGGTGCGGACGAGATGCTCGGCCACCAAGGCGCCCAGAGCACCGGTACCGCCGGTGATCAGAACCGTGCCGTCGGGGTCGACCGGGGGTGGGACGTCCAGGACGAGCTTGCCGGTGTGACGGGCCTGGCTCATGAACCGCAACGCCTCGCGCGCCCGGCCCAGCGGCCACGCTCGCACAGGAGCCGGTTGCAGCGTCCCGGCCGCGAACAACCCGGTCACCACGCTGAACATCCGCGCGATGAGATCCGGACCCGCATCGGTGACCAGGTCGAACACCCGGTACCGCACATCCGGATACGTCTCAGGGTCACGGATATCGGTCTTGCCCATCTCCATGAACCGGCCGCCGTCCTTCAGCAACCGCAACGACGCGTCCGTGAACTCCCCGGCCAGGCTGTTCAAGACGACGTCCACACCCTGACCACCGGTGGCATCGCGGAACTTCTCCTCAAAGTCCAGATCACGCGAGGACGCGCGGTGGGCCTCGTCGATGCCCATCTCCTCCAAGACGGCGTGCTTGCCGGGACTGGCGGTCGCGAACACCTCCGCACCCAGATGACGAGCGATCTGCACCGCCGCCATCCCCACCCCACCCGTCGCGGCATGAATCAGAACCGACTCACCCGCACGGAGTCCGGCCAGCTCCACCAGCCCGTACCAGGCCGTCAGGAAGGTCACCGGAACCGAGGCCCCCTCGCGGAAGCCCCAGCCCTCCGGCAAGCCCACGACCATCCGCGCGTCCGCCACCGCGACCGGCCCGAACGCGCCGGGGAACAGACCCATCACCTGATCGCCGACCGACAGGCCCGTGACTTGCGAGCCCACCTCGGTCACGACACCGGCACCCTCACCACCCAGACCACTCTGACCCGGCGCCATCCCCAAACTCACCAGCACATCACGGAAGTTGATCCCGGCGGCACGCACCGCGACGCGGACCTCGCCGGGGCCGAGCGGCTCCAGCACCTCCGGGCAGGGGACGGCCGCCACGGTGTCGAGCGTGGCCGGTTCTCCGGACGCCAGACGCCAGGCGGGGGCGTCCATCGCGCCGCCGTCGCCCGGGGCGGCCCGTACCAGCCGCGGGACGAGCGTCCGTCCCGACCGCACGGCGAGCTGCGGTTCGTCCGCGTCCAGGGCCCGGTCCAGAGCGGTCGCGAGGTCGGCGGTGTCGTCGTCGAGGTCCAGCAGGACGAACCGGCCGGGGTTCTCCGACTGCGCGCTGCGCACCAGACCCCACACACCCGCACCCGCGAGATCCGGATCCTCCACCGACACCGCACCCCGCGTCACCAGAACCAACCGCGCATCCGACAACGCGGACTCGGACAGCCACTCCTGAACCAGACCCAGAACACTCGCGACGACGTCCACTCCATCGCCCGACGGCACAGCGGTCAGCACCACCGACGGCACGTCCTCCGCCGAGGCGACGGCCGCGACGTCGGGAAGGGTCGTCACATCGGGCAGGCCGAGCCGGTCGGCTCCGAGCACCGCCCAGTCCCTCTCCCGTGATCCGGCCTCCGCCGGGGCGGCGTCGGCCGGGAGGGCGGTCCACCGCACGGCGAACAGGCCGTCCACTCCACCGCCGCTCCCGGCCGTCCTCAGGCGTTCGGTGTCGGCCGCGCGCATGACCACCGAGCCGGCCGTCAGCACCGGGGCCCCAGCCGTGTCCGTCAGCTCGACGCGCACGACGCGCTCGCCGTCGGCGGCGTCCTCGGGCGACAGCCGCACCCGGACGGTGCTCGCCTCGCTCGCCCACAGGGAGACGCCGTTCCACGAGAACGGCAGCCACGTCCGCTGGTCCAGCTCCCCTTCGACGATGGGGACGGTGAGCAGCGCGTGCAGGGACGCGTCCAGTAGGGCCGGATGGATCCCGAACCCGTCCGCCGCGCCCGCGGCGTCGGGGAGGACGACCTCGGCCAGCACGTCGGAGCCGTGCCGCCACACCGCCTGGACGCCCTGGAACGCCGGCCCGTACTCGTATCCGGCCGCCGCGACGCGCTCGTAAAGGCCGTCGACTGTGAGGGGCTGCGCGCCTGCCGGTGGCCATGCCCGCGCCGCGCCGCCCGGCTGTTCGGCGGCGTCCTCGGCGGGGGCGAGGACGCCCTGCGCGTGGCACGTCCACGTACCGTCGGGGCGGTCGGGGCGGGAGTGGATCCGCACGTCGCGGCGCCCATCGGGTCCGGCGGCGTCCACCGCCACCTGGACGCGGACGGACTCGCCCGCGTCCAGCACCAGCGGAGCCTGGACCATCAGCTCGTCCACGCCGCCGCAGCCCGTCTCGTCGGCGGCCCGCAGCGCCCATTCCACGAGCACCGCCCCGGGCACCAGGGCCGTGCCCGCCACGACATGGTCGGCCAGCCATCGGTGCGCCTGCGTCGAGATGCGCCCGGTGAGCAGGCGGGTGTCGCCCTCGGCCGGTTCCACGGACGCGCCCAGCAGCGGATGCCCCGCCGACGCCAGCCCCAGCCCGGCGGGGTCCCCGCCACTGCCACCGAACGCGTCCAGCCAGAACCGCTGATGCCGGAAGGCGTAGGTGGGGAGGTCCACGACCCGGGGCGCCGGGTCGGCGGGGAACCACGGGGCCCAGTCGATGGTCCGCCCTGCGGTGTGCAGCCGCGCCAGAGCGTGCGCCAAGGCCGCCTCGTCCGGCTGCTTGCCGCTCAACGCCGAGACCACCACCGGCTCCCGCGACTCGGAAAGCCCATGCTGAGCGGCGGTCGCCAACACCGGATCGGGGCCGAGCTCCAGCAGGACACCGGCGTGAGGTGCGATGTGCTCGACGGCGGGCGCGAACCGGACGGGCCGCCGGATCTGCCGCGCCCAATACCCGGGAGTCGCGATCTCCTCATCGGCCGGCCGCCCGGTGAGATTACTGATCAGCGGAATCCGCGGCTCATAGAAGCTCAGCCCGCTGATAGCGGCGGCGAACTCCTCCAACACCGGATCCATGAGCGGGGAATGGAACGCGTGGCTGACCGTCAGGACTTTGGTCTTACGACCGCGCGCCGACCACGAGGCCACCAGCGCGGCGACCGCGTCCGCCTCGCCGGACACCACCGTGTTGTCCGGAGTGTTCAGCGCCGCGATCGACACACCGGTGCCGTCCAGTTCCCCGACCAACTCCTCCTCGGTCGCCTGGATCGCCGCCATCGCCCCACCCGCAGGAAGAGCACCCATCAACGTCGCACGCGCCGCCACCAGACGACACGCATCCGCCAAATCGAACACACCCGCCAAATACGCCGCCGCGACCTCACCGATCGAATGACCGATCACCACATCGGGCCGCACCCCGAACGACTCCAGCAACCGCGCCAGAGCGACCTGCAACGCGAACAAACCCGCCTGCGCGTAGGTGGTGTGATCGAGCAGGCCGTCCCGGCCGGGAAGTCCGGTGAAGACCACGTCCCTGAGCGGGTGCTCCAGCTCGGCGTCCAGCGCCTTGCAGACCTCGTCGAACGCCTCCGCGAACACCGGGAACCGCTCGTACAGCCCCGCGCCCATCCCGAGCCGCTGGCTGCCCTGGCCACTGAACAGGAACACGGTCCCGCCCTCGGCTGCCTTGTCCGCGAGGACGACGCCGGGGAGGGGCTCTCCCGAGGCGACGGCGCGGACTCCGGCCAGAAGCTCATCGCGGTCCCGGCCGAGGACGACCGCGCGTTCCTCCAATGCGGACCGGGACGTCACCAGCGACCAGCCCACCTCCGCCGCCGAATCCTCCGAGGCCGCCACATGCCCGGCCAGCACCTCGGCCTGCGCACGCAACCCCTCGGACCCACGCGCCGACACCACCCACGGCACCAGCCCGTCAGCCTCACCCGGCACCGGGACGGGCTCCACGTCCGGCCCCTGCTCCAGAATCAGGTGGGCGTTCGTCCCCGAGGCCCCGAACGACGACACCCCCGCCCGGCGCGGACGGCCCGCGTCCGGCCATGGCACGGTCTCGGTGAGCAGGCGGACGGCTCCCGAATCCCAGTCGACGTGCGGAGACGGCTCGTCGATGTGCAGGGACGCGGGCAGCGTCCCGTGCCGCATCGCCATCACCATCTTGATGACCCCGGCGACACCGGCGGCGGCCTGTGTGTGCCCGATGTTGGACTTCACCGACCCCAGCCACAAAGGACGATCATCGGCCCGCCCCTGCCCGTAAGTGGCGAGGAGCGCCTGCGCCTCGATCGGGTCGCCCAGCGTCGTGCCCGTCCCGTGTCCCTCGACGGCGTCGATCTCGCCGGTGTCCAGCCTGGCGTTGGCGAGGGCCTGCCGGATGACGCGCTCCTGGGACGGCCCGTTCGGGGCGGTGAGCCCGTTGCTCGCACCGTCCTGGTTCACCGCCGAGCCGCGCAGCACCGCCAGCACGCGATGGCCGTTGCGCTTCGCGTCCGACAGCCGCTCCAGGAGCACGAGCCCGACGCCCTCACCCCAGCCCGTTCCATCCGCCGCCGCCGCGAACGACTTGCACCGCCCGTCCGGCGCCAGACCCCGCTGCCGCGAGAAACCGGTGAACACCTCGGGCGTGGCCATCACCGTGACACCGCCCGCCAGCGCCAAATCGCACTCGCCCTGCCGCAGCGCCTGCGCCGCAAGATGCATCGCCACCAGCGACGACGAGCACGCCGTGTCCACGGTGACCGCGGGCCCCTCCAGGCCCAGCGTGTACGCCACCCGGCCGGACACCACGCTGCCCGAGCTGCTCAGCATGGAGTAGCCCTCCAGCTTCGCGTCGCCTCCGCCGGGCGGACCGGCCGCGTAGTCGTGGTACATCACGCCCGCGTACACACCCGTGTGGCTGCCCTTCAGCGACACCGGATCGATGCCCGCGCGTTCCAGCACCTCCCAGGACGCCTCCAGCAGCAACCTTTGCTGCGGGTCCATCGCGAGGGCCTCGCGGGGGTTGATGCCGAAGAAGTCGGCGTCGAACTCCGCGGCGCCGGGCAGGAAGGCGCCCTCGTCCGCGTAGCTGGTGCCGGGGTGGTCGGGGTCGGGGTGGAACAGCGCGTCCAGATTCCAGCCGCGGTCGGACGGGAACGCCGCCATGGCGTCCACGCCCCGCGCGACCAGGTCCCACAGCCCCTCGGGCGAGCCCGCGCCGCCGGGGAACCGGCACGCCATCGCCACGAGCGCGACCGGCTCGTCCGTTCCGGCCGCCGCGCGGGCGGGGGCGCCCGCCGTGGCGCCGTCCCCGGAGAGCCGGGAGCCGAGGTGCGCGGCCAGCGTCGCGGGGGTCGGGTAGTCGAAGGCCAGCGTCGCGGGCAGCCGCAGCCCGGTGGCCTGCGCGAGCCGGTTGCGCAGCTCCATCGCTGTCAGCGACTCCAGGCCGAGGTCCTTGAACGGGGAGTCGGGGTCGACGTCCCCCGCGGAGCCGTAACCGAGGACGGCGGCCACGCCCGCGCGGACCAGGCCGGTGAGGGCGTCCAGCCGCCGGGCCGCGTCCAGCCCGGCCAGCCGCGCCGCGAAATCCGGCCCGGCCGCGGCGTCCGCCCCGGCGGCGGACCGGCGG
>NZ_CAACVB010000257.1 GCF_900659635.1 Actinomadura roseirufa | reverse complement strand
GCGACGAGACGACCCTCCCCGAGCACGTCACCGCCGTCCTGGAGGCGTTCGGCGTCCCCGCCAGCACCACCGGCGCCGGTGAGGCCCTGCCCGGCGGGCCCGGGCCGCCGCCGGCGCGCTCTCCACCAGATCGGTCATCGGACGCTCTTCTCCTCCCGCTCCAGCCGGCCGAGCAGCGCGGTGATCGCGCCGACCGACCGGAAGTTCGCGGGCGTGATCTCGCGCAGCGGGACGGCGACGCCGAACTCGTCCTGCAGGGAGTGCACCAGGTCGAAGATCGCCGCCGAGTCGATGATGTTGAGCTCGATGAGGGGGGTGTCCTCGTGCAGGCCCGCGGCGTCGCCGTCCATCCAGGAGTCGGCGATGTACCCGATGAGGAAGTCCCGCGCCGTCACGGCGAGGCCGCCGTCGCGATCCGCAGGCCGATCAGCTCGGCCGCCCGCCCGATGGTGTCCGACGGCGACAGCAGGTCCTCGCCGATGTCGGCGCCGGGGAACTCGGACTGGGCGACCAGCAGCAGTTCCACCAGGAACAGCGAGTCCATGTCCAGGTCCTGGAAGGCCACATCCGGCCCCACCTGATTCCGGTCGACCTCAAAGCGGTCCACCAGCAGATCGACCAAGCGGTCGTACACGTCACTCACGACTTCCCCCTATGCCGCGTGAACGGCGATGGAGTTCAGCGGACGGACCGACTGTCGTCCATCACGCTGACGGTGCCGCTGACGAACCGCTGACCGGGCGGCTCAGAGGACGTCCTTCATGACGAGCGCTTCGACGCCATTCGGCTTCCGCCGCATCGTCGTTACCGTGCGTGTGCCGCCGGGCGTTGGGGAACCGAATCCGCCCACGGCGCCGGAGGACGCCGCCGCGCGGGCCTTAGCGCCTCTTCGTGATCGTCGTTCGGAGGTCACAACGGCGCCGGGAACGCGCACCGGCCGAAACACCGAGCCGTTCTCGGAAAGGCCGATACCGCTACCCCTACCCTCATCCACACGGCCGCGATAACTTGACATACTGATCCCGCTCATCCGATCGATGACACGAGAAGTCAGCGACCCCATCCGGAGAGTGAGCCTGTCGAAGATCGAATGCAGCTTCACCGACTGCCATCGGCCTCCCGCGACGGCCATGGGAGCACAACGGGGGAATCAGGGAAGCCATGCCGTATTCCGTGGACGTCGCACCGTCATGTCCCGAGCAGCGGGGCCACCGCCCATGAGACAACGGCTGCTTCTCTGCTGCGAGCAACCGATCATAGCCGACTCCTTCTCGGCCCTTCTCGGCAACGAGGCCACCATCGAGATCATCGGGCAGACGTCCGGTGACCTCGCGCTGACCGCCGCCGAGGAGAAGTGCCCCGACATCACGCTCGTCGTCGCCCCGGCCCTGATGATCGTTGAGCATCAGGAGGAATTGTCGGCGCTGGCCCGGCTCTCCAAGGTCGTGGTCATAGTGAAGACCGAGAACATCGACCGCTCGCTGGAGGCGCTCCAGCTCGGCGTCAGCGCCGTGCTCTCCCTGGACACGTCATCGGCGCAGTTGATCCAGGCCCTGCGCATGGTGACCACGGGCGACGTCATGGTCATTCCCGAGGGCGCCCGAGACGCCCTCAACATCCCGGCCGCCCCCACTCTGAACGACGGCCCCTCCTTGTCTGCGGACCTCCTCACCGCCCGCGAGAAGGAGGTGATCCTGCTGCTGGGCCAGGGCGCCTCCAACAACGAGATCGCCGGGGAGCTCTCGATCTCCATCACCACGGTCCGCACGCACGTCCACAACGTCCTGAAGAAGCTCGGTGTCGGAACCCGCGGGCAGGCCGTGGCGGTCGCCTACGAGACCGGCCTGATCACCGAGATCGGCGGTACGGCGCAACGCTGAGCCGAGGGGCCGGCCGGCGGGACGAGCCGCCCGGGAACTCGACCGGGTGTGGCGACCGGGCGTTCCGCGCCGCCTCCGCCACCGCCGCGCGAGCGAGGTCCCGCGCCCGGTGCGCGAGGACGCCGGGGCGGCCGGCGGGCCATTCGGCGACCGTCGGGGCAGCGGTCCCACATGTTGCGAACCCGTGACGTCCCCGTCCGGTGCCGGCGCCGGCCATTTGATCATCCTTGACGGGCGGCCCTCGCACCGGGCCGGCCGCTCCCGCCGCCTCGTCGGCCGGGTCACCGAACGGCTAGGAGCCGAGAATGACCGACAGCGCCCACTGGTCCGAGCGTCTCGGCGCGCTGGTCGAACGGCACGGCGTCCCGGGCGCGTGCCTGGGCATCCTGCGGGGCGGCGACCTCGTGGAGGCCGCCGCCGGCCTGGCCAACGCCGGCGCCCGGATCGAGGCGACCACCGACACGGTGTGGCAGCTCGGCTCGATCGGGAAGGTCTGGACCGCCACCGTCGCGATGATGCTCGTCGACGAGGGCGCGCTGAAGCTGGACGCGCCGATCGTCTCGGTGCTGCCCGAGCTGAGGCTGAGCACCGCGGAGCTGACCGAGCGGGTGACGGCGCGCCACCTGCTCACCCACACCAGCGGCATCGACGGCGACTTGTTCCTCGACACCGGCCGCGGCGACGACTGCCTGGAGCGGTACGCCGAACGGCTCGCGGACGCGGGCGTCAACCACCCGGTCGGCGCGACCATGTCGTACTGCGGCTCGGGCTTCTCCCTCCTGGGCCGGGTGCTGGAGCGCGTCACGGGCGTCCAGTGGGACCGGCTGATGCGCGAGCGCCTCTACGCGCCGCTCGGCCTCACGCACACCGCGACGCTCCCGGAGGACGTCCTGCGGCACCGCGCCGCGTCCGGCCACGTCGGGGACCCGCCGCGGGTGACGCCGCACTGGACGCTGATGCGGTCGGCGGGCCCGGCCGGGCTCATCTGCGCCACCGCCCGCGACCTCCTCGCCTTCACGCGGCTGCACCTGGACGGCGGTGTCGCCGCCGACGGCACGCGGCTGCTGTCGGCGGAGAGCGCCGAGGCGATGCGCACCTTCCAGGTCGCCCTGCCCGACACCCGCACGCTCGGCGACGCGTGGGGGCTCGGCTGGGCCCTCATGGAGTGGGGAGGCCATCGCATGTACGGCCACGACGGCGGCACCATCGGCCAGACGGCCTTCCTGCGCGTCCTCCCGGGGGCGGACCTGGCCGTGTGCCTGCTGACCAACGGCGGCGACGCCCACGGCCTCTACGCCGACCTCTATCGCGAGGTCTTCGCCGAGCTGGCGGGCGTTGCCATGCCCGCGCCGCCCGAGCCCGCCACCGGGCCCGTCGACGACGACCCGTCCCGCTACGTCGGCGTCTACGGACACGCGTCGACGCGCATGGAGGTGCTCGAGCGGAACGGTGGCCTCGTGCTGCGCATCACGGTGTCCGGTGATCTCGGCGAGCTGACGCCCGAGGGCCGCCTGGTACTGGAGCAGGAGATGCGCCCCCTGGAGCCCGGGGTCTTCGTGACCCGCAGGCCCGAGACGAGGCAGTGGACGCCCATGACCTTCTACACGCTCCCCGACGGTTCGCCCTATCTGCACTATGGCGTCCGCGCGATGCGGAAGGTGAGCTGACGCGCGAGAACTCGCACGTCCGCGGAGGTCCGGGCGCCCGGCCTCCTGTCGACATCGGGGGCCGGGCCCGTCCGGACGGCTGGGAGCGCCTTCCGGACGGGCGCCGGGCCGGGGCGTCTCAGCGCAGGAACGGGTAGCGCCGGACGATCGCCGTCCGCGACCACGGGCCGCCGAGGCCGTAGGCGTCCCCGGCGTTGTACTGCGCGATCAGGACCAGCAGGATGGCGTAGATCCAGTGCATGTCCATGAAGGGGTTGGCCTCGGGCCAGAGCGAGGCCGCCCACAACATGGCGAGGAGCACGGTCCCGCCGACCGCGGCGACCCGCAGGCCGATGCCGAGGATGAGCGAGACGGCGAGACCGGCCAGGCCGAACATGAAGCCGGCGTCGACCCAGAACTGGCCGGCCATCGCGTGGAACATGTCCTTGAAGGGGCCTTCGGTGTGGCTCAGGAACCCTTTGGACGGGGAGGTCCCGTCGAGCCAGCCGCTCTTGGCCGGCTTGCCGAGCCCGAACAGCTTGTCGAGGAAGGCCCAGAGGAAGATCCAGGCGAGGAACAGCCGGGCGATCACCCAGGCGAGGGCCGGGGCCTGCGGGAGAGTGCGCCGCTGGGACGGGGTGGGGTGGATTCCGACGGACATCGTGCGCTCCGGGGGCGGGGAACGGAATTGTTGAAACTTAAGTTTCCTTTTGCTGAACGCTTCTGGCTAGTGCCGAGCGCGATTGGGCGCATTTGGACGGTCCGCATTGACGATCCCCGCCGAATTCTGTGCAATGCGTGCCGGATTCGCCCGGTCCCGTTGCCCGCGGCGCGGCCTCCTGATACAAGCCGCCGCCGGACCGGCTCGCAACGCTCCCACAGGCGGCTCGCCCATCCACAAGATCATGAGATCGCCCGGCCGCACCGCCCCCGGCCAACAATGGGACACCATGAATCGGTCACTCCGCAAGGCATAATTCATGGCCGTTTCGGTCGCGCCCTCCCGGACATTACTCCAGGTCACGAGGAAAGTCTTGACAGCGGTCCACGCACGGGTACGGTCGAGGCAGTGCCCAGGTAGTTCGACAGAAATCGAACAGTTACTCTCCGGCAGGAGACGCACTCGTGCGGGAATATCAAGAACTGCCTCTTTCCCCGACTCAGCAACGCGTGTGGTTTCTGGAGCAGCTGTCACCAGGCGGAACGCAGTACAACATCTTCCTGGGCTATGAACTGTCCGGGCCACTGGACCGGGACGCGCTGCGCCGGGCGCTCGGCGCGCTCGCGGACCGGCACGACGCCCTCCGCATGACCTTCACCTCCGAGGACGGGATACCGGCCGTCAGGCTCGCCGGGACGCCCACCACCGTGCCGCTCGAATACACCGATCTCGCGGCGGCCGGGAACGGCGGCGTACCGGCCGGGCATGCCCGGACCGAGGACACCCGGACCGAGGACGCCCCGGCCGCGGACGCGCCGACCGACGACGCGCCGACCGACGACGCGCTGACCGGCTTCGCCTCCCGCTGGTCGCAGCGTCCGTTCGACCTCGCGCGGGACCCGCTCATGCGCGCCCACCTGGTGCGCCTCGGGCCGGACCGGCACCTGCTGATGCTGTCCTTCCACCACATCATCATCGACGGCTGGTCCACCATGATCGTCGACGTGGAGATCGGCGTCCTGTACACCGCGGAGGTCACCGGGCGTCCCGCCGGGCCGCCGCCGTCGGCCGCCGGATACGCCGACTACGCGCGGTGGCGCAACGAGCTGTCGCGCTCGCCCGAGACCGAGCGCCACCTGGCCTACTGGCGGGAAAAGCTGGCCGGGGCGCCGCCCCAGGTCACCCTGCCCGCCGACCGGCCCAGGCCGCGCGTCCAGCGGTTCCGGGGGGCCGACCTCTTCCGCTCGCTGCCCGCCGACGTGGCGGCGGGGGTCGACGAGCTGGCACGGGCGAACCGCGCGACCCCGTTCATGGTCGGCCTGACCGCGCTCGGCGTGCTGCTGGCCCGCTACGCCCGCACCGGTGACCTCGTCGTCGGCGTCGCCGAGGCCGGCCGGTCGCGGCCGGAGTTCGTCTCGACCGTGGGCTTCTTCGTCCAGACCCTGCCCGTCCGGATGAACGTGTCCGGCGACCCCGCCTTCCTGACCGCGCTCGCCGACGTCCGCGAGTCGCTGTTCGGGGCCTACGAGCACGACCTCCTCTCCTTCGACGTGATCGTCGACCGGCTGCGACTCGAACGCGACCTGTCCTACACGCCGCTCGTCCAGGTGCTCTTCCACCTGCTGGACCTGCCGCCGATCGGGAGCACCGCCCGCTGGCACGATCTCGGCATGACCCGCTGGGGCGAGGGCGTCACGCAGGGATCGACGCGCTTCGACCTCGAGATACAGCTGTCGGCGAACGGCGGCGACCTCTTCGGCCTCCTGGTCTCCTACAACGTGGACCTGTTCGACCAGGACACCGTCCAGGACTTCCTGGAGACCTACGTCTCCCTGCTGCGCGCCGTGTGCGCGGACCCGCGCCTCCCGGTGTCGGAGCTGACCGCCCGCGTGGCCGGGCCGCCGGGCGAGACGCGCGTGTCGGTCCGCGACGAGGACGGCGTCCCGCTGCCGCGCGGCGCGCTCGGCCGGCTCTGGCTCGACGACACCGGCGTCGACACCGGCCGCCTGGCCCGGCTGCGCGCCGACGGCACCCTGGAGGACCACGGTCCGTGCGAGGGCGAGCTGGTGGTCCACGGCGGCCGCGTCCCGGCGCGCGTCGTCGAGGACGCGCTCGCCGCCGATCCCGCGGTGGCCTCCGCCCGGGTTCGCGACGACCCGTCCGGATCCGGCCTCGTCGCCACGCTGGTCCCGGTGCCGGGGCGGGGCCTGCCGAGGATCGCCGAGTTACGCCGCCGGCTCCGCGGGCGGCTGCCCGCCTTCCTGATCCCCGGCTCGTTCCGGTGGGAGCACGAGTCCCCGCCCGGCGAAGAGCGCGCGGACGCGGGCGGCGCCCCCACCGGAGACCGCGCGCGAGGACCGGGCGGGCCGGAGGATCCCGCGCCGCCTCCGCGCGAGCCCGTCGTCATCGTCGTCCCGCGGAGTGACCTCCGGGACGGTTCGTGAGCGCCGGGTCCGAGTGGTTCTGGACCCCCAGGCGGCGGCCGCACGCCGTCCTGCGCCTGATGTGCTTCCCCCACGCGGGGGCGGACGCCCCCGCCTTCCTCGCCCTGGCCGACGCGCTCCCGGAGGACATCGAGGTCCGCGCGCTGCGCATGCCGACGCGGGGCGGCGCGCGCACCCGCCCGACCCTCGCCGGCCTCACCGCCGGGGCCGGGGCGGAGCTGGCCGGCACCGAGCGGCCCTACGCGGTGCTGGGGCAGAGCCTCGGCGGGCTGATCGGGTACGAGACGGCCCGGACCGCGGCGGCGGTGCTGCCCCCGGTCGCGCTGCTCACGCTGTCGACGCTGCCGCCCGCCCTGTTCGCGCTGCGCCTGGAGGACATGTTCCGGGCCGGGCGGCCCTCGGCGGACGGCAGCGTCCCGGGACCGCTCCGGTTCCTGCTGTCCTACCTCGAGGACAACCACCACGAGATGCGGGCCGCCCTCGACGACCCGGCGGTGCGGCAGATCGTGATCCGCGACATCTGGGCCGACCTCACGCTGTTGCGCGGGTACCGCCCCGCGGCGGCCCCCCGGCTGGACTGCCCCGTCCACACGCTGGTCGGCGCCGGCGACCCGTCGGCCCGGGAGGCGGACATGACCGGGTGGGAACACTGCACGACCGGCCCGGTCACCGCGACCACGCTGGACACCGGCCACTTCATGCTCCAGTCGGCGTTGCCGGAGGTCGCGCGGCGAACCGTCCGGGTCCTCGCGGCGTGGCGCGCCGCGGGGCGGAACGCCGCCGGAGGCGCTTCGCACGGGCACACCGACCGTCCCTGGGAGGAACGATGACAACGGACTCGGAGATCGGCGCCACGGTGGCGCGGCACGCCCGCACCACCCCCGACGGCCCCGCGATCCTGTCGCCCGAGGGCACCCTGACCTACGGCGGCCTGTCCGCGCGCGCCGGACGCTACCGCGAGGCGATGGACGCCGCCGGGCTGCGCGCCGGGGACGTCGTCGCCATGATGCTCCCGGACGGGCCGGACGCGATCGCCGCGCTGGTAGCCGCGTTCAGCGCGGGCCTGGCCTTCGTGTGGCTGGACGAGGACCAGCCGCGGGCCCGCCACCAGGTGATCCTGCGGGACTGCGCGCCCGTCGGGCTGATCACCGACGGCGGCGGGCTCCGGCGGTCCGTGGCGACGGAGGGCTGTCCCATCCTGGTGACGGTGGCCGGGGACACCGCCGAGGTCGCCGCCCGGCACGAGGGCGGCCGGGCGACGGCGGTGCCGCCCAACACCAGCTGCCTGATCTACACCTCCGGTTCGACGGGACGGCCGAAGGGCATCGCCCTGCGCGGCGGCAACCTCACGCACTTCTCGCGATGGCTGGCCCAGCGGAACGGCATCGGCCCCGGGTCCCGCATGCTGCAGTGGGCACGGCTCAGCTACGACGCCGGCTACCTGGAGATCCTGGGCGCGCTGGACGCCGGCGCCACCCTGGTCATCCCCTCGTCCCTGGAGAAGCCCGACGGGGCGCGGATCCGCACCTTGGTGATCGAGCACGAGCCCAGCCACGTCTTCGCCGTCCCCACGCTGATCCGCCGGCTGCTGCTCGCCCGCGAGGAGGCCGCCGACGGGCCCGCCGCGCACGTGCGCGCCGTCACCCTGTACGGGGAGCCCCTGCACGGCTCGCTCGTGTCCCGGGTGCGGACCCACTTCCCGGCCGCGCGGATCTACAACCTCTACGGCCCGGCCGAGTCGACCGTCGCCACCTTCCACCCCGTCCCCGAGGGCCACGAGGGCGACGTCCCAATCGGTGCCGACATCGACGGGATCGAGACCCTGCTGCGCGACGCGGACGGCGCCCCGGTCCCCGACGGGGAGTCGGGCGAGGTGTGGCTCCGCAGCCGGTTCCTCGCGAACGGGTATGTGGGGCGGCCCGAGGAGACCCGGGCCGCCTTCCTGCCGCTGGAGGCGGCGTTCCCCGGCGGGACGGGGGCGGCGGGGTCCGCCGCCTCGAACGGGGGACGGGACGGCCAGGCGGAGCGGATCTACCGGACCGGTGACGTGGCCCGCCGGCTGCCCGACGGGAGCCTGCTCTTCCTCGGCCGGGGCGACGCCCAGGTGAAGATCCGCGGTGCCCGGGTCGAGCTCGCCGAGATCGAGGCGGCCCTGTTCACCGACCCGGCCGTGGCGCAGGCGGGCGTGGGCGTCCACGTCGACGAGTCCGGCACCGCCCATCCGGTCGCCTACCTCGAACCGCGGCCCGGCGCCACGGTCGAGGTGTCCCCCCTGCACCGCAGGCTGGTGGGCATGCTGCCGGCGTTCATGGTCCCGGCCGCCTACATCCTGGTCGACCGGCTGCCCACCACCTCCACGGGGAAGATCGACCGGAAGAGCCTGCCGGACCCCCGGCCGTACCTGGCGCCCGCCACGGGACGGGCGGCCACGGCGGCCGCCGAGCCCTCCGGCGCCGCCGGGCCGGGCGGGTTCTCCACCGACACCGAGCGGCGCCTGGCCGCGATCTGGCGGCGGGTGCTCAATGTCGCCGAGATCGGTCCCGACGACGACTTCTTCGCCCTCAAGGGCCACTCCCTCCTCGCGGTGCGCATCACCGCCGCCGTCATCGAGGAGTTCGGCGCCGAGATCCCGGTCCGCGCCGTGTTCGAGCACCCGACCGTCTTCGAACTGGCCGCCCGCGTCGACGAGGAGCTGGCCGGGACGCTCGGCGACGAGAACGCCGCCCCGGCGGCACCGCCCGCCTGAGGGTCACTTCGGGACGTCCTCCCGGACCGGGACCGCGGTGATCCGGCGCGGCCGCTCGGCCCGGAGCAGCCTCCGGTAGAGGGCGTCCCGGACCCGGCGCGCCGCGTCCCCCGCCGGATCGCTCATCTCGACCTCGAGATCGAAGCACCGCTCGCCGCGGGCGTCCCGGCCCACGCTGGTCGTGGCCCGCACCACCCCGGGCTGCGCCGCGGCGAGCGACCGCACCGACGCCAGCGAGACCCTGACCCCCTCGATCACGAGGTGGTCGGTCAGCCTGCCGGCGAAGTAGAGGTAGCCGTCGGCGTCGATGCGGAAGAGGTCCCCGGTCGCGATCGTGCGGGGACCGGTGAAGCAGTCGGCGGGCCGTCCCTCGGGGACGCCCACCCGGCGCACCAGGACGGTGTCGGACGTGACGAGCAGCTCACCGGCCCCACCGGCGCCCGCGCCGGGCACGTCCCGCAGCGCGACCTCCACGCCCTCGATGGGACGGCCCACCGAGGCGTACCGGTGCGGCGGCTCCGCGTGCGCGGCGAGGGTGGCGACCCTCGGCCCCGCCTCCGTCAGCCCGTAGGTGACGTACAGTTCGCGGCCCGGCCGCGATTCCAGCAGCCGCGCGACGCCGGCCGCGGGCAGGGCGTCGCCCCCGACCGTCAGCATGCGCAGCGACCCGGGCTCGCTCCCGTCGAGCAGCCGCCGCGCGAGATGCGGCGTCAGCGACGTGCTGGTCGCCCGGTGGGCGCGCACCGCGGCGGCGAGGCGCGCCGGCGTGTGCGGCGGGCCGCACACGACCAGCCGCGCGCCGGTGACCAGGGCCGCCAGCGCCTGCGCCACCAGCGCGTAGGAGAAGTGCAGCGGCAGCAGGACGAGGACGGTGTCCGCCGGGCCCAGCCCGACCGACGCGGCGTGCCGCGCGGCGTTGCGCAGCAGCGACGGGGCGCGGTGCAGGCAGCCGCTGAAGATCCCGGAGGTGCCCGAGGTCAGGATGACCACGTCGCCGGCGGCGTGCCGGGCGCGGCCGTCCAGGGGTGTGATCCGGGCGCCGCCCAGGTCCAGCGCGCCGGCCTCGCGCG
>NZ_CAACVB010000256.1 GCF_900659635.1 Actinomadura roseirufa | reverse complement strand
AGCAGGCACCGACGCCGCGAACCCACCAAGATCACGCGCCTTGGACACCGCCGACACCAGCAGAACGAGCCCGACCAGACAGGCACATCCCACGTGCAGGTACTCCACTCCCGTTCCTCTCTCGCGGGGGACGTGATGATCATTGGAAAGCGGGACTTTTCGGCACAAGACCTCAAGATCCTTTTTGCCGGAAAATCTCAGCCGCCCAGGTCGGACGAATTACGGTCAGACACAAGACCCCGGTCACTTCAGACCGAAACTTCCTCACTCCCCGGTTCACCAGGCGGTTCAGTGCCGGGTCAGCGGCCCTGCGTGCGCGCGTCACGGCCGGTTCACCCCCCGTCCATGCACGGCCGCGGCTCCACCGGGTGGGTTTCACGCGGCGCGGTGCCCCCGGCACGGCGGGCCCCGCACACGCCCGGTCCGGTGGCCCCGCGCGCGGCCGCGTGCGAGGATCGACGCGGGATCATGAGCATCGAGAGAAGAGGAGCCGCCGTGACCGGCCGGACCGAGGACCAGGGAATGCCGCCCGAGTACTTCGAGGCGGGGTCGGCGTCGTTCGTCGACTTCCTGCGCCTCCACTCCCCCGAGCTGCTTCCGGTCAACCGCGTCCCCGGCACCGGCGCGGTCCCCGACCTCCCCCACGGCACGACGGTCCTGGCGCTGACCTTCCCCGGCGGGGTCATGATGGCCGGCGACCGGCGCGCCACCCAGGGCAACCGCATCGCCTACCGCGAGCTGGAGAAGGTGCAGCGCGCCGACGAGTACTCGGTGGTCTCGTTCGCGGGCACGGTCGGCCTGGCGCTGGAGATGGTCCGGCTGTTCCAGGTCGAGCTGGAGCACTACGAGAAGATGGAGACGGTCCCGCTGTCGCTGCCGGGCAAGGCCCGCCGGCTCGGCGCCGTCATCCAGGCCAACCTCGCCCAGGCGCTCCAGGGCCTCGCCGTCGTCCCGCTGTTCGCGGGGTACGAGCCCGGCGCGGACACCGGCCGGATCTTCACCTACGACATCACCGGCGCGCCGCAGGAGGCCCGCGGCTTCCACGCCGACGGCTCCGGCTCGCCCTACGCGCTCGGCTCGCTCAAGAAGCTCTACCGTCCCGGCATGTCCGAGGAGGACGCGGCGCTCGCGTGCGTCCAGGCGCTCTACGACGCGGCCGACGACGACTCCGCCACGGGCGGGCCCGACGCCGCCCGCCGCATCTACCCCACGGTCGCGGTCGTCACCGGGGACGGCTACCGGCGGCTGCCCGAGGAGCAGATCTCCGCCATCGCCGGCGAGGTCCTCGACGGCCGCCTGCGCGCCCCCGACGGGCCGGTCGCGCCGCTGCGCTGAGCACCGGGAAGCGCGCTGAGCACGGGGAACGTCGCCTCGGGAACGTCGTACCCGGCTCGTAGACTCGCGGCATGGCACGGGCGAACGACGAGGCTGCGGCCCTCATCCAAGAACTGGCCGACCTGCTCTCCATCACGGGCGGCGACGCATTCAAGATCCGGGCGTACGAACGGGCGGCGCGGTCGATCGCGGGCCACCCCGACGACATCGCCGGGATGGACCCGGCGGGGCTGCGGGCGATCCCCGCGGTCGGAGACGCGATCGCCAAGAAGGTCCTCGACTACACCACCACCGGCACGATCCGCCAGGTCGAGGAGCTGCGCCTGCGGATTCCCGCGGGCGTCCGCGCCCTCACCGCGATCCCCACGCTCGGCCCGAAGAAGGCCCTCGCCGTCTACGAGGAGCTCGGCGTCTCCTCGGTGGACGAGCTCGCCACCGCGATCGGCGCCGGCCGGCTGCGGGGGCTGAAGGGCTTCGGCGCCAAGACCGAGGAGAACATCCTGCGCGGCATCGAGCTGCTGCGCAGCTCGGGCGAGCGGGTCCTGCTCGACACCGCCGCCGGGATCGCCGACGAGATCGTCGCCGCGCTCTCCGCGCTCCCGCAGGTGGAGCGCTGCGCCCACGCCGGGTCGCTGCGCCGCATGCGCGAGACGATCGGCGACGTCGACGTGCTCGCCGCCTCCCGCGACCCGCGGCCGATCATGGCGGCGTTCACCGCGCTGCCGCTGGTCGCCGAGGTCGTCGCGGGCGGCGACAAGAAGACCTCCATCCGCACCGCCAAGGGCCTGCAGGTCGATCTGCGGGTCGTGCCGCCGGAGTCGTGGGGCGCCGCGCTGCAGTACTTCACCGGCTCCCAGGCCCACAACGTCCGCACGCGCGAGATCGCCGTGAAGGCGGGCCTGAAGCTGTCGGAGTACGGCCTGTTCGAGGCCGGATCGGGGGACCTGGTCGTCTCGGCGACCGAGGAGGAGGTCTACCAGCGCCTCGGCCTGCCCTGGATCCATCCGGCCCTGCGCGAGGACGGCGGCGAGATCGAGGCCGCCGTCAAGGGCGAGCTGCCCCGCCTGGTCACGGCCGAGGACCTGCGCGGTGACCTGCACAGCCACACCGACCTCACCGACGGGGTCGCCCCGCTGGCCGACATGGTCGCCGCCGCGGCCGCCCGCGGCCTGGAGTACTACGCGATCACCGACCACGCGCCGAACCTCGTCATGCAGCGCATGACGGACGAGAAGATGCTCGCCCAGCGCGAGGAGATCCGCGAGTTGCAGCGCGCCCACCCCAACCTGGTGCTGCTGCACGGCACCGAGCTGAACATCGACCCCGACGGCGGGGTCGACTGGGACGCCGGCTTCCTGTCCGGCTTCGACGTCTGCGTCGCCTCGGTCCACTCCCACTTCACCCAGGACCACGAGGCCATGACCCGGCGCCTCGTCCGCGCCTGCGAGAACCCGCACGTCCACGTCATCGGCCACCCCACGGCCCGCAGCATCGGCCGCCGCCCGCCGGTCGACGCCGACTGGGACGAGGTCTTCCGCGCCGCCGCCCGCACCGGCACCGCGCTGGAGGTCGACTCCTTCCCCGACCGCCTCGACCTGCCCGCCGACCTCATCCGCCGCGCGCGGCGCCTCGGCGTGAAGTTCGCCGTCGACACCGACGCGCACTCGGTCGCCCACCACCGCAACATCCGCTACGGGATCGGCACGGCGCAGCGGGGCTGGCTGACGCCCGACGACGTCATCAACACCTGGCCGCTGGAGCGCCTGCGCGCCTTCCTGGCCAAGAACTGACCGGCCCCGGGAGCGGGGTGGAGAGGCGGAGTCAGGCGGGCTGGGGCGTGCTCTGGCCGGGCACCTGCGCCGGGGGCCCGGCCAGCGGCGGCGCTTCCCCGCCGGGCATCGGGCCCCGCTCCCGCAGGGCGTAGACGAGGCGCCACGCGGCGATCCACATCAGCACCGCGCCGAGCATGTGCAGGACGACCAGCGGCCTGGGAACCCCGGTGAAGTACTGGATGTAGCCGACGGCTCCCTGCGCCAACTCCAGGGCGACCAGCTCGTGCGCGCGGCGCCGGGCCGCGGCGGGGGCGCCGGTGCGGTGCAGGGCGACCGTGACGACGACGGTGAGCCCGACCGTGATCCAGGCGAGGGCGCTGTGGACGCGCGCGACGTCCTCGATGTCGAAGCTCCAGCGGCGGGCGTCGGCGTCCCCGGCGTGCGGGCCGGTGCCGGTGACCACGGTGCCCGCGACCAGGACCGCGCCGCAGGCGGCCGGGAGCCCGGCGGCCAGCCGGCGGAGCCGGGGACCGCTCAGCGGCCGGGGCCGCTCGTCGCCCTCCCCCGCGCGGATCCAGAGGATCAGGCAGAAGATGAGCAGGATCGGCGAGACCATGAAGTGGAGCGCGACCGAGGCCGGGTGCAGCTTGGTGAGCACCACGATGCCGCCCACGACGGCCTGGGCGACGACGCTCAGCGGCTGCGCGAGCGCCCACCGGACGAGGTCGCGGCGGCGGGGGCGGAGCCGGAGCGCGGCGACGAAGACCAGCACGCCGATCGCCAGCACCACGAAGGTGATCATCCGGTTGCCGAACTCGATCGACATGTTGAGCGCCGAGTGCCCGGAGTCGCGCGTCGGGACGAGGCTGTCGCCGGTGCAGCGGGGCCACTCGGGGCAGCCGAGCCCGGACTTGGTGACCCGGACCGCGCCGCCGGAGGCGACGATCGCCGCGTTGCCGATCACACCGAGGAGCGCCAGGAACCGCAGCGATCCGGGGGTGGGGCGCCAGACGGCGTCGCGGGCGCGGGTCAGCAGGTTCGGGGATGGTTCAGCCACGGGGACAATCGTATGGGCGCCGGCCCGTGCCCCCGATCCGGCCCCCGGTTACCCGTCGCGCGATCCCGGCCGTCCGGCGCGGGTTCAGGGCCGGGGGAAGAAGCCGGACGGGCCGCGCGGCGCCCAGGGCGGCCCCGTCCCCGGCCCGGCGCCCGGCCGCGGCGGGGTCCGCAGGAACGCGTGCCTGGCCTGGGCCATCAGGTCCAGCAGGGCGGCCCGGCGCGCGGCGAACCAGTGCGGCTCGGCCACCCCGCGGTCGGCGCGCTTGTGCAGCAGGGCCAGCTCGGTGGCGGCGAGCTGGTAGTCGACCATGGCGCGCCCGGCCGGCGGTCCGCCCACCGCGCGGGCCCAGCGGCGGGCGGCGCGGCGCGAGGGGATCGAGCGCAGCATCAGCACGTCCTGCGGGGTGACCAGTCCCGTGGCGCCGTACATCGGCAGGTACGCCTCGATCCGCCGGACGGTGTGCCGCCGCTCGACGGAGACGATGACGACCAGCGTGACCAGGACGCCGAAGTCGAGCAGGTAGACCACGCCCAGACCGCCGAGGCCGAGGGTGGTGGCGCCGTTCCACAGGCCGTGCAGCACCATGGCGCCGAGCAGGCCCGCCAGCGGCGCGGCGACCTGCCAGCGGCGGTGGGTGGCGGCGTAGGCGACGCCGAGCCCCGTCATCGAGGTGAACAGCGGGTGGCTGAGGGGCGCGACGAGGCCGCGCAGGATGAACACCGACTGGAGCTGCTGCGCGCCGCCGTCCTCGAAGGCGCGCATGTAATAGGTGACGTTCTCCATCATGGCGAAGCCGAGGCCGACCATGGCGGCGTAGATGATGCCGTCGGCGAACCCGTCGATCTCGTTGCGGCGGAACCACAGCATGCCGAACAGGACGGAGCCCTTCAGCGACTCCTCGATGAGCGGCGCGCCGAACGTGGCGCTGACGAAGTGCCCCTTCGCCTCGCCGAAGACCGGGACGGTCACGTACAGCAGGCCCAGGGTGTTGAGGACGAGGGCGCCGAGGACGGCGACGCCCGCGCCCCACATGAACGAGAAGACCAGCGCGCGCGGCGGCTCGGGTTCGAGCCGGTCGAGGGTGAGCGCCAGCGCCACCAGCAGCGGGATGGGCAGGATCGCGAGGATCACCCCGACCCAGAACCCGGCCCCGCCGTACAGGGCGTCGACGGCGAGCGCGATGACGGCGCACAGGGACGAGACGGTCAGTCCCCCGATCAACGCGACCGGCGGCCTTCCCGGAATTCGCCCTTCCAGTACGGCCTTGGGATCGACGCGCGCCATGACGCGAGCGTAACCGGGTGTGCCACGAAGCGCTAAGCCGGGCCCGTCACGGTTGGTGACCGGCCCGCCGGGACGGGCCGGGCCGGCGTGGACTCAGTGCAGGAGCGGGTCGACGGCGACGGCCGTGAACAGCAGCGCCAGGTACACGTTGGAGAGGTGGAAGAACCGCATCGGCCGCAGGTGGACACCGGTCACCCCCGCGCGCACCGCCTTCAGCAGCCGGTGCCCCTCGGCGAGGAAGACGAGGCCGAGGACGACGGCGACCGCGCCGTACACCGGGCCCATATCCGCCACCGGCCACAGCACCAGGGAGCAGGCCACGGTGGCGTAGGTGTAGAGGAGGCTCTCGACGACGACGCGGCGCTCGGTGGCCACGACGGGCAGCATCGGGACGTTGGCGACCTTGTAGTCCTCGCGGTAGCGCATGGCGAGCGTCCACGTGTGCGGCGGCGTCCACAGGAACACGACGCCGAACAGCACGAACGGGGTCCAGGCGAGGCCGCCGGTGACGGCGGCCCAGCCGATGAGGACGGGCATGCAGCCCGCGATGCCGCCCCACACGACGTTCTGCGAGGTGCGCCGCTTCAGCAGCAGGGAGTACACGAAGACGTAGAACAGGATCGCGAACAGGGACCCGGCGGCGGCCACGGCGTTCACGGTGAGCAGGAACCCCGCGGTGGACAG
The DNA here is from genome assembly GCF_900659635.1 of Actinomadura roseirufa. Lineage (GTDB taxonomy): Bacteria > Actinomycetota > Actinomycetes > Streptosporangiales > Streptosporangiaceae > Spirillospora > Spirillospora roseirufa. The sequence continues at coordinate 4,340 of NZ_CAACVB010000256.1, read as the reverse complement.
CGCGGCCAGCGTGATCCCGAACACCAGCGCCCGCGCCGGGGTGACCTGCGCGCGGGCCAGCGGGCGGCGCCGGGTGCGGCGCATCTTGGCGTCGATGTCGCGGTCGATGTAGCAGTTGATCGCGTTGGCGGCGCCCGCGGACATGGTGCCGAAGGCCAGCGTCAGCAGCACGGTGCCGAGCGGTGGGACGCCCCGCTCCGCCAGGAACATCACCGGGATGGTGGTGATCAGGAGCAGCTCGATGACGCGGGGCTTGGTGAGCGCCACGTAGGCGCGCACGCCGGTGAGGATCGAGCGCCCGGCGGTCGCCGGCGCGGCCGGCTCGGGCACCGGCTCGAGGGGGCCCCCAGGCGCCCCCGGCACCTGCTCGTCCAGCTCGACCCCGCGCTTGTTACTGAGCACCGTCACAATCGGGTCCACGTCCAACTAGGGATGGGAAATCGCGCGCCGCCTCGGCGGTGCCCCCCGCGATCCGGGTCGGCCTCGGCTTGGGTGCGACTTCGGCTTGGTGAAGATACCGCGGCCACTGCCGTCAGCCGCGCCATCACTGTAGTCCGCCCCCTCCGGGAGGCGAGCACCGGGGCACCCGACCCGCCCGGCACGGGAGCGGCGCGGGGACGGAGCGGGGCGCGCCCCCCGGCCGTTCACCCGCCGGAGGGGTTAGTCGCGGAACCGATCGGGCAAGGGTCGGACGGAGCGGCGCGGCCCACGTCAGCGGGCGCGGCGCGGACCCGCCTCCCCGGCCTCGCGATAGGGTCGCCGGGGGCGCGGCCTGATCTTCGCCGGTCACGCGCCCGGCGGTCGGACCGCCCCCCGAGGGAAGACGCCCGGTGCCGCCGGACGTTATGACCATGGGGCGGCCGCGTCCGCCGGGCACATCGCTCAAGAGTGGATCTGTACACACCGGTTCGAGAGGAGCCTGGCGTTCCGTGAGTGGGGACAACAGCACGTTTGAATGGTCCGAGCTGGACCGGCGGGCAGTGGACGTGATCCGCGCCCTCGCCATGGACGCGGTGGAGGAAGCCGGCTCCGGTCACCCCGGGACGGCCATGAGCCTGGCGCCCGCCGCCTACCTGCTCTTCCAGCGGTTCCTGCGGCACGACCCGACGGACCCCAACTGGCCGGGCCGGGACAGGTTCGTGCTCTCCTGCGGGCACTCCAGCCTGACCCTCTACATTCAGCTCTACCTGTCGGGCTACCCGCTGACGCTGGACGACCTGAAGTCGCTGCGCAAGTGGAACAGCCTCACCCCCGGGCATCCCGAGCACGGGCACACCGCGGGCGTGGAGACCACCACCGGGCCCCTCGGGCAGGGCATCGCCAACGCCGTGGGCATGGCGATGGCGGCGCGCCGCGAGCGCGGCCTGTTCGACCCGGACGCGCCGCAGGGCGAGTCGCCGTTCGACCACACCATCTGGGCGTTCGCGTCCGACGGCGACATCGAGGAGGGCATCAGCCACGAGGCGAGCGCCCTGGCGGGCCACCAGCGGCTCGGCAACCTGGTGCTGCTGTACGACGACAACCACATCTCCATCGAGGACGACACCGCCATCGCGCTGTCGGAGGACGTGCGGGCCCGCTACGAGGCGTACGGCTGGGACGTCCACCACGTCGACTGGACGGAGAACGGCGACTACGAGGAGAACGCCGGCAAGCTCGCCGCGGCGTTCGCCGCCGCGAAGGCCGAGACGTCCCGGCCCTCGTTCATCGCGCTGCGCACGATCATCGGCTGGCCGGCGCCGAACAAGAAGAACACCGGCAAGATCCACGGTTCGGCGCTCGGCGCCGACGAGGTCGCCGCGACCAAGCAGATCCTGGGCCTGGACCCGGGTGAGAGCTTCCACGTCCCGGCGGACGTGCTCGCGCACGCCCGCGAGGTGTGCGACCGGGGCCGCGCCCTGCACGGCGAGTGGAACGCGGCGTTCGCGTCCTGGCGGGCGGCCGACGCCGGCCGGGCCGCCGAGTACGACCGGATCTCGCGCCGGGTGCTGCCGCCCGGGTGGGAGGCCAAGCTGCCGGAGTTCCCGGCGGGCAAGGACCTGGCGACCCGCGCCGCGTCCGGCGAGGTGCTGACCGCCCTCGCGCCGGTGCTGCCGGAGCTGTGGGGCGGCTCGGCCGACCTCGCCGAGAGCAACAACACGACGATGAAGGGCGAGCCGTCCTTCGTCCCCGAGGAGTTCCAGACCAAGGAGTTCCCCGGCAGCCGGTACGGCCGCACGCTGCACTTCGGCGTCCGCGAGCACGCGATGGGCGCGATCTGCAACGGCATCGCGCTGCACGGCGGCACCCGCCCCTACGGCGGCACGTTCCTGATCTTCAGTGACTACATGCGCCCGGCGGTGCGGCTGGCGGCGCTGATGAAGCTGCCGGTGACCTACGTGTGGACGCACGACTCCATCGGCCTCGGCGAGGACGGCCCGACCCACCAGCCGGTCGAGCACCTGTGGGCGCTGCGGGCGATCCCCGGGCTGGACGTGGTCCGCCCCGCCGACGCCAACGAGACGGCCGTCGCGTGGCGGACCGTCCTGGAGCACACCGACCGTCCCGCGGGGCTGGCGCTGACCCGGCAGAAGCTCCCCACCCTGGAGCGGAACGGGGAGATCGCCTCCGCCGACGGCGCCGCCAGGGGCGGCTACGTGCTGGCCGACGCCGCCGGCGGCCGGCCCGAGGTGATCCTCATCGCGACCGGCAGCGAGGTCGCGCTGGCGCTGGAGGCCCGCGAGACGCTGCAGCGCGAGGGCACCCCGACGCGCGTCGTGTCGATGCCCTGCGTGGAGTGGTTCGAGGAGCAGACCGACGCCTACAAGCAGGAGGTCCTGCCGCCGGGCGTCCGCGCCCGGGTGTCGGTGGAGGCCGGGGTCGCGCTCGGCTGGCGCGGCTACGTCGGCGACGCCGGCGAGTCGGTGAGCCTGGAGCACTTCGGCGCCTCCGCCGACTACAAGACGCTGTTCCTGCAGTTCGGCATCACCGCCGAGCGGGTCGTCGCGGCGGCCAGGGCGAGCCTGATCAGGGCCGGCTCGCCGGGCGCCGGGCGAGGCTCCACCACCGGCAACTGAGCCCGCGGCCGAGCCCGCCGGCGCCGGCGGGCCCGGCCGCCGAGGCGCCGTCCCCCCTGGAACTCGATGACGAGGAGAAAGCGATGAGTGAGAACCTGAAGCAGCTCTCCGGCGAGGGCGTGTCGATCTGGCTCGACGACATCAGCAGGGAGCGGCTGCGCAGCGGCAACCTCGAGGAGCTGGTGAAGGACAGGAACGTCGTCGGCGTCACCTCCAACCCGACGATCTTCGCCAAGGCGCTCAGCAAGGGCTCGGCCTACGACGAGCAGGTGCGCGACCTGGCGCTGCGCGGCGTGGACGTCGAGGAGGCGTCCCGCGCGATCACCACCTACGACATCCGCTGGGGCTGCGACGTGCTGCGCCCGGTCTACGACCGCACCGACGGGCTGGACGGCCGGGTGTCGATCGAGGTCGACCCGCGGCTGGCGCGGGAGACCGCCAGGACCGTCGCCGAGGCGCGGGCGCTGTGGTGGCTGGTCGACCGGCCGAACCTGTTCATCAAGATCCCGGCGACCGAGGAGGGGCTGCCCGCGATCACCGCGGCGCTGGCCGAGGGGATCAGCGTGAACGTGACGCTGATCTTCTCGCTGGAGCGCTACGGCAAGGTCATCGACGCGTTCTTCGCGGGGCTGGAGCAGGCCCGCGCGAACGGCCACGACCTGTCGTCGATCACCTCGGTGGCCTCCTTCTTCGTCAGCCGGGTCGACACCGAGATCGACAAGCGGCTCGACGCGGCCGGCTCGGACGAGGCGAAGGCGCTGCGCTCCAAGGCGGGCCTGGCCAACGCCCGGCTGGCGTACGCGCTGTACGAGGAGAAGTTCGGTACCGGCCGCTGGAGCGCGCTCAAGGACGCCGGGGCCCGCCCGCAGCGTCCGCTGTGGGCCTCGACCGGCGTGAAGGACCCGAACCTCAAGGACACCTTGTACGTCGACGAGCTGGTCGCGCCCGGCACGGTCAACACGATGCCCGAGGCGACGCTGGAGGCCGTGGCGGACCACGGCCAGGTGCGCGGGGACACGGTCCGGGACGGCTATGACGACGCCCGCGCGCACATGGCGGCGCTGAAGGAGGCCGGCGTCGACTACGACGACGTCGTGAAGGTGCTGGAGGAGGAGGGCGTCGAGAAGTTCGAGGCGTCCTGGGAGGAACTGCTCGGCTCCATCCGCGGCGAGCTGGACGCCAAGAGGGCCGGCGGGGGCGGCCTGGAGGAGCTGTTCCTCACTCTCACCGGGGCCGCGTCCGCTCCCCCGGACCGGACCGCGGCCGGCGCGATGGCGCCCGGCC
>NZ_CAACVB010000255.1 GCF_900659635.1 Actinomadura roseirufa | reverse complement strand
CCGGCTGGCCCGCGCGAACGTCCTGCGCGACCCGCGCCGGGCGGCGGCCACGGCCGGGGCGCTGATGGCCGGTGTCGCGGTGGCCACGGCGATGGCGGTGACGGTGGCGTCGGCCGCCGCCTCGTCCGCCGCGAACGCGGACCGGACGCTGGGCGCCGACTTCACCGTCGGCGGACGGCGCTCGGAGGCGCACTTCGGCGGCGAGGTGTCCGCCGCCGCCGGACGCGTCCCGGGCGTCGCGCGGGTGGGGCGGGAACGGATCGTCCCGGCGACGCTGACCGCCCCGGGCGGACGCGTCCAGCTGAAGGTGTACGGCGCCGAACCCGGTTTCACCCGGATGACGCGCCAGGTCTACACGGCGGGCTCTGCCGAGCGGGCCGTCGCCGCGGGCGAGCTGATCATGGTGGACGAGGTCGCGCGGAACCTCCGCGCCGGGCTCGGCGACACCGTCACCGTGCAGGCCCCCGGCGGCCCGGCCCGGCCGCTGCGGATCGGTGCGATCCAGCGGGCCGAGCCGCCCGGCACGACCGCCGGACGCTACCGCGCCGCGCCGACGGTCAGCCTGGCGACGCTCGCCGTCCTGGCCCCGGACGCGTCGGACTCGACCCTCTACGTCACGCTGGCGCCCGGCGCCGACGCGGCCCGGACCGGCGCCGCCCTGAAGTCCGCGCTCGCCGGATACCCGCAGGTCACCGTGCAGGACCGCACCGCCTACAAGGCGTTCGTCCGGCACCGGACGGACGGCATGCTGGCCCTGGTGTACGCGCTGCTGGCCGTCGCGATCGTGATCGCGCTGCTCGGCGTGGCCAACACGCTGGCCCTGGCGGTGACCGAACGCACCCGGGAGATCGGGCTGCTGCGCGCCGTGGGCCTGTCCCGGCGCGGGCTGCGCCGGACGATCGCGCTGGAGTCGGTGCTCCTGGCCCTGTTCGGCGCCGCGGAAGGGCTGCTCCTCGGCGCGGCGTGGGGCGCCGCGCTGCCCCACGACACCCTGGCGGTCCCGTGGCTCCCGATCATCGTGATCACCGTGGCCGCGGTGCTCGCGGGCGTGGCCGCCGCGGTGGTCCCGGCCGCGCGAGCGGCGCGCCTGAACGTCCTGGACGCCATCGCGGCCTCCTGAGACACCTCCGATGTCGAGAGCAACCGCACAACGGCGGCATCACGTCGGAAATCCGCGCGTTCCATCCTCCAAATGACAGTCCGAGGTGGGTTCGCGGCACGGTGGAGGTCACGTCCGCATGCTGGAAGGGACCCGACGATGGCGAATGGCGAATGGCGAACGGACCCTACTGCGCGGCGCGACGCTCCTGACGATGGATCCCGCGATCGGCGAGCGCCGGGCGCGCGGTGGTGCGCGGCGGCGTCCCGGTGGCGGACACGGGGGAGTTGACCGCCCGGCTGCGCCGTACCGCCGAGCGCCTGCGCCGGGACGGCGTCCTCCCTGGGACGGGCCCAGGGAGGTGAGCGGCGCAGTCCGGTGAGGGGCTTCGCTATGGCTTACGTGCGGCGGCGGCGAACATGTTGGTCGCGGTGTCGGGAAGCGGCTCGTCGCCGGGAGCAGGGTTCCAGCGGGGCATCGGGACCACCCCAGGGGGCAGAAGCTCCAGACCGCTGAAGAGAGCCTCCACCTCGGAGCGGCCACGCAGGTACATGGGGATGCCACGGCGGGTGTACTCGCTGGCCAGGCGCTCCGACTCCGGGGCGAGGTCACCGGTGGGGATGGTGACGGCCAGGTAGCTGCCGGACGCGAGCGGTGCGAGGAGCGCCTCCACCAGGCTTTGCGCGTCCTCCACGAACTGGAGCATCGCGATGACGGTGAGGGCTACCGGCTCGGTGAGGTCGACGGTCTCGTGCAGGACGGGGTCGCCGAGAAGCTCGTCCGGGGAGCGCAGGTCGGCCTGGATGTAGGCGGTACGGCCCACGGGCGTGCTCGTCAGCAGCGCCCGCGCGTGAGCGAGGACGATCGGATCGTTGTCCACATAGACGATCCTCGCGTCCGGCACCGTCTCCTGGACGACCTCGTGCAGGTTCGGCGAGGACGGGATGCCCGTGCCGACGTCCACGAACTGCCGCACCCCGAGACCGGTGAAGTACCGCGCCATCCGGTGCATGCAGGCCCGGTTGGCGAGCATCGAGGTGCGCAGCCCCGGCCAGTCCGCCAGGACCTGCGCCGCCGTCTCCCGGTCGGCGGCGAAGTTGTCCTTGCCGCCCATGATGTAGTCGTAGACCCGCGCCGAATGCGGCCGGTCGGTCTGCAGATCGGTCTGGTCGAGCCGGTCCTGCGACATATCTACGCCGAGCCCTTCGCTTCCGGGTGCCGCGCCGCCGCCACGGCTTTCACCCTCCTGAGACGAGAACTATAGCCACGTGATCGAAAAGCGGGTGAAAACGGAGAAAAGAATATCGTCGGGGCCTTTTGCGGTGCGGGGCCGCGCCGTCACCATGCGGAGTGGACGCTGAGCGCGGGCTGAGGGAGGAACGGCAGGTAATCGCCACGGTAAGCCGTACCGAGGTACGCGCCGGTGCAGTCCGGCCCCGCGTACGCGCTGAGGATGACATCGATTCCGATCCCGCCCGGATGACTGTTGGCGATCGACTGAAGGGGGAAGGGCGCCTTCTGGCACCCTCCGCCCGCCCTGAACGTCGTCAACGAGCCCTCGAACCTGGGTCCCGACCAGCCGCACAGTGAGTTCGGAGGGCATTTCGAGAGTCCGTGGGGCGAGTCCGCGGCCGCTACCGGCACAGATGCCAGCGCAGTCGCCGCAGTCGCGGCCAGCACGGTCGCGGCCAGCACGGTCGCGGCCACCGCGGTCGCCGCCGGCAGCCTCGCGAGCGCGGCACGAGTCAGGGTCCGTCGCATGGGAGCTCCCTTGATCGGGTCGTCGTGCCCCACACGGTCGCCGCCCCGGACGGCCGCGTCCACACGTCCCCCAAAGATTGCCGAAACCGGACATATCGTCTATCGGGAATGAGAGCGGAGCGCCGGGGGAGATTCGTGGGACGGCGATGAGTTCCGGGTCCGAGACTGGTCACAGCCAGGGAGCACCACGACAACGCCGACTAGTACCGACAACGCCGACCACCATGACAGGGCCGTCCCGCCATGACGAGGCCGACCCGCCATGACAGGGCCGGCCGATCAACGGGGCCAAGGAGCATCGAATGCGAAAGATCACCGCGGGGCTGTTCATCTCGCTCGACGGGGTCATCGAGGACCCGCAGGACTGGCACTTCCCGTACTTCAACGACGAGATGGGACGGGCCGTCGACGCGCAGCTCGGCTCGGCCGACACCATCCTCCTCGGCCGCAAGACCTACGACAGCTTCGCGGGCGCGTGGCCCGACCGCGAGACGGCCGGCGGCGAGGACGCCGGCATGGCCAAGGCGCTCGGGGACGCCCGCAAGGTCGTCGTCTCCAACCAGAAGCTCGAGTTCACCTGGCGCAACTCCGAGCAGCTCCAGGGCGACCTCATCGAGGCGGTGACCGCGCTGAAGAACGAGCCGGGCACCTCCGACATCGGGATGAGCGGATCCATCTCGCTGGTCCGCCGCCTCCTGGCCGAGGGCCTCCTCGACGAACTGCACCTCCTCGTCCACCCGATCGCCGTGCGCAAGGGCCAGCGCCTGTTCGAGGACGACCGGACGCCGCTGCCGCTGAAGCTCCTGTCGTCCACGACGTTCACCACCGGCGTCGTCCACCTCGTCTACACCCTGGACGACAACGCCCCGACCGGCACCTACGACGACGCCAAGGCCCACCTCCCCCAAGACGAGAACGCCTAGCCGACCTGTGGTCAAAGCCCGACAACCGAAGCCCGTTCACACCCGCGCCCGGGTGCCGCCGATCAGTGGCGGCACCGAGGCGCGGGGGCGTGACGCGGGGCTGTGACGTTGGGCTGTGACGTTGGGAAATGCGGCCGGGCGGGGTCAGTCGTCGTCGGCGCCGCGCAGGTGCCAGCCGCCGCGGCGGCGCAGGACCAGGCCGAAGTAGGCCGTGGCGAGGACGATCACCCCGGCGGTGACGAACAGGCTCGGGCGGCCGACCTCCGGGTCCTTGGCGTTCTGGTAGATCACGTACACGAGCGCGGCCAGCGCCGCCACCGGCGCGACCGGGAACAGCGGCATGCGGTACTCGGCGTGCGCGGTCGTCCCGTTGCGCCGCCCGGCGATCACCGCGAGGCACAGCGACCCGTACACCACCACGAGGGACGTTCCGGTGACGACCAGCAGGAACTTCTCGTCCAGGAAGCACGCGGCCGCGCCCAGCACGCCGGCCAGGACCGTCGCGACCCACGGCGTGCCGAACCGGGGGTGGAGCGCGGTGAGCGCCTTGTCGACGCGCGGCGACCAGGTGCCGTCCCGGCCCGAGCTGAAGACCAGCCGGGCGGTGAGCAGCATGATGGCGATCACCGCGTTGAGGATCGCGAGCGCGATGGCCAGGCTGATCACCGTGTTGAGGGTGTCGCCGCCGCGTTCGGTGATGAAGTACTCCAGCATCGTGTCCGAGTGGAGGAGCTTGTCCAGGTCCGGGGCACCGAGCAGGACGGCGGTGATGGGGACGAGCTCCGCCGCCACCGTGATGCCGAGCGCCCACAGGATCGTCCGGGCCACGGCCCGCCGCGCGTCGTGGGTCTCCTCGCCGAAGTACACCGCCGAGCCGTACCCGTTGTAGGAGAAGATCGCGACCGCGGTCGCCGCCGCGATCAGCCCGGCCGACGTGGCGGCGAGGCCCCCGCCGTCCCCCGCCACGACCGGATGCGCGAGCAGATCGGTGAACGGCCGCTCCACGTGCAGGAACCCGAGCCCGGCCAGCACCAGCAGGGCGATCATCTCGATCGCCAGGAAGATCCCGGTGACCAGCGCGTTCACCTTGATATCGAAGATCGCGACGACGGTCGCCAGGAGCACCGTGACCGCCGCGGCGACCGGCCCGTTCAGCCCGTCCACGAGCACCCCGAGATAGGTGCCGACGCCGAGCGCGATCACCGCCAGGATCAGCAGCTGCGTGATCAGGATGAGCCCCAGCACGACGAACCCGGGCAGCCGCCCGAGCGTGCGCCCGACGATCGCGTACTCGCCGCCCGTCAGCGGGTACGCCGACGACAGCTCGGCGTACACGAACGCCATGAAGACGCCGACGACTCCGGCGGCGGCGAAGCTCCAGAACGCGCCGGTGCCCGCCTGCGCGATCACCCCGGGCGCCACGACGAAGACCGAGGACGCGGGCGTGACCGCGGACAGCACGATGAGCAGGGCACCGACCGTCTTCAGCCCCCGGTGCAGTGCGGGGGGCCGGCCGGGCGCGGCGGGGGAGTGGACTTCAGGAGCGGCCATGGGCGCCTCCTCGACGAAAATTCTTTGAACGAGTATCAAAGAACAGCCGTCCCCCAGGTCAAGGACTCGGCCGGTAACGTTCTGGTTTCGCCTGATGGGGCCGGACCCTTGACTTGCATTGTCTGAAGATCGTTCAGACAATGTCGGTCATGGCCCGTCCCAGCAGAGCCCACGAACGGCGCGCCGACCTCGTCGCCGCCGCGCGCCGCGCGGTGGTCGAACGGGGCATGCTCGACCTGCGGCTGCGCGACGTCGCCGAGCGGGCGCGAATGTCGTCCGGCTCGGTCCTGTACTACTTCCCGACCCTCACCGACCTGCTGCGCGAGGTGCAGCGCGAGGCCGTCGACCGGTTCTGCGCCGCGCGCGAGGAGGCGGTGCGGTCCGAGCCCGACCCGCGCCGCCGGCTGGCCGTCATGATCCACAGCGGCCTGCCGTCCGGCCCCGGGGACGAGCTGTGCGTCCTGCTCTACGAGCTCGGGACCGTCGCCCGCCGCGACCCGTCCTACGCCGCCGAGCACATCCGGCTGTTCGAGCGGCAGGTCGGCATCTACGCCGCGATACTGGAGGCCGGCGCCGCCGCGGGCGCGTTCACCCTGACCCGCGACGCCGCGACCATCGCCCGCAACATCGTCGCGCTGGAGGACGGCTACGGACTCCACATCGTGATGGCCGTGCCCGCCGTCGACGCCCCGAACGCCGAGCGGCTGCTGCGCTCCTACGCCGCCGACGCCACCGGCTGCGCCCTGCCCCTCCCCGAAGGAGCCCGTCCCCTCCCCGAAGGAGACCTGGCCCTCCCCGACAGGGACCGACCCCTCCCTGAAGGAGCCCGTCCCCTCCCCGAAGGAGACCGATGACCCGCGCCCGCACGTTCGGCCTGCCGCTGCCGGGGACGCCCGGCCCGCTCAACGCCATTACCGACGTCCCCGGGGTGGAGGTCGGCGTCACCACCCTCATCTCCGGGGACGGCCCGCTGCGTCCTGGCGAGGGTCCCGTCCGCACCGGCGTCACCGCGGTGCTGCCCCGCGGCCGGGCCGACGCGACCGTCCCGTGCGCCGCCGGGATGTACTCGCTGAACGGCAACGGCGAGATGACCGGCGCGCACTGGATCGCCGAGACCGGCGCGCTGACGCTGCCCGTCCTGGTCACCAACACGCACGCGGTCGGCGCCTGCCACCGCGGCGCGATCGCGTGGGCCCACCGCGAGCGGCCCGACGGCCGCGAGTGGGCGCTGCCGGTGGTCGCCGAGACCTGGGACGGCTACCTCAACGACATCGACGGCGACCACGTCCGTCCCGAGCACGCCGTCGCCGCCATCGACGCGGCGCGCGGCGGCCCCGTCCCCGAGGGCTCGGCCGGCGGCGGGACGGGCATGAACTGCTACGGCTACAAGGGCGGCAACGGCACCTCCTCCCGCCAGGTCCGGTACGCCTCGCGGACCTACACCGTCGGGACGTTCGTGCAGGCCAACTTCGGTACCCGCGCCCAGCTCACGGTGTGCGGGGTGCCCGTCGGCGCCGCCCTGGCCGACGACAACCCCATGCAGGACACCGACTGGCTGGGCCTGGCCGGCGCGGGTTCGGTCATCGTGCTCGTCGGCACCGACGCGCCCCTGCTGCCGGGCCAGTGCACGGCCCTCGCGCGCCGCGTCCCGCTCGGCCTCGCCCGGACGGGCACCTTCGGCCAGCATTCCTCCGGCGACATCTTCCTCGCCTTCTCCACCGCCAACCCGGGCGCGCTGACCAGCGGATTCCCCACGGGCGAGGAGGACTACGAGACGATGCGGTTCATCCCCTGGAACCGCATCGACCCGTTCTACGAGGCGGTCGTCCAGTCGGTCGAGGAGGCCGTCCTGAACGCCCTCCTCGCCGCCCGCACCATGATCGGCCGGGACGGTCACCGCTCCCCGTCCCTCCCTCACGACCGCCTCAAATCCCTCCTCACCGCCCGGGGCGTCCTATAAGCCGAACGATTAAGCCGAACGATGTCAGCGGCCGGCTGGACCGAGCCCGCTCGGCCTAGTGGTCGGCGTCTCGCCTGGTCAGCAGCCCCGCGGCGAGGACGGCGAGGCTGACCAGGGCCTCGGCGTGCTCGATGTCGACGCCCTGGTACGGCAGCACCGCGGCGGTCGCCGCCGTGGCGACGACCGTCCCGTCCAAGTGCAGGTGGACGCTCAGTATGCGCCGCTCCCGCATCCGGCCTTCGGTGCCAGGCCCCGGGGCGTCGCCGTTCCCAGAAAGAGGATCTGGCCCCGGCCGACCGAAACGGATGCCGTGCATCGTGTCTCCATCCTGTCGTGATCAACCTTCGGGAGCGGGCTGAGACGGGCGTTGCCCGACGCCGGATCCCTCGGGGAGGCGGCCGGTCGGCGCCCCTGGGTCAGCAGACTCCGATGGGCCCGATGGCCAACAGGACGGCGGACGGATCCGTCCAAGACCAGCCCGAGGTCGATCCGGACGGCGACCACTCCCGGACAGTCCGTGACCAAGTTCCGGCCACCGTACGTCATGACCCATCACTTCCTGTGAACATGGGCCTGTGCAGGCTGAGGTCATCAGCCCGGTCAGGGATGGACGAAGGGGCACGGCATGACGGGGCGGCATGAAGGATCCGGTCACGCACCGGCGGAGGAGGACCCGCGACCAGGGCCCGGGGCCGAACTGGAATCGGTGACCTGTCTGCAAGGGCTGGCCAGGCTCCTGGCCGAACAGCACACGCGGGCCGACGTGTCGCTGCGGGAACTGGAGAAGCTGGCGGACAAGGCGGGCGGAACCCGACTACCGCGTGCCACGTGCGCGGACATCCTCGCCGGCCGCCGGTTCCCCAAGAAGGCGGTGATGAGGGCGTTCCTGCGGGCCTGCCAGGTGTCCGACGACCACCTGCCGCACTGGGAGCGGGCCTGGGAGCGGGTGGCGATCGTTCAGAGCCGCCCGGTCGGTACCCCGGACACGACCGAACCCGCGAGCACCAACCCCACCGAACCCCTCAATCGTGAGCCACCGGCCCCCGTCCCCGACCAGCCGCCCCAGCGGAGCAACACCGAAACGGATGGCAGGCCGCACGTCTGGCGGCGCATCGGCCTCGTCATCGCGCTGGTCGCCACGGCGGTGACGGCCGGTGTGCTCACCTCCGTCCTGGGCGCCCCAGAACCGGCCCGCACCAGGCCCTCCACCGGACACCGCACCCCGCCCCCCGGATGCCCCGTCACCGACGACGGCCGAGCCTTCGGCCCAGGCGGGTCCAGCCGATTCACCGTGACCATCGACCCGGCCAACACGGGAGTACGCCTGACCCGCCGCCTGGACGCGGGCATCGCCACGCAAACCGCCGCCGTCACCCTGGGACGGACCCGCGCCGGGGTATGGCAGCCCCTACCCGTTGAGCCCACCTACCGCTGGAAGGACCAGAGCCTCGACATCGCGCCATCGCTGACGGCCCACCGCCGTTCCCTGACCATCACCAACACCTTCGTCTCCTCCGCCGAGGACTTCAACGAGTTCGCCTACTACATCGACCACAAGGTCAACGGCGTCTGGACACGCGCCGACACCGTCGACATCGGCCCAGACCACCCCACCGGCGAAGCCGCACATCACTACCGCATCACCGGCCAGACCTACGCCGGAACCCGCCTCTTCGACTACCCCAAACACCCCAACACCCCCTGCTAGAGCCGCGTCGAGCTCGACTGAGAAGACACCGCACACCAACCCGGGCAAGCCGGGCCCCTCCCTCACGGCTCATTCCTCACGGCCCCTTCACGGCCACCTGAAGCCCCCTTCGCGCCGCCCGAGGCGTCCATCAAGCACCCGGCCCGATCGTCGGGTCCGCGCGCCCTGGGCAGACAACCGCATCGGCCGACCCGAGAAAACCTGTGCCGACCGAGGTAGATATTCGCGGCAGCACGGGGTACACTTCTTGTCATAGACGAGGAACAAGTCCATGAGACGCGGCAGATGACGAACTGCTCGCACCAATGGATGACGCGAGCCGGGCGTGCCGGGGTCAACGCAGTGGAAGGGACTCCGGCAGCCGGCTTCGCGTCCGGCGGCCAACGGGTCGCCGGCAGCACGAAGGCATGTCGCTGCAACGCAGGAAACGCAGGTAGAGAAGGTAGAGAGAACACGGAAGGAGAGTCTCGGCACCATCGGGATCGCCCGTCGCAGGCTCCAGTCACGCCGCACGGGTACCGCAGCCCCACAGATTGGACGGTGGTCTACGGTCACGCATCCGCGATCCCCGCGCCCCCGCCTCGGGCGGCCAGCGCGGAAGTCAACCGGTCACAGTGCCGGATGATGGTGTTGTACCTCATGGCCCCGGCGCCCCACTTCGGCGCCGGGGCCCCGTCGTCTCCCCACGGCCTGCGCCCGAACATCCGGCCTGCGTCCAGCACGGACACTCGACGACGACAGTACGGAAGGGCTTGTGGAAGTACCTCACCCGATTAGATCCGGCACACACCCGGCACACCCTGCCCCAGACCCTGCCCCGGACACCGCCCAGCCCAGTCCGGTGCCGGACGATCCCGAACCGCAGGACGGCTCCGATACCGAGCCCGGCACCGAGCCCGACAGCAGGCTGAACGACAAGCTCGACGACGAGGACTACCCCGCCTACAGCATGGGCCGGGCCGCCGAGCTCCTCGGTGTCACCCCGGGGTTCCTGCGCGGCCTGGACGCCGCCAAGCTGTTCGTCCCGCAACGGTCGGCCGGCGGCCACCGCCGCTACTCCCGCTACCAGTTGCGCCTGGCCCAACGCGCCCGCGACCTGGTCGACCAGGGCACCGCACTCGAAGCGGCCTGCCGCATCATCATCCTGGAAGACCAACTCGCCGAAGCCAAGCGCATCAACACCCGACTCCAACGGCGCATCGACACCGCCGAGCAAGACTGATCCACCCACGTCCACCGGTCATAAGGGTGACGGGGCCGGGTCGGCAGGTCTTCACCCGCGACGCCCACGGGCACATCCGCTTTCCGCTGGAGAACATGTCCGTCGAGAATGACGATCAGGGTGGCCGACGCACATCTCGATCAGACGGCTGATCCCCGGCCGGCCGCGTCCATGGGAGTGGTGTAAGAAAAGGCCACCCCGTGATCCGTTGTGCTAGTTAAGCAGCGATCGCGTTAATTGTCACTTCGGTATCATTGGTG
>NZ_CAACVB010000254.1 GCF_900659635.1 Actinomadura roseirufa | reverse complement strand
CGCCGCGGGCCTGGCGCTGCTCACCGCCGGGCGGGACGGGCCGGCCGAGCTGCTGGAGGCCCACCGGCGGCCGGAACCGCCGTACACGGCCGGGGCGGAGGCGCGGGCCGCCGGCGCCACCGCGCTGCTCGACGTGAGCGACGGGCTCGTCCAGGACCTCGGGCACATCGCCGCCGCGAGCGGGGTGCGGATCGACGTCCGCACGGCGGAGCTGCCCGTCCCGGAGATCCTCGGCCCGGACGGGCTCCACCACGTCCTCACCGGCGGCGAGGACCATGGATTCGCCGGAACCTTCCCCGCGAACGCCGTCCTTCCCCCATCCTGGACTCCCGTGGGGACGGTCGGCGAAGGCGCGGGGGTGTTCGTGGACGGGCGCGTACCCGCCGCCGGTGGCTGGGATCACTTCCCCGGATGAGCGCGCCGGTGACGGAGCGGGACCACCGGTGCCCGTTCGTGCATCCGGTAGGCATGCTTGGTACTGGTTTGGTATACATCCTGTGATCGAAGAGGAATGGGATGGGACGACACACCAAGCTCGAACCACCGGAAGACGAGCCCGGCTCCGGCGCCCAGGCGTCCCCTGGACCGTTCTTCGGCGCTCCCCCCGGGTCGTCCTACGAAGCCTTCTCCGGCCCGACCGACGACCAGGTGTTCGTGTCGTCCTACGAGCGGGCGCCCGTGCCCCCCGGTGTGCCGGGGGCGGAGCCGCCGTCCGGCCACCACTTCGCCGGCGGACCGGGCTTCGGCCCTCGCCACGATCCCGGAGGCCGGCCCGAGTACGACGCCCAGGCCGGGTACAACGCGCAGGCCGGGTACGGCGCGCAGCCCGGGTACGGCGCGCAGCCCGGGTACGGCGCGCAGCCCGGGTACGGGGTCCAGCCCGAGTACGGCCAGCCCGAGTACGGCGCTCCTTACGACCACGGTGGGCAGCAGCACTTCGGAGGGCGGCAGAGCTTCGGTGCCCGGCAGGAGCCGGGTCCCCAGCAGGGGTTCGGCGGGCCGGACGGCCCCGGTGGGCCTCCGCCGGGCGGGACAGAGCCCGCGTCCTCCGGCGAGGACGCGTCGCGCGGGAGGCGGCTGGTCCGGCTCTTCTCGGTGCTGCCCGTGCCCATGCTGCCGATCGTCGCGCTCGTGGTGGCGGTGGGCGTCGTCGCCTACGCGCTGAGCACCCAGCAGATCTCCCTCAACTTCGCCGGCGGCGCCCCGAAGGACCCCGCCGGCAACCCGCGCGACAGCACGGTCTCCCAGCGCGGTCCGGGCAACCGGGCCAGCCGCGGCGCCGGGCGCGCCGACGTCGTCGTCGCGTTCCGCGTCGTCGCGCGGCTGCAGGGGGGCTTCCGGGCGACCGCGACGGTCACCAACGAGAGCCGGGCCCCGGTCGGCAAGTGGGCGCTCGCCTTCCGGATCCCCGGCGCGCCGGTCCGCACCATCAGCGGCGCGACCGTCGTCCGGACGGGGACGCTCGCCTTCGTGCGCGGCCGCGCGCCGCTCGCGCCCGGCCAGTCCGCGCACGTCGTGTTCACCGCCCGCGGCGTCGCCAAGAAGCCGACCTACTGCGTCCTGAACAGCAAGCCCTGCACCTTCGGCTGAGAGCACGCCCCGCCGAGGCGCCCGGCCGCGGGCGTTCGGCCGCGGGCGTTCGGCCGCGCGTTCGGCCGAGGCGCCCCAGGGCGAGGCGCACGCGACGTCTTATGGTGGGCGCATGCAGCAGAACCTTCCGCCGTCCCGTCCGCAGGCCCCGCCGCTCGTGCTCACCATCGCGGGCTCGGACTCGGGCGGCGGCGCCGGCATCCAGGCCGACCTGAAGACGATGCTCGCCCTCGGCGTGCACGGGATGAGCGTCGTCGCGGCGGTCACCGCGCAGAACTCCCTCGGCGTCCAGGGGTACTGGGAGCTTCCGCCCGAGGCGGTCCGCGCGCAGCTCGACTCGGTGCTGTCCGACATCGGCGTCCACGCGATCAAGACGGGGATGCTCGCGTCCACCGCGCTGGTGGAGGTCGTCGCCGCCGCGCTGGCGGCCTCGGACGCGCCCGCCGTCGTCGACCCCGTCGGCGTCTCCAAGCACGGCGACGCGCTGCTGGCGCGGGACGCGGTCCAGGCCGTCCGCGAGGCGCTGCTGCCCGCCGCGACCGTCGTCACGCCGAACCTGTACGAGGTCGAGCTGCTCACGGGCGTCAAGGTGGTGGACGAGTCGGGCCTGCGCGAGGCCGCCGAGGCGGTTCACGCGCTGGGCCCGCGATGGGTGCTGATCAAGGGCGGTCACCTGCCCGGCGAGCCCGCCGACCTGCTGTTCGACGGCGAGCGCGAGCACCGGTTCACCGCCCCTCGCCATGACAACCGGCACACCCACGGCACGGGGTGCACGCTGGCGTCGGCGATCGCCTCCCACCTCGCCCTGGGGGAGGACGTGCCCGCCGCGGTCGGCCGCGCGAAGGAGTACGTCACCGGCGCGATCGCCGCGGGCTTCCCGCTCGGCGCGGGCATCGGGCCCGTCGACCACGGCTGGCGGCTGCGCGGCTGACCGGGCCGCCGGCCCCGCCCGGGACACGCGAAAGCCGGCTCACCGGTACCCTCCGATGAGCCGGCCTGAGCCGGGACGTCCTCAGACGGTCGGCTTGACGACCTTGCCGGCCTTGATGCAGGACGTGCAGGCGTTGATCCGCTTGGTGCTGCCGTTCACGACGGCGCGCACGCGCTGGATGTTGGGGTTCCAGCGGCGCGGGGTGCGGCGGTGCGAGTGGGAGACGCGCATGCCGAAACCGGGTCCCTTGCCGCAGACGTCGCAGACGGAAGCCACGGGAAACTCCAAGTGGTGTCGATGCTCTGAACCGGAGCGCCACCCCGAAGCCGTTGCGGGCGAGGCGGAGTTCAATGGGCGCTCACTGATGACGCCCCGGACGAGGCGCACGAATCAGAGTAGCCGACCGCCGGTCGGGTAGGCGAATCGGCCGCCGCGCCCCTCCGCGCGGCGTCGAGTGATTCACGTCCCCGGCATGGGCTAGAAAAGACTGCGTGGCGAACCTCGACGAGCCGTTGCGCAAGGTCCTCGGCGACAAGACGGCCAAGGTGCTGGAGAAGGGGCTCGACCTGCGCACGGTCGGCGACCTGCTGCACCACTACCCGCGCCGCTACGCCCACCGGGGCGAGCTGACCCCGCTGAGCGGCCTGCAGGACGGCGAGCACGTCACGGTGATGGCGGAGGTCGTCAAGGTCCAGGGCCGCACCCTCAGCCGCAGCCCCGGCTACGTCCTGGAGATCACGGTCACGGACGGCACGGGCGAGCTGCAGCTGAGCTTCTTCGGCCGCAAGGGCTCCTACCGGGCCGAGAAGGAGCTGTCGCCGGGCACGCGCGGACTGTTCGCCGGCAAGATCAGCACCTATGTCCCGCGCAGCGGCAGGGTGCGGCGGCAGCTCACCCACCCGCAGTACAAGGTCGTGGAGGAGCGGGCCGCCGAGCAGGCCGCGCAGGAGTGGGCCGACGAGATCATCCCGATCTACCCGTCCACCAAGGGCCTGGACATCGAGACGATCGGCATCTCCACCGGCACGGTCCTGGACCAGCTGCGGCTCCCCGCCGACCCGATGCCGGGCGCGCTGCTCGGCCGCCGCGGACTGATCGGCCTCCGCGAGGCGTACGAGGGGATCCACCGCCCGAAGTCCTGGGACGAGCTGGGCCGGGCCAGGGCCAGGCTGAAGTGGGACGAGGCGTTCGTCGTCCAGATCGCGCTGGCCCAGCGCAGGCTGGCCGCGGCGGCGCTGCCCGCGACGCCGCGTCCGCCGTCCTTCGGCGGGCTGCTCGCGGAGTTCGACGCCCGGCTGCCGTTCGAGCTGACCGAGGGCCAGCGGAAGGTCGGCGACGAGATCGCGGCGGACCTGGCCGCCGAGCACCCCATGCACCGTCTCCTCCAGGGCGATGTCGGCGCGGGCAAGACGGTCGTCGCGCTGCGGGCGATGTTGCAGGTGGTGGACGGCGGCGGGCAGGCGGCGCTGCTGGCGCCGACCGAGGTGCTCGCGCAGCAGCACCACCGCTCGATCGCCGGCCTGCTCGGCGACCTCGCGCAGGCCGGGCAGCTCGGCGGCGCCGAGCACGCGACGCGGGTCGCCCTGCTGACGGGCTCGCAGGGGGCCAAGGCGCGCAAGGCGGCGCTGCTGGAGGCCGCGTCGGGCGGCGCGGGGATCGTGGTGGGCACGCACGCGCTGTTGCAGGAGACGGTGCAGTTCGCCGACCTCGGCCTGGTCGTGGTGGACGAGCAGCACCGGTTCGGCGTGGAGCAGCGGGACGCGCTGCGCGAGAAGGTGAGCGGCGGGCGCCCGCACGTGCTGGTGATGACGGCGACGCCGATCCCGCGCACGGTCGCGATGACGGTGTTCGGCGACCTGGAGACGTCGGTGCTCGGGCAGCTCCCGGCGGGCCGGTCGGAGATCAGGACGCACGTCGTGCCGCCCGAGCGGCCCGCCTTCCTCGCCCGCACCTGGGAGCGGATCCGGGAGGAGGCGGCGCAGGGCCGCCAGATCTACATCGTCTGCCCGCGGATCGGGGAGCGGGAGGGCGACGAGGGTGACGTGCCCGAGCAGGAGGAGGAACGGCGCTCCCCGCTCGGGATCATGGAGTTGCTGCCGCGGCTGGAGGAGCTGCTGGCGGGGCTGCGGATCGGGGTGCTGCACGGCAAGCTGCACCCCGACGAGAAGGACGCGGTCATGCGCCGGTTCACCGAGGGCGGGCTGGACGTCCTGCTCGCCACCACGGTCATCGAGGTCGGCGTGGACGTGCCGAACGCGACCGTCATGGTGATCATGGACGCGGACCGGTTCGGGGTGTCGCAGCTGCACCAGCTGCGCGGCCGGGTCGGGCGGGGGTCGCTGCACGGGCTGTGCCTGCTGGTCACCGACGCGGAGCCGGGGAGCAGGGCGCGCGAGCGGCTGGACGCGGTGGCCTCGACCACCGACGGTTTCAAGCTGTCCCGGCTCGACCTGGAGCAGCGCCGGGAGGGCGACGTGCTGGGGGCGGCGCAGGCGGGCCGGGCGTCGAGCCTGCGGCTGCTGACCCTCCAGCGGGACGAGGACGTCATCCGCGACGCGCGGGAGGAGGCGACCGCCCTCGCCGACGCCGATCCGGACCTCGCCGACCATCCGGGGCTGGCCGCGGTGCTGAACGCCCTGCTGGACGAGGACCGGGCGGGCTTCCTGGAGAAGGCCTGAGGAAATCCCCTTATTTCCGACTAATTAAGTTGACTTTAGGCCCGGCCGGGGCGACGATGAACGCGTGAATCCGAGCGAGCCGCTGACCGCGCGCCTGCACGTCGACCTCCGGCGGCAGGCGAGCGCCCTGTGTTCCCGTCGCTGATCCCGCTCATCTCCACGGGCCCGGCGGCACCCGCCCGGCCCGTCCGGATCCGACGACGGCTCCCAGGAGGCCGCACATCATGACGATCACCAGCCATGGCACCGATGCCGCGCGCATCGCCGCCGAGCCCGCTCCACCGGAGCTCCTCGCCCGCGTCTTCGCCCTGCACCGCATCGACCGTCCGAGCCTGGCCGACGTGGAGGAGTACCTGCGCGACCCCGAGCCCGAGGTCCGCGCCGCCGCGCTCGCGGTGCTCACCCGCGCCGCCCGCGGCGGCGGCGCCCCGCGCGGCACCGGCGACACGCTCGCCTGGGCGCTCGCCGACCAGCACGAGGACGTGCGGCGGGTCGCCGCCGACGCGCTGCGCAACCTGCCCGAGCTGTACCTCGGCGACGACGGCGTCGCCGCGCTCCAGCTGGCCGCCGCGCGCGGCCGCGACGCCTTCGTCCGCGAGACCGCGACCGACCTCCTCGAGATCCTCACCCGCGGCGCCACCGAGCTGTACGCGCAGGGCCTGCAGGACGACGAGCCGCAGATCCGCATCCAGGCCGTGCTCGGCCTGGTGGCGCTGCGCGCGGTGGAGGAGGTCGCCGAGGCCGCCGACGACCCGTCCCGCGAGGTGCGGGTCGCGGTCGCCGAGGGCCTCGGCCGGCTCGTCCGGCCCGCCGGGCTGGCCGCGCTGGGGCACCTGCTCGGCGACCACGATCCCGTCGTCCGGATGGCGGCGCTCGACACCGCCGCGGAGCTGGGCGTCCCGGCGCCGCTGGAGGGCCGGGTGGTCACCGCGACCGCGCACTCCAGCTGGCAGGTCCGCCGCCGCGCCGTGCGGGCGCTCGGCGCCGCCGCGCCCGACGTCGCGGTCCGCCCGCTCGTGCACGCCCTGCAGGACCGGACGGTCGACGTGCGGCGCGCGGCCGTCCAGGCGCTCGAACAGTGGGCGGGCGACCGTCCCGAGGTCGTCACCGCGCTGACCGAGGCGCTGGCCGATCCCGATCCGGGGGTGCGGACTCAGGTCCGCTGGGCCCTCGCCTGAGACGCCGGGCCCCGTCTGGGAGTGCGGGGCCCGGGGGGTGAGCGGCGGGTCGCCGGTGGTCGGGCTGGCACCGGTGACCCGCGATACGCACGGCCCGCGAGGCGGGCGGGATGTTTCCGGGGTGGGTGCGTCCCATCCGTCTCGCGGCCGTGCGGCACCTTCGGTGCCCGGCCACTGGCCGGGCGCCGGGATACTACAGAGATGACCAGGGTCATCGCGGGAGCCGCGGGCGGGCGGCGGCTGGCCGTCCCCGCCGGACGGGACACCAGGCCGACCAGCGACCGCGCGCGGGAGGGGCTGTTCGCGACGGTGCTGGCGCTGCTCGGCCCGCTGGACGGGCTGCGCGTCGCCGACCTGTACGCCGGGTCCGGGGCGGTCGGCCTGGAGGCGCTGTCGCGGGGCGCGGCGCACGCGCTGCTGGTGGAGTCGCATCCGCGCGCCGTCCAGGTGATCCGGCGCAACGCCGAGAGCCTCGGGCTGCCCGGCGCGGTGCCCTGCGCCGACAAGGTGGAGCGGCTGGTGCGCAGGCCGCCGGACGCGCCGTACGACCTGATCTTCGCCGACCCGCCGTACGCGCTGCCCGACACGGCGGTCACGGAGCTGCTGGAGGCCCTGCGCGACCGGGGATGGGCCGCGCCCGGCGCGCTGGTCGCCGTCGAGCGCGCCGCCCGTGGCGCCGCGCTCGCCTGGCCCGGCGGGTACACGGCCGAGCGGGACCGGCGGTACGGCGAGGCCGTCTTCTGGTACGGCCGTGCCGACTGAGGCGGTTCCCGTATCTCGGGCCGGTGCGGAGGATCGGTGCGTCGGCTCGGTGCGGCCGGGTAGAGGCGGGTCATGAAGCCCGGCCTGAAGCCCGGCCTCGACCGCGCCGTGGGACGCGTCTGGATCGTCGCCCTGGTGATGGTCCTCGCGCTGATGGCGAACGTCACCTACGTGCAGGGGTTCCAGACGCAGAGCCTGCGCGACGACCGGCTCAACGGCCGCCAGTACCAGAACCGCGACCGGACCGACCGGGGGCCCATCGTCGCGGGCGGTGAGCGGCTGGCCTGGTCGGAGCCCGTGAGCGGGAAGCGCTACCAGCGGCACTACAAGGACGGGCCCGTCTTCGCGCCGGTCACCGGCTACTTCTCGCCCTTCTCGCAGACCGGGCTGGAGAACGCCGGGAACCACGTGCTGGACGGCACCGACCCCCGGCTCGCCACCACCAGCATCATCGACCGGCTCCTGGGCAAGCACATCCCGGGCGGGACGGTCGAGGCGACTATCGAGCCGCGAGCGCAGCGGGCGGCCTTCGCGGCCCTGGAGTCCAGTGGGGCGCGGCGGGGGGCGGCCGTCGCGCTGGACGCCCGCACGGGGGCGATCCTCGTCCTGGCCTCCACACCGTCCTACGACCCCGCCGAGGTGTCGGTCCTGGACGGGCGGCGGGCCCAGCGGGCGTTCACCCGGCTCAACGGGGACCGGCTCAAGCCGCTGCTGGACAAGGCGACGGGCGAGCTGTTCCCGCCGGGCTCGACGTTCAAGACGGTGGTCGCCGCGTCGGCGCTGGACGCCGGGGCGAACGCGGGCTCGGCGGTCCGCGCCGGGCGCGCCTACCGCCCGCCCGGCGCCGGACGGGCGATCAACAACGACGCGGGCGACATCGGCGGCCAGTGCGACCTGCAGTCCATCCCCCTGATCGACGCCTACGCCCAGTCCTGCAACACCACGTTCGCGTTCATGGGCGCCCAGGAGCCCGGCAACGGGGCGGTGGCCGCCCAGGCGGGCCGGTTCGGCTTCGGGGGGCCGGTGGAGATCGCCTCGGGGATGCGCAGCGCCGTCAGCGCCTTCCCGAAGACCGGCCAGCCGTCGCTGAGCGCGCTCGGATCGATCGGGCAGGGCAGCACGGTGGCCACGCCGCTCCAGATGGCGATGGTCGCCGGCGGCATCGTCAACGACGGGAAGGTCATGCGGCCCTATCTGCTGTCCCGCTCGGAGGGCGCCGACGGGCGCGAGGTGGGGCGGGGGAAGCCGGAGACGCTGTCGCGGGCGCTCACGGCCGAGCAGGCCGGTCAGCTGCGGGAGATGATGAAGGCCGTCGTCCGCAAGGGGACGGGGAAGTCCCTGCGGGGGACGTCGGTCCTCGGCGGCAAGACCGGCACCGCCGACGTCGAGGGCGCCTCCTACAACGACCGCTGGTTCATCGGCTTCGGACCGCCCGCCAGCCCGCGCTACGCCGTCGCGGTGATGACGGAGGCGTCCGGGTACGGGATCGAGTCCGGCCCGATCGCGGCACGGATCATCGACGCGTTGAAGGACTGAGCGGGAGGAGGGGGACGACCAGGACGAGCGGGACGGGCGCGGTGCCCGCGGGCGGCGGTGGTCGAGCCCGGGTGAAAGCGGCCCGAACCGGATTTGGTACGTTCGCGCCGCAGGTCAGAAACCGGGACCGAAGGGGTTCACGTCGTGCGCCGTGTCGTCTGTCCGGGATCGTTCGACCCGGTCACCAATGGGCATCTCGACATCATCAGCCGGGCCTCCCGCCTCTACGACGAGGTGGTCGTGGCCGTGCTGATCAACAAGAGCAAGAAGAGCCTGTTCACCGTCGACGAGCGCGCCGACATGATCGCAGAGGTCACCGAGGAGTACGGCAACGTCAAGGTGGACAAGTTCTACGGGCTGACCGTGGACTACTGCAAGGAGCAGGACATCCCGGTGATCGTCCGGGGTCTGCGGGCCGTCAGCGACTACGAGTACGAGCTGCAGATGGCGCAGATGAACCACCGCATCGCCGGGGTCGAGACGCTCTTCATGGCGACCAACCCCGAGTACGCGTTCCTGTCCTCCAGCCTGATGAAGGAGGTCGTCCGCTTCGGCGGCGACATCTCCGGGCTGGTGCCCGACATCGTGCACGACCGGCTCGTGGCGCGCCTCCAGGGACCTGCCTGACCCGTCCGGGCGGTCCGGCGGGCCCGCGTGGACCCTGGTGGGACGGGGCGCGAGTTGGGCCCGTGGCCGGTCTTCGGTACCCTGGGACATCGGCCATCACCGGCGGCCGTCATTCGCCATGCCTCACGAAAGCAGGAATCCGCTGTCTCGCCTCGACCCCAACGCCCCGCTGGTGCTCGATACCCGGGCGCTGAGCAGGCAACCCGGGTCGTCGCGCGAGAAGCGCCTGTCCGTGCCGGCTCCGGAGAATTTCGGCGTCGAGATGGTGGGCGTCCCCGCGGGCGCCGAGATCGAGCTGGATCTGCGGCTCGAGTCGGTGCTGGAGGGGGTGCTCGTCACCGGCACGGCGGCGGTCCCCCTGGAGGGGGAGTGCTCCCGCTGCCTCGACCCGATCGCCTCGTCCTACGAGGCGGACTTCCAGGAGCTCTTCGTCTATCCTGACACCCGCTCCGGCGGGAACGCGGACGACGACGAGCTCAGGCTCGAGGACGATCTGATCGACCTCGAACCGGTGCTCCGGGACGCGGTGGTGCTCGCACTGCCACTGTCGCCGCTGTGCCGGGACGACTGTCCCGGCCTGTGCCCGGACTGCGGTGTACGGCTGGCGGACGCCGGGCCCGACCACCACCACGAAGTCGCCGACCCCCGGTGGGCGGCGTTGCAGGGCCTGGCCGGCGGCGTGGCGCCGGTCCCCCCGGCAGGGGGACGCGGGGACGAGGATCCCCGCGGTTCAACCGACCGACGAGAAGGAAAGCAGGAGGGCTGACGTGGCCGTCCCGAAGCGCAAGAAGTCGCGCAGCAACACGCGGCACCGTCGTTCGCAGTGGAAGACCGCTGCGCCGACCCTGGTCGAGTGCCCGACATGCCGAGACAAGAAGCTGCCCCACACCGCGTGCGCGTCGTGCGGCACCTACGACCGGCGGCAGGTCATCGCCCCGTCGGCCTGAGCCTTTTTCGCATCCGGGGGGCGGATCCGCGCGTACGGCGCGGCCCGTCCCCCCGATGCGCGGGAGGCACCGACCACCCCGGCGCGTGACGCCGGCGTGGTGACCGGCGCGGAGTTCTGCGCCCGGAGCCGTGGTGCACGCCGGGATCAACCGACCGGCGCGCACCTCGTCTTCGCGGAGCCGTTCTCGGGGGACGCCCCCCGGGCGCGCGGGCCGGTCCGCTCCTCGCACGGCGAGGCCGCGGCCGCCCGGCCCGTCCCGCGCGCCGTGGCCCT
>NZ_CAACVB010000253.1 GCF_900659635.1 Actinomadura roseirufa | reverse complement strand
CCTTCACCTTTCGAATCCAGGTAAGTCATCAGACCCAGGAACACCCTCCAAATTCCTCCCGGCTGAGCCGGGGATATGACAAGGCGCCTCGCGGCGCACGGTGAAGTACCACTGACGGCCTCCGTCGTCCCGGCGGGAACGACACGAGATCGTGTCGGAGGCGTGGCGCACGTCGTCACAGCACCCGCGTCGGTTCGGGTTGACGACCTTGAGACCGTCCCTGGTCAAGTCGACCTGAAAACGGCGCGCGGCCAGGTGAGCGCCAAGGGCGGCGAGCCTGACCCATGAGACCCCACGACCGTCCATCACGGGGCGCGCGGCGTCCTGCTCCAACTCTTCAGCCATCACGCCGCCGCCTCGATCCCGGTTCCAGCGCAACGCGGGCACACCTCAGGAACCCGAGCCGGACCCGCCACCGCCACCGCGTCGGCCGGGACGATCACCAGCCGTCTCCGGGGGAGTACGTACTTCTGCCGCCGTCCTCCGCACGAAACACACGGCTCGGACGGTGGGGTGTTCGCAGGGGTGTTCCGCAAGGTGGGGACTCCTTGGCCGCTTCTGAACGTCGTCCGACGACGTTAAGAGCGGATCGGGCACACAACCCGAACTCTCAGTTCGGGTCGCCTCCCAGTACGGGTCCCTACGAGGCCACCAGGCCGATACGACCGGCCAGCGCCCGCACCTGGGGCGCCATGCTCGGCCGAGCACGCTTCAGCAGCCCACGCACCAGATCACGCGCCAGCAGGTTGTAGCGCAGATCCTCCGGCCCGCTTCCCTCCGCGCTCATCAGGTGCAGCAACACCGCCGCGTCATCGCGCCGCTGCTCATGCAGACGCGCCAACTCCAGGTAGAACGTTGTCTGCCGCTCCAGCGACGGCGACGAGGTCACATCGATCCGGTCCGCGATGCTCAGCCCCTCGGCCGACTCGCCCGCCTCCATCTCGACACTCATCGCATGCAGATGGACGTTCGTCGGCCCGAACACCGTCCACATCACGTTGCCCTCACCGGTCGACTCGGCCGCCGGCAACGCATGCTCCCGCAGCCGATCCCGAGCCGCCCACGCGTCCCCCTGCCGCACCGAGGCGACCGACGCCACCAGCCACAGAGCCCCCGCCATCGCCAACCAGTCACCCCCGGCATCCAAGTGCGGCTTGAGTTCCTCGATCGCATGCACGGCCGTCTCCTCCGCGGCCTCCGCCTCGTTCTGCGCGATCAGGATGTGACCCAGGTTCCAGTGCGCCGCCGAGATCCTCAGCGGATCATCCGTCTCGTACGCGGCAGCGATCGCACGGTCAGCGGCCAGCAACGACAGGTCCGTCCGCCCGATCCGCTTCGCGAACGTCCGCAGCAGAAAGTACATGTCCGACGACAGCGCCGCCGCCTCCCGCCGCTGCTCAACCTCCCCGAACGCCCGAAACGACCGCGCCGCCGCCTGGACATCCGACAGCAACGCCGGGAAGACCTCCGCTCCCTCGGTGTACCGCCGCGGCGACCGCTGCCAGATCCCCCAGGCCGCATCAACCCTGCGCCGCAGCTCCACCAAGTCGACGCCCTCAGCACCGCTCGGGCCGCCGTAGGACATCATCCGACGATGAAGATCCGAGGCCACCGGGTGAATCGTCCCGTCCTGCTCGAACCGCGGTTCCCCCAGCAGCGCCGACACCTGAACATCCAGGATCCGAGCGAACTTGTGCAGCAGCCCGACCGTAGGCGTCTTCGCCCCCCGCTCGATCTGCGAGACGTAGTCCTCACTCACGCCCGCGAGCCCAGCGACCACCGCCTGTGTCTTCCTCCGCCCCTGCCGGTAGAACCGCAAGCGCTCGCCAATGCCGATCTCGCCTGACTCAAACACGTTCACTCCCGGAGGGCGGGAAGACTAGGCAGGGACCAGGGTAGGCAGCCAAGGACCGCGACCGCAGCACGAGAAGGATGTGACGGGATGCACAAAGTCATCCTCTGGGACATCGACCACACACTCATCGAGACCGGCGGAGTCGGAAGCCAGGTCTTCAAGGACGCCTTCGAGCAGGTCACCGGCCGCAAGATCGACCGCTTGGCCGACGTCACCGGCCGCACCGAACAGGTCATCTTCCGCGAGACCCTGGCGCTCTACGACGTTGAAGACCCTGGCGACTACTTCCCCAAGTTCGTCGAAGTCCAGGCCGCCGGCTACCGAGCCCGAGCAGACGAGATGCGCCAACGAGGCCGAGTCCTCCCTGGAGCCCGCGAAGCCCTGCAAGCCTTCGCCGAGCGACCTGAAATCACCCAAACTGTCCTCACGGGCAACCCCAAGCCCTCAGCCATAGCCAAACTAGAAATCTTCGACATAGCCCACTACCTCGACCTAGAAATAGGCGCCTACGGCACAGACGACGCAGACCGCCCCAACCTAGTCCCCATAGCCCAAACCCGAGCCACCACCCGCACCGGCCACACCTACACCCGCGAAACCACCTACATAATCGGCGACACAGTAAGCGATGTAGAAGCCGCCCAAAAAGGCGGAGCGCAGATAATAGCGGTAGCCTCCGGACGCACGACGAGCGAAGAACTACGCAAAGCCGGAGCCTCTATTTGCCTTACAGGCCTCGATGATGATGCAGCTATGGTGAGGACCGTCCTCTAGAGGAGATCATGATCTGCTCATGGGTGCGCTGGTCGGCTCCCCCAGCCGTCCGCCGCCTCGACGACCGCCTCTGTGCCCGCCGCCTAGATCGGTCGTGATCGTTTCAGCGACACGCCGGGGTCTCGTGCACAACCGGAGGCTCGCTGCAATCGCACTCCATGTACGCTCGCCCACAAGGCATCCAGCCAGGAGCTTTACCCTGGGGTCCTCATCGTCCCTACGAGGGTTCGCAACAGGTAGAAGCCGGTTCAGCGTTGCCGACAAGCCGAGGTCCTCATCGCCCCTACGAGGGTTCGCAACCTTGGAGGAAGGTGGTCATGAAGTAGGCCCGGTACCAGTCCTCATCGCCCCTGCGAGGGTTCGCAACATGGTCCCGGCCGCGACCGCGCGGAGCTGCTTGAGCCGTCCTCATCGCCACTACGAGGGTTCGCAACGGCACGACGACCGGCGTCCCGAAGCCGGTTGCGGGTCCTCATCGGCCCTACGAGGGTCCGCAACACGCGGCGGGCAATGTCCTCCTCACGTAGGTGCTAATGGCGGTCTTGCTCGTGAGGCGCATGAACAGATACCCGGCGTTGCCGAATTGAGCTGTTTTGGATCAAGGGGGCGGCGACGCTCGCCTCGCCGCCCCGGCCGCCCGGCTCCGCCGGACGGCGCGTGCGGCGTGGGCGCCGGTCACCGCCCGACGGCCCCGGACGGCCGCCCATCGCGACACCGGGCGCCGGCCCCTCGTCTCACCGCCGCCGCCACGTCCGCGCCGCCGCCCTGGAGCATCAGGACCCGTTCGGCGACGAGCACCAGGGATGACCCGTGGCCGAGCATGGTTGCAGGCATCACGGTCAGTTTGGGGATTGGTTGAGCGTGCGCTACTGGGGGACCCCGTGGTCCCCCAGACCCCCCCTGGTTCCGAAGGGCACTTCCGCGCGAATCCGTCTGTCACGGGTTGCGCGCCGTTCGCGCGGAAGTACCCTCCGGCTCGGTCCGCGTCGGTTCGGGCGTGCGTTGCGGCCGCAAGCTCTCAGTAGCCCCTGCCCTCTGCCCCTTGCCCCCTGCGGAGCGTTCGTCAGGGTTGCCGGAAGACAGGCGGCGGAGGGCCAGGCACGTAACCCGGCGGAGCAGGCACGAGGCCCGGCGGGACCGGCGGGGGTTGGGTCCGAGAGATCACGTACTCACAGAAGATCCGGACCACCAGCAGCGACGCCACCCCGAAGCCGATGACGACGGGTGCCGCTAGCCACATGGCCCAGCCGAGCCAGACAGCAAACGACCAGATCCACAGCAGCGCGAACAGCGTGCCGAAGACGATCACCACCAGGGCGAAGGCGTAGACCCACCGCACGAGGATCGGTGTCACCCTGCGTTCAAACTTCAGATCGAGCAAGGTCCCAGCCACGGATGGACGATGCGCCGGGTGGGAGGGCGGTCCGAAGTGGGGGTTTGCCATGATCACAGCCTCTCAGATGTACGCCCTCAGGTGTGGCTCCCGGGAGCCACTGCGGGAGCCACACGGATGAATGATCTTGGACCGGAACGAACTCGTTTGGACGGACCGCAGGCGATCGACTGAGGGTACGGACTGATCCGGACAGATACGGTGATCGTTTGGGTATCTTGTAAACAGAAGGTTAGGGGTTCAAGTCCCCTCGCCGGCTCCCACGTCAGACCCCCTCGCGACCACCGCAAGGGGCCCCCGCTAACGGATACAGCAGCGCAGGACCCCGAGCACCTGAAACAAGGCGTTCATGACCGGCCGCCGCTCAGAGCACGTCCGCCGCAGCCGCGACGGAAGTATCCGGACCGGCCACCACGACCCGCGACGCCCGGTAGGCGATCCCCCACCGCTTCTGACCACCGATGGTCTGCTCCCACGGGAACGCCACCAGCCCCACCGGCGTCACGATCTGCCCGATCGACACATCCTGATCACCCGACAGCGACACGTTCACCAACTCCACCCGACCCGTCGCGTCCGCCGCCGACAGCCCGACCGTGAACACCGTCCTGCCCTCACGGTCCACCTTCACCTCCCCCGTCTCCTGACTCACCAGCTTGGGACGCGGCGCCGACACGCACACGAAGGTCAGTGCGGAGACGTCGACAGGGATGTTGCGCATGCTGAATACACCTCTCGTCCACCTGCTGAGCAGGCGTTACGGATACGAGGAGCACACACGCCAACAGGACGAACGGGGTAGCATCGAAGCGCCAACCAGGGTGCTAACCGCATCCGGCCTGGGCGGGTCTCCCGCTCAGGCCACTTTCATGTGTGGCCTGTCTCGCCGTTCAAGAGCGCCCTTTCGCCCCTGAAACACGAAGAGCGTTCGTGTTGAGTCCTCACCTCCCGCTAGGAGAGCTTCAGCGTCAACACGAACGCTACCCCGTACTCAGAGTAACTACTAGTACTTCAAGTACTATGACACGTACTTTTTCTACGTGCCTACTCGGGCTGCGAGTTCTCGCAGGTCAGATGAGGGTGGATCCTGCATGGTCAACAGATCGGACACGACCTGACGCACGACTCGGTGGTTACGTATCTGCTCCGGCGTGATGGACTCAGCGTCCAGCAGCGCGGCGACGGCCTCGTCGACCTGTCGCCGTTGGGCATGGGCGCGGGCCAGGTCGATCTGGAGTCGGGCACGCCGCTCTCCCGACAACGTCGAGGTGTCGACGTCCGCGCCCACTCGAAGCGCATGACCGGCGTCGCCGACCTCGACCGCCACGGCGACCTCGTGAAGCGCGACATTCGCCGGGCCGAACTCCGTGTTGTAGTCGTTGCGTCCATCCCCGAGCCGCTGGGCTACGTCGCGAGCGCGCGCCAGGTGCTCGTATGCGACGTCCGCCTGATTTAGGCGGGACGCGGTCACGGCGCGTTGAAGCGTCAGACCGCCCCACAGCGACATCGCCTCGGGCTTGCCCTGGTCGACCAGGAACCACAGCGCCTCGGCAGCGGTTCGCGCGTTCTCCTCCGTCTGGTCGAAGTGCCGCGCACCTAGGAACACGAAACCGAGGCGGAATGCACCGGCCGCCATCATCAGCGGGTCGCCGGCGCGCTCGGCGGCAACGATCGCGCGATCGGCGGCGATCCAGGCCGCCTCCGGTTCGCCGAGTTTGGACAAGGCCGCCGAGCAGGCTTGGTAGGTCACCGCCAGAAGATCGAACAGCTCTGCCCGCAGATCCTCAGACGCCGACCGCACAGCCGATTCCAGGGCGGGCACCAGGCCCCGAAGCAGGTCCGCCAGCTCTACGTACTTGCTCTCGTGGGCCAGTTCCCACGCCTGCTCCACCCGTGGCTTGATCTCCGCCGTCGGCGGGACGGGCGCCGAGTGAAGCATGGCGCGAAGGGAGTGGGCGCCGGACAGGACCAGGCGCAACCCGGCCGAGCCTGGCAGTTCCTCGGTCGACGCGGCGACCATTGGAGCCTCGGCCGCCAGCTCCGAGAGCGGAAGTTCGAGAACCTCGGCGACCCGCTCCAGGACCG
The DNA here is from genome assembly GCF_900659635.1 of Actinomadura roseirufa. Classification (GTDB taxonomy): domain Bacteria; phylum Actinomycetota; class Actinomycetes; order Streptosporangiales; family Streptosporangiaceae; genus Spirillospora; species Spirillospora roseirufa. The sequence continues at coordinate 4,418 of NZ_CAACVB010000253.1, read as the reverse complement.
ACATGCGATCGACCTTGCGCACGCCGCGCTCCACCTGCGACACCCAGGCCACAGACCGATCGATCAGCCGCGCCAGTTCGGCCTGGGAGAGTCCGCGCCGCTTGCGCTCCTGAGCGATCCGACGTCCCAGGGCCCTCTGATACTCGTTGCTCACCCGTTCGTTCCCTTGCCCGTTTGAAGGTCCAACCGGTCGACCTCCGTCGAGGCGAGCAGTTCCTCACGAGCGCTGAGGAAGCGTCGCGTGTGCGGCTGTTTCTCGTGCGCGTCGAAGGCGGCCTGGTCCCGGTACAGCTCGTAGAACATCCGCTGCAATGGCTGCCCGTCGACCTTATGCACCGCGTAGACGAGCGTGCCCGGTTCCTCTGTCTTGATCTTGCTGACCGTCTCGGCCACCAGCTGATCGAACGCGTCCGCGCCGTCCTCATCCTTGCAGGTGAACCGAACCACCAAGCCGAACACCGGCACCCTCCCTCGTCGATCTCTACGAGACCAGTACTTATTGTGCGACGCAAGTACCTGAAGTGACTTGCACTTGGAATACTGTACCCGTACTTTGAGTGCCAATCACGGAGACCTGGCTCTGAGCAGCGAGATCACCGTGAGACGGCCGACAGATGACCTCTATGAGGACCGTCCGAAGGGAGCAAAATGTCTGTTCCACCGGATGCCCCTAGGCGGGGCACTGCGGACCGGAACCCACATCCGCTGGACACACGGCCCGAGTGGCGGGACGCGGCTCAGGCTCTTATCGCCGCCCTCGACAAGCGCGGCCTGACGGCGACCCCATGGGGACACGGAGCCGTCCTGGCCCGCAACCCCAACGGTGAACCGGCAACCGACAACCTGCTCGGTCAGGTGATGAGCCCCGGCTTGCGACAGGAGGTCAGGTGCCGCCCGCACGGACCCGACCGTGAGTTGTGGTGGCACTGGGTCTGGGCCGGCCCGACGCGCAAGTCGGAACCCGAACTCGAACCGCTATGCCTGCTCTGGGAAACCGAGTTCGCAGCCGACCGCTTGGCGCGCGTCCTCGCACTCACCGAGACGGGCGACCAGTGATCGACGAGTCGGCTCTCACCCTGCGATTGTGGGGACGCCGCGCCCGCCGGTTCGTCCGCTGGTTCGGCACCCGAGACCGCCAGGACCGCCTCGCCATGTGGCACCTTGACCGCCTCGCCCACGCACTCGCCGACAACGGCTGGCGGACCAAACGACGCTTCGACGTCTCCCCGGCAACCCTGCGCGTCGGACCGACCAGCCACGCGCCGGCGACCGAGGAACTCACCGCCACCCACTTCGGACGCTGGGTCTACCTCACCCACAGCAGCCCGCTCCCCATCCCCTGCGCCGACCTGCCGAACGCGGTGACCGAGGTCGAACGCATTCTCTGGCACCGGCTCAGCCCGCACAGAATCGACCAGGGCCCGGCGTGAACGGCAGCGCCGAGCGCCAGAGAGCCGCCCGAAACCTCGCTGACCAGTTCCCCGGCGTCCACGACTGGTACGGCGAGCACACCCACCAGCGGTGGGCCATGGTTCCCGGCCAAAACGGCTTGCGCCTGCTGTCGGCTGTCGACATTCGCCATCTCCGCGACCAGATCACCAACAGCCAGACATGGCGACGGCGATGATGAACGAGCCCAGCCACTTTCCCGGCCACGAAGGCATCAACTGGCAGTGCCCGGTGGGCTGTCTGGGCATCCGCACCGTGGGCGACCTGGTCCACCTGCTCACTTCGGCAAGCCATCTCGTCCCTATGGGACAACCAGGATGGATCACCCTCGCCCAATCCCGCACGACCCGACCCCACACCGAGCACACCGAAGCCTGCCCGCTGTCCTGTTTGGACCTGTCGGCCAGACTCCTCAACCCCCTTCGACGCCGATGGCCGGAACCAGAAACCATCGGTGACCTGATCGGGCTCCTGCAACGAGGTCAGCTCAAAGAGACCCGCAACCTCGGCCCGCACAGGATCGAAGAGGCGCGAACCGCCCTCACCCAAGCCGGATTCGACATCACCCACCCCACCTAAAGACCCGACACCCCAGTACCCACCAACCGCGCCGGCCCCTGCCTCCCAAGACCCCACCAGCCAAGGAGCCAGGGGCCGAGCCACACCCAAACAGCCCCCAGAACCTAGACCACAGCCCCGCGGACGCGCGGATGAGAACTTTTTCTACGTCTTCAAGGGCGCCGCTTCGCGTCGCCGGGCGGCCGCGCCGGGCGTGCGGCCTCTCCGGGCCGGTCCCGCCCCGGCCGCCCTCCAAGCTGTGCCCCTTGCCGAAGCTTGGGTCCTCCACCGCACATGGAAAGACCTCAAACGATAGGGTCGGCTGCAACGCAGGAGGGTGGCATGCAAGGCTTCAGGCTTACACGGGTTCGAATCAAAAACTATCGCAGCATCGAGGCTTGCGACATAAAACTTGGTTCACTTGCATTTCTAGTCGGACCAAACGGTTCCGGGAAAAGCAACTTCCTGGACGCCCTACGCCTGGTTGCAGACTCCCTTAGAACGTCCATAGATCACGCCATCAGGGATCGTGGCGGCATATCGGAGATTCGTCGACGTTCAACAGGTCATCCTAGAAATTTTTCGATACGTCTCGATTTTACAACGCCAATCATGAGTGGGCACTATGCGTTTGAACTAGGTGCGCGCGAAGGTGGCGATTGGTCCGTCGTCCGCGAATCGTGTCGCGTAGAGAATGTCTCTCTTGAAGAACCTTCAGCTTGGTACCAAGTACTTCGAGGGAAGATAGTAGAGGCAAGCGAGAAGGTCCTGCCTGCTGTCAGCGACGATCGCCTGCTTCTCGTCGCCTTGTCGGGCAACCCTACCTTCCGTCCGGTTTACGATGGTCTAAGCGAGATGGGATTCTACAATCTGAATCCTGAAGCAATCAGGGAACTCCAGTCGCCCGATGCCGGTGAACTCCTCCGACGGGACGGAGCCAATGTAGCAAGTGTACTCGGGCGACTTGCACGGCGATATCCAGGGGCCAAGATTCGCATTGAGGAATACCTGTCAACGGTCGTCCCTGGGATCAGTTCCGTTGATCGGAAAACCTTGGGTCCCAAGGAGACGCTAGAATTCCGACAGACGATTCAGGGCGGAAAACACTCATGGCGTTTTTCTGCATCCGGCATGTCTGATGGAACACTGCGCGCCTTGGCCGTGCTGGTTGCGCTCTTCCAGGTGCCAAGCAGCGAAGCGGGTCTTCCGCTGATAGCCATCGAGGAGCCGGAAGTCGCTCTCCACCCTGCCGCTGCGGGCGTCCTCAGAGATGCTCTTGCGGAAGCGAGCGAAACACGTCAAGTCCTAGCGAGCAGCCATAGCCCGGAGTTGCTCGACTCGCCCAACTTGGGCCCTGAGCAGATTATCGCCGTTACGGCTGAAGCAGGCACCTCGAAGCTTGCTAGACCAGATAAGGCAGGTATCGAAGCGCTGCAGGAGCGTCTCTATACCGCTGGCGAACTATTGCGACTCAATCAATTGATACCAGAAGATAAAGAAGCGCACCCCAAGGCCCGACAGATGAAACTCTTCGAGGATTGAAAATGGAGAGCTTCGTCCTCTCGTCGATCGTTGAGGGTCATGGAGAAGTTGCAGCCCTACCTGTTATGCTACGCCGACTGTGTGCGCGCGCCAACATTTACAATGTGGCGATACCTCCACCGGTGCGAATCCCTAGGAACAAGATGTTCCAGGGAGCCGACTTGAAGCGCGCCCTCCTGCTCTCCTCTAAGCGCGTCACAGACACTGGGGGAATTTTTGTTCTCTTCGATAGTGACGACGATTGCCCAGTGGATGCCGCTCGGCAACTCCGCCAAATTGCAGATGAGCTGAAACTTCAGTGTCCGATAGCCCTTGTTGCCGCACAGCGCGAATATGAATCAATCTTCCTCGCCGCTTTGCCTTCATTGATAGCCAGCGGCACAGCGAAGCCATCTTATAAAATATCTCGCACTCCCGAGTCGATCAGAGGCGCGAAAGAGGAGATTAGGCGTGCACTCATAAGCGAAAAGTACAAAGAAACCCAGGAGCAGGAGCGACTCACCGCAAAGATTGATCTGGAAGAGGCTCTCACCTGCCGATGGCTGCAAAAACTCGACCGTGAACTACGTGTGATGCTGAAGGTTGTAGACTCCTAGGTCGCTTAACCTTCGTTGAGTCTGCTGGTTGAGCGTGCGTGAAGCGGGGGCCTCGCGGCCCCCAGCCCCCCGCGGGCCGGAGGCCGCGTCCATGGGAGTGGTGTAAGAAAAGGCCACCCCGTGATCCGCTGTGCTAGAGAGCTTCAATAGTTGGGGTTACCGACTGTGTCTTGGTGGTGACTGGCCTGTCGGGTGTGGGCGGGTTTCCCTTGGTGGATGCGGTATGGCGAGGGCGGCGGGTTGACCGCTGTGGAGCGGGCGCGGCGGGAGGCG
>NZ_CAACVB010000252.1 GCF_900659635.1 Actinomadura roseirufa | reverse complement strand
CGACGACGCGCTCGGGCCCGGCGCCGCGGGCCCGCAGCGCCGCGGCCAGCGCCGACGACCGCCGGTCCAGCTCGGCGTAGGTGAGCGTGCCGCCGCCGGCCTCGACCGCCGGCGCGTCCGACGTCCGCGCCGCCTGCTCCGCGAACAGCGCGACCACATCGGTATCGGGAACGGCCCGGCCGGTGTCGTTGGCGTCCGCGATCAGCGCGCGCTCGGCCGGCCCCATCAGCTCCAGGGCCCCGATCGGGCGGTCGGGGTCGGCGAGGGCGTCGCCGAGCAGCGTCTCCAGATGGCCGAGCAGCGCGTCGACGCGCCGGTCGTCGAACAGCTCCCGCCGGAACGTCGCCTCGACCGTCATGCCCCGCGCCCGGACGAACGCCTCCAGCGACAGGTCGAAATGCGTCATGCCGTTGTGGACGTGCGCCCAGCTCGAGGTGATGCCGGGCAGGTCCAGCTCGCCGATCTCCTGGGTGAGGAACAGCAGCATCGTGTCGAAGAACGCCGACCGCCCCCGTGCCCGCGACGGGCGGATCTCCTGGACGAGGCGGTCGTAGGGCAGCGCCTGGTGCGCGAACCCCTCGGCGCAGGTCCGGCCGACCCGGCGCAGCGCCTCGCGGAACGTCGGCGCGCCCGACAGGTCCGTCCGCATCACCAGCGTGTTGCCGAAGTTCCCGGCGAGCCGCTCCACCTCGGCGTGCTCGCGGTTGGTCACCGCGGAGCCGATCGCGACGTCGTCCGTGCCGGTGTAGCGGTGCAGCAGGACGGCGTAGGCGGTGAGCATCACCATGTACGGGGTGAGGTTCTCCGTGGCGGCGAGCTTGTGCATTCCCTCGCTGACCTCGTCGCCGAACCGCCGCGCGCGCCGTCCGCCGCGCTCGGACACCGCGGCGCCGCGCGGCCGGTCGGTGGGCAGGTCGAGCGGGGCGGGCGGCGGGTCGAGGCGGCCGCGCCAGTAGGCCAGGTCCTCGGCGGCGACCGGCCGGGACCGCTCCCACACGGCGAAGTCGGCGTACTGGACGCCGAGCGCCGGGAGCCCGTCCGGGGCGCCCGTGACGGCGGCCCGGTAGAGCGCGGACAGATCCCGGGACAGGGCACCCCAGGTCAGGCCGTCCCACGCGATGTGGTGCACGACGAGCACCAGGGCGTGCTCGTCCTCGCCGAGCCGGAGCAGCTCCAGCCGGACGGGCCGCTCGGCGCGCAGGTCGAACGGCGTCGCCGCCAGTTCCTCGGCGCGCGCCCGCGCGCCGCCGCCGGGGCAGGGCACCGGGTCGAGGTCGAGCGAGTCGTCCGCGGTGACGATCTGCACGGCGCCGAGCGGCTCCCCGGTCGTGTCTCCGTTACCGGCGCCCCACGCTGCGCTACCGTTCACCTCGGACAACGCGCCGTCCGGGGCCGCGGTCTCGGCGTAGACCGTGCGAAGGACCTCATGGCGGCGGAGGAGCCCGCGCAAGGCCGCGCGGAGGGCGTCCGTGTCGAGGGGGCCGGTCATGCGGATCAGGAGGCACACGTTGTAGGCGGGGCTGTCCGGAAAGGTCCGGTGATGCAGCCACATGCTCTGCTGGGCGGACGACAGCGGCACTGGGCCGCCGTCCCCACGCGGGGCGAGCCCGGCGGTGTCCGGCCCGAGCCCGGCCTCCGCCATCATCCGCCGCATCAGTTCGCGCCGCCGCACCGCCGTCGTCTGATCCCGCACGCTCAACTCTTTCGTTGTCCGGTGTACCACCGCAGGTTAGGTTAGCCTTGCCTACGAAAAACGCACAAGGTTAGCCTTGCCTAAGTTGCCGGACACTCCGGTCAGCGAAAGGAAGTCGACTGCCTTGTCCCTCGGTCTGCGCACTGACGAAACATCCACGGAGCTGGTGGTCGAGCACACCGGCGATCCGCTCACGCTCATGACCCGGCTGGCCGGTTCCGGGCTCTTCGGCGACTACGTCGTCTACGAGCGCCCGGACTCCTACACTTTCGCCGGCGGCGTGCTCGGCGAGGTCGTCCTGGACGCCGGGACCGTGCACACGCGCTGGCCCGGCGCCGCCCCCGTCTCCCGGCCCTGGCGCGGGAACGCCGCGGCCGCCCTGCGGGAGGCGTTCGCCGCGGCGCCGCCCGGCTGGAACGCCTACGGCTGGGTCGCGTTCGAGTTCGCCGCGCCCGCCCCGTCCGGCCGGCTCGCGCACCTGGTCGTGCCGCGCGTGGAGGTGCGCACCGGGGAGGGCGCGGCGCGCGTGACGGGCACCGACCCGGCGGAGACGGCCCGGGTCGCCGCGCTGCTCGCCGAGCCCGGCGCGGCGCCGGCGGGCCTGCCGGACCCGGTGGACGTCCGGGTGGGCGGCGAGGAGTACCGCGCGCGCGTGGCGCGGGCCGTCGAGGAGATCCGGGCGGGCCTCTACCAGAAGGTCATCGTGTCCCGGCGGCTGGACGTGCCGTTCCCCGTCGACGTGGTCGCGACGTACGCGCGCGGGCGCGGGGCCAACACCCCGGCCCGCTCGTTCCTGCTCGACCTCGGCGGCTTCCAGGCGACCGGGTTCAGCCCGGAGGTCCTCGCGAGCGTGGACCGGTCCGGCCGGGTGATGACCCAGCCCCTGGCGGGGACCCGCGCGTTCGGCTCCGGCGGCGAGGCCGACGCGCGGACGCGCCGCGAGCTGGAGACCGACCCGAAGGAGATCTTCGAGCACGCCGTGTCGGTCCGCAGCTCGCAGGACGAGCTGTACGGCGTGTGCGAGCCGGGCACCGTCGGGGTCACCGGGTTCATGACCGTGAAGGAGCGCGGCAGCGTGCAGCACCTCGGTTCCACCGTGAGCGGCGTGCTCGCGCCGGGACGCTCGTGCTGGGACGCGCTGGACGCCCTGTTCCCCGGCGTGACCGCCTCGGGCATCCCCAAGCCCGAGGCGATCGAGGCGATCGGCCGGCTGGAGGAGCCGCGCGGGCTGTACGCGGGCGCGGTCGTCGCCGTGTCGGAGGACGGCGCGCTCGACTCGGCGCTGGTGCTGCGGGCCCTCTACCGGCTGGACGGCCGGGCGTGGCTGCGCGCGGGCGCGGGCATCGTCAGCGGCTCCACGCCGGAGCGCGAGTACGAGGAGACCTGCGAGAAGCTCTCCAGCATCGCCCCGCACGTCGTGCCCCTCCCCTGATCCGCCGCGGTGCGCCGCCGTGGCCGGGCGCCCACGGCGGCGCGCTCCCCGGCACGCGGCGGCCGGTCCGCTCCGCGGACTCCTTTTGGGCGGGGCCGCGCCGGTCGGCTCATGCTCGGCGCACACGGGCACGACCACGGCGCGGGGAGCGACGATGACCGAGTTCGACGGACGGCCGGGGACGTCCTCTATGGACAGGAGGAAGACTCTCCTGATCGCGCCAAGACCAGGGAGCACGCCCGCCCCTGATCCTCCTTCCGCGTGCCCTCTCGGCGATCGGCCGCGTCACCCGTCCAGGCGCGCCGCCAGCTCCTTCTTGCTCACCTTGCCGACGGGGGTCCTGGGGAAAGCGTCGGCGTGCTCCAGGCGGTCGGGGAACTTGTAGGCCGCGACGCCGCGCCCGCGCAGGAACGCGCGGACGGCGGCGAGGGTGGGCGGCTCGGCGGGCGGCGGCCGCAGGACGAGGAAGGCGCAGGTCCGCTCGCCCAGCACCGGATCGGGGACGCCGACGACGGCGGCGTCGTGCACCGCGGGATGGGCGAGCAGGTGGTGCTCCAGCTCCTCCGCCGAGATCTTGTCGCCGCCCCGGTTGATCTGGTCCTTCTCCCTGCCCTCGACGACCAGGTGCCCGGACGGCAGCTCGCGCACCAGGTCCCCGGTGCGGTAGAAGCCGTCGGGCGTGAACGAGCGCGCGTTGTGCTCGGGCGCGCGGTAGTAGCCGCGCAGCGTGTACGGGCCGCGCGTCAGCAGCTCCCCCACCTCGCCGGGCGCCACCGGGGCACCGTCCGCGTCCACCACGCGGATCTCGTCGGCCGGGGACAGCGGGCGCCCCTGCGTGCGCTCGGCCAGCTCGCGCGGGTCGTCCAGCCGGGTGTAGTTGAGCAGGCCCTCCGCCATCCCGAACACCTGCTGCACGGCGCAGCCGAGGACGCCGGGCACCTCCGCGGCGCGGTCGGCGGCGAACTTGGCGCCGCCGACCTGCAGCAGCTCCAGCGAGGACAGGTCCTCCTCCGACCACGTCGCGGCGTCCAGCCACAGCAGCGCGATCGGCGGGACCACCGCGCACGCCGTCACGCGCTCGCGCTCGATGAGCGGGAACGCCTCGTCCGGCGACCCGGACGGGGCCAGCACCACGGTGCCGCCGGCCGCCAGCACCCCGAGCAGTCCGGGGCAGGCCAGCGCGAAGTTGTGCGCCGCGGGCAGCACCACGAGGTAGACGGTGTCGCGGGTGAACCCGCAGACCTCGGCGCTGGCCTCGAGGTTGTAGACGTAGTCGCGGTGCGTCCGGGGGATCAGCTTCGGAAGCCCGGTGGTGCCGCCCGACAGCAGGAGCACCCCGACGTCGGACGGATCCGGCCGCGGCGGCTCCACGGGGTCGGCGTCCAGGTCGGCGAGGGCGGTGAACTCCTGCGCGTCGCCGTCCACGACGACGTGCTCGACGGGCAGGGAGCGGGCCATCTCCCGGTAGTCGAAGTCGCCGTCGGCGGCCGAGGTCACGTAGGCGCGCGCGTCCGCCAGCTCGCACAGGTAGCGGATCTCGCTCTCCCGGTGCGCGGGCAGGGCCAGCACCGGAGCGGCGCCGATCCGCGCGAGCGCGAGGAAGGCGACGACGAACCCGGCGGTGTTCGGCAGCTGGACGACGACGCGGTCGCCGCGCCGGACGCCGAGCCGCAGGAAGCCCGCGGCGGTGCGCGCGGCGCGGCGGTCCAGCTCGCCGTAGCCGATCCGCTCGGCGCCCGCGACCAGCGCGGTGCGGCCCGGGTCCGAGCGCAGCACGCCGGGGTTCAGGACGTCGCCGAGGAGCCGGTCGCCCCAGTAGCCCTCGGCCCGGTACCGCGCTTCGAGGTCGGCCGGCCAGGGAGTGAAGCCGTCCACGCTCAGCGCCCGGTGAGCTGGGCGGCGGCGCCCGGGACGGGCTCGGCCGGGTCCGCGCCGAGCGCGACGACGCGGTTGCCGCCGTCGACGTGCACCACCCGGGGCGCGTGCCCGCGCCGCTCCGCCTCGTCCACCTCCGCGTAGGTGATGATGATCACCAGGTCGCCGGGGCCCACCAGGTGCGCGGCGGCGCCGTTGACGCCGATCACACCGCTGCCCGCCGGGCCGCTGATCGCGTAGGTCACCAGCCGGGCGCCGTTGGTGATGTCGACGAGGTGGACCTGCTCGCCCTCCACGATGTCGGCGGCCTCCATCAGGTCGGCGTCGATCGTCAGCGATCCCACGTAGTGCAGGTCCGCCTGGGTCACCGTCGCCCGGTGGATCTTTCCGTTCATCAGCATGCGCCGCACGGTGCGTCCTCTTCCGTCAAGAACAACTAAGGCTAGGCTTACCTTAGCTATTCGCCCACCGGAGGAGAACCCCGACCATGCTCCGGCGCCTGGCCATGGACCTCGGCCCCCTGCGCACCAGCCCGCCCTTCCGCAACGTGTTCATCGCCCGCACGGTCTCGGTCTTCGGGATCGGCATGCTGATGGTGGCGGTGCCCGTGCAGGTCTACGACCTGACCGGGTCCACCGCGCACGTCGGCGCGGTCTCCGCCGCCGAGGGGTTCGCCCTGCTCGCGGGGTTCCTGTGGGGCGGCGTGCTCGCCGACCGGCACGACCGGCGTCGGCTGATGCTGCGCGCGCGGGCCGCGGCGGGCGCGGGGTTCGTCCTGCTGACCGTCAACGCCCTGCTGCCCTCCCCCTCGGCCGCCGCGCTGTACGCGCTGGCGGCCTGGGACGGGCTGGCGACCGGGGTCAGCGTCACCGCGCTGCTCGCCGCGACCCCGGCGCTGGTCGGGCCGGACAAGCTCGTCGCGGCGGGCGCGCTCAACGCGCTGACCGTCCGGCTGGGCTCGATGGCCTCGCCCGCGCTCGGCGGGGTGGTCGTGTCGGCGTTCGGCGTCGGCTGGAACTACGCGGCGGCCGCCGCGGGCACCCTCGGCACGCTCGGCCTGCTCACCGGGCTCCCGCCGCTGCGCCCCGACGCCGGGCCGGGAGCCGGGCCGGGCTCGGAGGACGGCGGAGGCGGCGCGGCGGGCGGTCCGCTGCGGGACATCTGGGCGGGCCTGCGCTTCGTCGCCGGGCACCGCGTCGTGGGCTCGCTCATGCTCCTCGGGCTGCTGTTCATGGTCGCGGGCGGGATTCCCGTGCTGATGCCCGCGTTCGCGGAACGCGGCCTCGGCGGAGGTCCCGCCACGGTCGGCCTGCTCTACGCGGCACCGGCCTGCGGCGCGGTGGCGGCCTCGGTCACGAGCGGCTGGGCGGGCCGGCTGCGGACGCCCGGCCCCGCCCTCCTCGGCGCCTCCGTCGCCGGGTTCGCCGCCCTCGCCTGCCTGGGCCTCGCGCGCCACCCCGCGGTCGCCGTCGCGATCCTGTTCGGGTACGGCTTCGTCGCCTCGGTCGAGGAGATCCTGCGCTACGGGCTCATCCAGTCGCACACCCCCGGCTCGCACCTGGGCCGCGTCAACGCGCTGTGGGCGGCGCAGGAGACGGGGGGCGGCGCCGTCGGCGCGCTCGGCGCCGGTGTGCTCGGCCGCCACCTCGCCCCCGGCACCGCCATCGTCCTGTACGGGACGGTCAGCGCCGGCCTCGCGCTGGCGCTCGCGCTGACCCTGACGACGCTCCGCTCGGCGCCCCTCGTCCCGGCCGCCGAGCCGGAGCCGTCGCGCTGACGTGCCCTGACGACGGCACGGGCCGACCGCACGGGCCGACGGCGCGCCGTCAGCGCGAGGTCAGCCGGTCCGCGACCTCGGCCTCCGACAGGGCCTCCACCTCCAGCCAGATCGCGGCGACGGCCTCCAGCCGGCCGGGGGTCTCCTCCAGTTCGGTGAAGCGCCGGGCGATGCGCGACACCGTCCGCTCGGCGAACAGCACCCGGACCGGCAGCGCCGTCGTGTCGAGCGCCTCCCGCAGCCTCGCGAGCACGAGGGTGGCCAGGACGGAGTCGCCGCCGAGGGCGAAGAAGTCGGCGTCCGCGCCGACGCGCTCCCCGCCGAGCACGTCGGCGACGATCCGGGCCAGCACCTTCTCCAGCGGCGTCCCCGGTTCGGCGCCGCCCGTCCCGGCGGCGCCGGCCCCGGCCTCCGCGAGCGCCGCCAGCGCGCCGCGGTCGACCTTCCCGTTGCCGGTGAGGGGCAGCGCGGCCACCGGGACCAGCGTCTCGGGCACCATGTGGGGCGGCAGCAGCCCGCGCGCGTGACCGAGGATCTCCGCCGTGGCGGGCGCGCCGGTTCCGGGGGCTCCCGTCACGGTGGGTCCCGTCACGGCCGCCACGAGGCGGCCGCCCGCCACCAGCGCCACCGCCGCCTCCACCGCGGGGTGGTCGCGCAGCGCGGCCTCGATCTCGCCGAGCTCGATCCGGAACCCGCGGACCTTGACCTGGTGGTCGCGCCGGCCGAGGAACTCCAGCGTGCCGTCCGGGCGGTAGCGGGCGAGGTCGCCGGTGCGGTACCAGCGGGTCCCGTCCCGCTCGACGAACCGGTCGGCGGTGCGGGCGGGGTCGCCCGCGTAGCCGTCCGCCACGCCGGCGCCGCCGATCCACAGCTCCCCCGCCGCCCAGTCGGGCCGGTCGCGGCCCGCGCCGTCCACGACCCGGCAGGCGACGCCGCGCAGCGGGACGCCGTAGGGGACCGCGCTCCAGTCCGCCGGGAGCTCGCCCGCCGTGACCTCCTGCACCGTCGAGTGGATGGCGGTCTCGGTCGTCCCGCCGAGCGCCGCGAACCGGCATCCGGGCGCGTGCGCGGCCAGCAGCGCGGGCAGGTGCACGCCGACCCAGTCGCCGCCGAGGAGCACCAGCCGCAGGGTCGCCGCGGGGCTCCCCGCCCCGGGCGGGGCCGCGCGCAGCAGCATCTCCAGGACGGAGGGCACGCAGTTCAGCACCGTCACCGACCAGCGCCGCGCCAGCTCGCCCCAGCGGGCGGCGTCGCGCCGCTCCTCCTCCAGCGGCAGGACGACCGCGCCGCCCGCCGACCAGGGGGCGAACAGGTCGAACACCGACAGGTCGAAGTCCAGCGCGGACACTCCGAGCGTGACGTCGTCCGGGCCGATCGCGTACCGCTCCACGAGGTCGCCGATGGTGTTCATGGCCGCGCCGTGCGACACCTCGACGCCCTTGGGCTCGCCGGTGGAACCGGACGTGAACAGAACGTAGGCGACCTGGCCGGGGTCGGCGGGCACCGGCCCGGCGAGCGGCTCGGCGCCCGCCGCGCCACCGGCGGGCAAGGGCTCGGTGACAGAGACGGTGACGCCCGCGCCCGCACGGATCCGCGCGCGGCGAGCGGGGGGCTGCTCGACGCCGATCGGGACGTAGGCGGCGCCCGCGGCCAGGACGCCGAGCGCCGCGACGGCCTGGTCCGGGCCCTTCGGCAGCTCGACCGACACGCGGTCGCCCGGCCGCACGCCACCGGCGGCGAGGGCGGCGGCGACGCGCAGTGCGCGACCGGCGACCTCGCCGTAGGTGAGCGTTCCGTCGTCTCCCCAGTGCAGGGCCGGGGCGGACGGCCGGTTCCGGGCGTGCTCGAAGAAGCCCTCGGTGAGGGTCGCCGGGGGCGGCGGCGGGGTCGCGTTGAGCAGCCGCCGGACCTGCGACCGCTCCGGGGTCGCGCCGACCCGCAGGGGCTCGTCCCAGTCCGCGCCCGCGGCGCCCAGGCGGGTGATCGCCTCGGTGTAGGCGGCGAACATCGCCTCCGCGACGCCCTCGGGGAAGGCGGGGGCGCGCACGTCCCAGTTCAGCAGCAGCCCGCCCGACACCTCGGTGACCTGCGCGTCCAGGAGCACCTGGGGGCCCTGCGAGATGATCCAGCCGGGTTCGCCGAAGCTGCCGCGCACCGTCTCGCCGAACAGCTCGCCGAGGTTGAGCGCGCTGGTGTAGACGATCGGGGCGAGGACCTGCTCGCCGCGGGCCCGCGACAGGTCGCGCAGCACCTCCACGCCGGAGTAGTCGCTGTGCGCGCCGGCGGTGTGCAGGGCGGCCTGCACGGCGCGGGCGCGTTCGGCGAACGGCGCCTCGGCGGACAGGTCCACCTCCAGCATGACCGATCCGGTGAAGTCCCCGACGACCGCGTCGACGTCGGGGTGCACGGGCTCGCGGTGGAACAGCGGCAGGTTCAGCAGGAACCGCGGTGTCGCCGACCACGCGCCGATCACCTCGGCGAACACCGCGGCGAGCGCCATCGCCGGGGTGACGCCCCCGGCGTGCGCGCGGGCGAGGAGGCGGTCCTTGGCCTCCGGGGACAGCCAGTGGTGCAGCCGCTCGACGCGGTCGCCGGGCTCGGGCAGGACGGGCAGCTCGGGCGGGCCCGGCAGCTCGGCGAGCCGCTCGGCCCACCACCGGCGGTCGCGCTCGCGGGCCTCGGCGCGCGGGTCGTCGGCGAGGTAGCGCGCGTAGCCGTAGCCGATCGGGGCGAGCGTCCGGCCCTCGTACAGCGCGGCGAGGTCGGCCAGCAGGACGCGGTAGCTCATCGCGTCCGCCGCGACCATGTCGACGTCCAGGTGCAGGCGGGCGGTGCCGCCGGGCAGCAGGCTGAGCCGCGCGTCGAACACCCGCCCCTCCTCGATGGGCAGCCGCTGCGCCGACATCTCGGCGCGGATCCGCTCCAGCTCCGCGGCGGGGTCGCCGGCGCCGCGCAGGTCGCGCACGGTCACGGCGGGCTCGGGGCGCTCGGGCAGGATCCGCTGCGTCCCGTCGTCGGCGACGGCAACGCGGAGCATCGGGTGCCGGTGGGCGAGGGCCCGCACGGCGGTCTCGAACCGGGCCGGGTCGATCGCGCGCCCGTCCAGCTCGACGTACAGGTGCGCGGCGACCGACCCGAGCGCCTGGCCGGAGTCGCGGCCGATCCAATAGGCGTGCTGCATCAGGGCCAGTGGGAAGGGCCCCTCCGGCTCGATCTCGGCGAGGTCCAGGGCGGCGGACGGGGACGCGGCGGCCTCGGCGGCGGGCGGGCCCGCGGACGCCTCCACCTGTCCCCGGCCGGCGAGCAGCTCCCACCAGGCCGCGAGGCTCGGGCGCTCGGCCAGCTCGGCGAAGCGCACCTCGATCCCGCGGCGGCGCAGCCGGCCGGTCAGCCGCATGAGCCGGATGGAGTCCATCCCCAGTTCGATGAGGTTGTCGCCCGGCGCGGCCGGTGCGCCCGGATCCTCGGCCAGCTCCTCGGCCAGCATGGCCCGCAGCTCTTCCCAGGTCAGCACGGAACTCCCCTCAATTTAGGTAAGGCTAACCTAATTCAGAGGGGTGATCGGGTCAACGCCGCGGGCCGGGTCAGGACGGCCCGCGCCGCCCGCCGGCCGCCAGCAGCCACGCCAGGTAGGCGCCGCCGAGCACGCCGGTGACCACGCCCACCGGCATCGCGACGGGCAGGTGCAGCGAGACCAGGTCGGCGCACGCCAGCAGCGCCGCGCCGGTCAGCGCGGCGGGCAGCAACTGCGGGCCCGCCCGCCGGGTCAGCC
>NZ_CAACVB010000251.1 GCF_900659635.1 Actinomadura roseirufa | reverse complement strand
CCGGCCGCCCCGCCGCTCCGGCCGCCCGGCATCGCGCACAGCAGCCGCAGCAGCCGGGCGGCCGGCGGCGGAAGGCTCCGGTAGGCGTCCTCGGCGTTCGCGCCCATGCCGGGGGTCCTCCCCGGCATGGGCGGGTCCAACCCGCGCCGTCAGCGGCCGGTCGCGCGCTCCTCGCCGGGCGGGTCCGCGAACGTCCCGGACGGCGCCGCGTGTCCCGGTAGCTGTCCCGCCACCTGTCCCGGCAGCGGGACCCGGGCGGCGTCGCGGTGCGCGAGCCGGTAGGCGCGCACGTCCCACAGCGCCAGCACCACCACGACGGCCGCCGCGCAGCCGTGCAGGGCCAGCGGGGTGAGGACGGGCGCGAGCCCGGCGAGCGCGGCGAGGACGAGCAGCGCGGCGGCGCGTGCGCGGGTGAAGTGCCCGAAGACGGCCCGCTTGAACAGCGCGTGCCCGGCGACGAACAGGGCCGGGCCGCCGAGCGCGACGGCGGCGAACGCCCGCGAGACGTGCCCGCCGGGATGCGCCATCACCAGCTCGTCGGCGACCGCGCCGACGATGATCCCGGCGACCATGAGGATGTGGATGAAGGTGTAGGCCGAGCGGCCGAGCCGCCCGGGGTCGGCGGACCCGGCGATCCGCTCCGCCGCCGCCTCGGCGGTGTGGTCGAAGTAGATCCACCACAGCGCGACGGTGCCGGCGAACGCCGCGACGAAGCCCGCCGCGACCGCGGCCGACGGCGTGCGGCCGCCCAGCGTCGCGCCCGTGACCAGCACCGACTCGCCCAGGGCGATGATGATGAACAGCTGCGAGCGCTCCGCCATGTGGCCGCCGTCGATCGTCCAGTCGGCGGTGCTGGAGCGGCCGAGCAGCGGCGTCGCGTAGCCGTGCCAGGGCGCGAGGTACTCCAGCGCGACCGCGGTCAGCCAGAGCCCGGCGCGGGCGCCGGGATCGTCGACGAAGGCGCCGCCGATCCACAGCGCGGCGGACAGCGCCAGCCAGAACAGGATCCGCTGGAAGTTGCGGCCGAGCTCGTGCCCGCGGGTGCAAACCACGACGAAGGTCGTCCGGCCGACCTGGATTCCGGTGTAGGCGGCGGCGAACCACAGGCCCTTGTCAGCGAACGCGCCGGGCAGCATCGCCGCCATGAACAGCCCGGCGAGCATCACCGCGACCAGCATCAGCCGGACGGCCGGATGGTCGGGGTCGAACCAGTTGGTGGTCCAGCACGTGTACATCCACGCCCACCAGACGGCGAGCAGGAGCAGCAGCGTCTCGGCGGCGCCGCGGACCGTGAGGTGTTCGAGCAGCCGGTGCGACAGCTGGGTGATGGCGAAGACGAAGACCAGGTCGAAGAACAGCTCGAAGAAGGTGACCCGGGCGCCCTGCTCGCCCCCCTGCCCGCCGCCGTGCCCGCCCCCCTGCCCGCCGCCCTGCTCTCTTCCCTGCCCGCCGCGCGGCCGCAGCAGGACCTCCGTCCGGGTGGCGCGCCGGCCTCCGGACGCGGCGGTGAGCGAGGCGTGGCCCCCGGCCGCCTGCCCGGACGCCTGCTCGGACAGTTGCTCGGACATGGGCGGCCCCGTCCTTCAGGTCGTCCTGTGGTGGGTGCGGCGGATCAGGCGCCGTCGCCGGCGGACCCGCCGCCGTCCGTGCGGCCCGTGTCGTCGTCCGGCCGGTTCTTCGGCCCGGACTTGGTACCCGACTTGGCGTCGGTCCTGGTCCCCGTGGCGGGCCCGCCCGCCGCCTTCGCGGCCTGGGCGCGTTCCCATTCCTGCTGCTTCAGGTCGGCCTCGCGCGGCGCCTGGATCCGCTTCATCTGCTTGTTCATCGAGCGGATGAGGAAGACCAGGGCGACGAGGAGCGCCACGAACACCCCGAACCCGAGGAATCCCGGGCTCACCGTGTCGTCGTTCAGCGGCATGGCCAGTGGAAGCACTACAGACACACCTTCTCCCGGATGCCGGTGAACAGATCGTCCTCCGGCAGCTCGGTGTCGACCAGGGACCTGGCCAAATGGTAGTCCTCCGTCGGCCATGCCTCACGCTGGACGTCCAGCGGGACGACGAACCAGAAGCCGTCGGGGTCGATCTGGGTGGCGTGGGCGAGCAGGGCGCGGTCCCTGGTCTCGAAGTGCTCGGCGCAGGGCACCCGCGTGGTCAGCGGCCACTTGGGCGCCTCGTCCTCTTCCTCGAAGCGCTTCAGCCACTCGTCGTAGGGCGACTCCAGCCCGGCCTTCTGCATCGCGCTGTGCAGCGCGACGGTCCGCTCCCGGCTGAATCCCATGTGGTAGTAGAGCTTCAGCGGCTGCCAGGGCTCACCGGTCCCCGGGTAGCGCTCCGGGTCGCCCGCGGCCTCGAACGCCTCCACCGAAACCTCGTGGCACTTGACGTGGTCGGGGTGGGGGTACCCGCCCCGCTCGTCGTAGGTGAGCATCACGTGCGGGCGGAAGTCGCGGACGGCGGCGACCAGCGGCGCGGACGCGGTCTCCAGCGCCTCCAGCGCGAAACACCCCTCGGGCAGCGGCGGCAGCGGGTCGCCCTCGGGGAACCCGGAGTCGACGAAGCCCAGCCAGCGCTGCTCCACCCCGAGGATCTCGCGGGCCCGCGCCATCTCCTGCTCGCGCACCTTGCCGATGTCGGCCTTGACCTCGGGCCGGTCCATCGCGGGGTTGAGGATGTCGCCGCGCTCGCCGCCGGTGCACGTCACCACGAGCACCTCGACGCCCTCGGCGACGTAGCGGGCCATCGTCGCCGCGCCCTTGCTCGACTCGTCGTCGGGATGGGCGTGCACCGCCATCAGGCGCAGCGGCTCGGGGCCACCGCCCGGCCGTTCGAGCGTCGTACCGTCGATGACCTCGGACACCTGGGGATCTCCCTCTTCGCGAACTGTACGGACCGTGAAGGGCGGACCCCGGTGCGGAGCACGCGCCACGACAGACGAGAATTGTCCCTGACAACGTCCGCACCTCGCACGGAGATTCCCTGCCATGACCACGAGCGTGTCTGAAGCGGCGGCCACCGCCGAGCCCCGGAGCGGCCGGTTCGGGCTGGCCGTCATCGGC
The DNA here is from genome assembly GCF_900659635.1 of Actinomadura roseirufa. Taxonomy (GTDB): domain Bacteria; phylum Actinomycetota; class Actinomycetes; order Streptosporangiales; family Streptosporangiaceae; genus Spirillospora; species Spirillospora roseirufa. The sequence continues at coordinate 7,526 of NZ_CAACVB010000251.1, read as the reverse complement.
GTGCTGACCGCCGTGGTGGCGTGCGGGTTCGGGATCCTGGCCGCGCACGTGGGCCAGACTCCCGGCATCACCGCGCAGACGATCACCTATGACGTCATCGGCGACTCCTCGGTGGAGATCAACTACTCGGTGGCGAAGGGGAAGGGGGACGAGGTGCGCTGCACCGTCGACGCCTTCGACGAGAACTTCGCGGTGCTCGCCCAGAAGGAGGTGACGGTACCGGCCGGTAAGTCGAGCGTCACCCGCGGTGACACGCTCCGGACGCCGCGGAAGGCCACCGGGGCGCGCGTCCGGGACTGCCGCAAGGTGTGAGGCGTCCCGGCCGGGCGGCCTGACGGCCCCCTTCACCGCGCATGACGCCGAAACGTGTTTGGCCGGTTGCGTGCCCCCGCTTCAGGGAACCTTTACCCGCACACACCGGATAGGCTTGAGGTTTCACCCGGCCGCACTTCATGTCGATGTGGCGTTCGCCCCGGCGGGGGGCGGGCGAAGATCGCAACATGTGGATGAGGAGTACCCGTGACCGAGACCCGCGCTGACAACGTCACCTGGCTGACCCAGGAGGCGTACGACCGGCTCAAGTCCGAGCTGGACCACCTGTCGGGCCCGGGCCGCATCGAGATCGCTCAGAAGATCGAGGCGGCGCGGGAGGAGGGCGACCTGCGCGAGAACGGCGGCTACCACGCGGCCAAGGAGGAGCAGGGCAAGATCGAGGGCCGTATCCTCCAGCTCCAGGGGATCCTGGAGAACGCGCGCGTCGGCGAGGCCCCGCGGACCGAGGGCGTCGTCGGCCCCGGAATGACCGTCACGATCGCCTTCGAGGGCGACGACGAGGAGGTCACCTTCCTGCTCGCCTCCCGCGAGGAGAGCGGGGCGCCCATCGACGTCTACTCGCCGAAGTCGCCGCTGGGCGCGGCGATCAACGGCAAGAAGGTCGGCGACAAGGCCACCTACTCGCTGCCCAACGGCCGCGGCATGACCGTCGAGATCCTCGACGCGACGCCCTACGGCGCCGCCTGAGCCCGCGGGACGACCGCCGCCCCGCCGGGACGGCCGGTCTCCCGGCCGGGAGGAGCCTGCGGCCCGCCGCCCTCACCGGGGCGGCGGGCCGTTCGCCGTCCGGGCCGCTCCCCCGCCGTCCGCGCGGGCCGCGGCGCGCACCAGCGGCAGCGTCCGGTACGGCACCTGCGTGGCCAGCGAGATCACCGAGGACGCCCGTTCCACGCCCTCCACGTCCACGATGACGTCGATGACGTGCTGCAGGTCGGTGTTGCTCCGTGCCACGACGCGGCAGAGCATGTCGCCCGGCCCCGTGATCGTGTGCGCCTCCATCACCTCCGGAACCTGCGCCAGCCGCGCCGCCACCGGGTCGTGCCCGCCCGCCTGCCGCAGTTGCAGCGTCACGAACGCGGTCACGCCGTAGCCGAGCGCCCCGGGGTCGATCTCGGGGCCGAACCCGCGGGTCACCCCGTCGCGGGCCATCCGGTCCAGGCGCGCCTGGACGGTGCCGCGGGCCACCCCGAGCCGCCGGGACGCCTCCAGCACGCCGACCCGCGGCTCCGCCGCGAACAGCTCGATCAGCCTGCCGTCCAGCTCGTCGATCGGCACGGCGCCGCCCCCGCTTCCCGCCCGTGGCCAGGTCAAACGTGGTCAGGATGTACAGGGCGACCGGTGGTCCCCCTTGTCGACTGTACATACTGCCCAGTGTTTTCGGCCACTCTTGCGCACCTTGTAGGCGATTGTCGAAATTAGGTGGCATGGATGAGTTTCCGGTCAAGGGCATGGACGCCGTCGTCTTCGCCGTCGGCAACGCCAAGCAGGCGGCGCACTACTACTCGACCGCCTTCGGCATGCGCCGGGTGGCCTACCGCGGCCCGGAGAACGGCAGCCCCGACGAGGCGGTGCACGTGCTGGAGTCGGGCGGCGCCCGGTTCGTCTTCCGCGGCCCCGTCAAGGCCGGCACGGAGATCGGCCGGCACATCGCCGAGCACGGTGACGGCGTCGTCGACCTGGCGATCGAGGTCCCCGACGTGGAGGCCGCCTACCGGCACGCCATCGCCAAGGGCGCCACGGGCGTGGAGGAGCCCCACGTCCTGGAGGACGAGCACGGCAAGGTGACGATCGCCGCGATCTCCACCTACGGGGAGACCCGGCACTCGCTGGTCGACCGTTCCAACTACACCGGCCCGTACCTGCCCGGGTTCGAGGCCGCCGCCCCGATCGTCGACGCCCCGGAGAAGCGGTCCTTCCAGGCGATCGACCACTGCGTGGGCAACGTCGAGCGCATGGACGAGTGGGCCGACTTCTACCACCGCGTCATGGGCTTCACCGACATGGCCGAGTTCGTCGGGGACGACATCGCCACCGAGTACTCCGCCCTGATGTCCAAGGTCGTCGCCGACGGCACCCGCAAGGTGAAGTTCCCGCTGAACGAGCCCGCCGAGAGCAAGCGCAAGTCGCAGATCGACGAGTACCTGGAGTTCTACGGCGGCCCGGGCGTGCAGCACATCGCGCTGGCCACCAACGACATCCTGTCCTCGGTCGACCGGATGCGGGCCGCGGGCGTCGAGTTCCTCGACAGCCCCGACTCCTACTACGAGGACGCGGAGCTGCGCGAGCGAATCGGCGAGGTCAGGGTCCCGATCGAGGAGCTGCACAAGCGCCGGATCCTGGTGGACCGCGACGAGGACGGCTACCTGCTGCAGATCTTCACCAAGCCCGTCCAGGACAGGCCGACGGTGTTCTTCGAGCTGATCGAGCGGCACGGCTCGCTCGGCTTCGGCAAGGGCAACTTCAAGGCGCTGTTCGAGGCGATCGAGCGGGAGCAGGAGCGTCGCGGGAACCTGTGACGGTCCGCGCCTCCCGGTGATCGGGGGATCCGGTCCCGGACACGGACGTGTCCGGGACCGGACGCTGAGAGGGACCCGGCGCAAGGGCCCCCTCCCGCGAACGGCCCCGGGACCGGCACACTGAAGCGCCATGAGCGAACCGCCCAATAATCCGCAGCGGCCGAATAGCCCCCAGCCGGCCGATAATCCCTCGGCGCCCGATGATCCCCAGCCGCCCAATGACCCGCAGCCGGCCGACCACGGCTGGCAGCCCCCGGACGCCACGGGCTCCCCGCCCGTAGAGGGCGCTCCCTCGGCGGCCCCCTCCGCGCAGGCCGCCGAGACCGCGGCCCCGGAGGCGTCCGAGGAGCGTCCGCCGCCCTACCAGGGCGCCTACGGCGGTCTCCCCGCCTATCCCTCCCCGGCCCAGCCCGGCCAGGACCCGCAGGGTCACGCGCAGCCCGGGTACGGCCCGCCGGCACCGGGTCAGCCCCCGTACGGCCAGCCCGCTTACGCCCCGCTCGGGCACGGCGGTCCCGGTGACGGGCTGGCCGGACGCGGCGCGCGGCTTGGCGCGGCGGTGCTGGACGGCCTGATCGTCGGCGTCGTGTCCGTCCCGTTCGTCGTCCAGGCCATCCGCTGGGACCGGCTGAAGGAGGCCGCCGACGCCGGCACGACCGTCGACGCGACGGACATCTATGACATCCCGCGCCTGCTCGCGGGCTACGCGATCGCGTTCGTGCTGGGCTTCGCGTACTACACGGTCCTGCACGTGCGGTACGGCCAGACGATCGGCAAGCGCGCCGCCGGCATCCGGCTCGTGCGCGCCGACGACCGCTCCGCGGTGAGCTGGGGCCAGGTCCTGGCCCGGCAGGGCTTCGTGTACGCGCTCACCATCGGCACCGCCGTGCTGAACCTCGTCGGGCCGCTCGGCGGGGTGGTCGGACTCGCCGGCCTGCTCGACAACGCCTGGATCCTCTGGGACCCCCGGCGTCAGTCCGTGCACGACAAGATCGCCGGGACGGTGGTGGTGAAGGTCACGCCGTGGACCTCCAATCCCTACGCGAAAAGCTGATTCCCGGCGATCCCTGCAAAGTTTGATCATCGGCGGGTAAACGTTCCCGGCACCCCGGGCGCGGCGACGTTTGAGCCGCGGCGGCGCGGCTCACCTTGACGGCATGACGCAACCGCCGAACGACCCCGCGCCCGGGGAGGAGCCGGAGGACCGGCCGCCCGGACAGCCGCCCCACGGGCAGCCCTCTGAAGGGCAGCCGCCTCACGGGTGGCCGCAGCAGCCCGGCGAACCGGGGCCCTATGGCGGCCACCCGTACGGAGACCGTCCACCCGAGGGAGGCCAACCGGGTCACGGCCCGCAACCCGGGTACGGCGACCAGCCCGGACAGGAACAGCAACCCGGCTACGGCCAGCAGCACCCGGGATACGGCGACCAACCGGGGTACGGCCAGCAGCCCGGTTACGGGCAGCAGCCCGGTTACGGGCAGCAGCCCGGTTACGGGCAGCAGCCCGGTTACGGCCAGCAGCCCGGTTACGGGCAGCAGCCCTACGGCACACCGCCCGGCTACGGCGGAGGAGCCGGTTACGGCGACCTCACCGCGCGCCTGGCGAGCCGCTGGGCACGACTGGGAGCCGCCATCCTGGACGGGATCCTCATCGGCATCGTCACCGGACTGATCTCGCTGCCGTTCATCAACTGGGACCGCGTCGCCCACCCGAACAACGACAACTGGGGGTGGAGCGGCGGCCAGGCGACGTCCAACGCGATCGGGATCGTGCTGGGCTTCTTCTACTACTGGCTCATGCACGCCAGGTGGGGCCAGACGCTGGGCAAGAAGGTGGTGCGGATCCGTGTCGTCCGCGAGGACGACGGCCAGGCGATCAGCAGCGGCCAGGCCGCCGGACGCTCGGCGTTCTACACCGTCCTCGGCGGGATCTGCGGCTGCCTCGGCCTGATCAACGTCGCGTGGATCCTGTGGGACCGCCGCAAGCAGGCCCTGCACTGCAAGGTGGCGCACACCGTCGTCGTCAACGCCGATCCCTACGAACCCGATCCTTACGCCCACCGCTGACCAGACCAGGCCACGGCGAGCCGGGAACGTCGCCCTGGGCCGCTCTGGCGATCGACACGGCCGCACTCGCACGAGGACGGTCACGGTCCGGGGCCCCAGGCGAGGACGGTGGGCCGCCCTCGCGGTCAGCCCATCCGGGCTTGTGATCAGCTCTTGCGATCACCGTCCCTGATTTTGTAAATGGGGGCTCTCACGGGCAGGCTTTGCGATGTGCATATGGCCGGAAAGTCGCTCAGCCCTCGCTCCGGGGTCCACCGCAGGCGTCCGCTGACCGCGTCGCGGAGTGCGGCCGGGCTCGCCGTGCTCGCGCTCGCGGGGTCGCTGGCCGCCTGCCGGACGCCGTTCGACGACGGCGGGGACGACCCGTCCGGCGCCTCGCCCGGGGGGCCCGCCGCGACCGGCCCGGCGGGGCCGACCAGCGCGGGCGACCCGTACGTGCCCGGGGACGGCAACGGCGGCTACGACGTCCGGCATTACGGGTTGAAGCTGGCCATCACGCCGGGGTCGGCGAAGGAGCTGGACGGCACGGCCACGATCACGGCGACGGCGACCGAGCGGCTCGCCCGCTTCAACCTCGACCTGACCGGCCTGGACGTCGCGGCGGTCACGGTGGACGGCGCGCCGGCGCGGCAGCAGCGGGGCGGGAGCGAGCTGGAGATCACCCCTGCGAAGGCCCTGGAGAAGGGCGCGACCTTCAGCGTCGCGGTCCGCTACTCGGGGACGCCGCGTCCGGTGACGGATCCGATCCTCGGCAAGTACGGCTGGGTGCGCACGTCCGACGGCGTGTTCGTGGCGTGCCAGCCGAGCGGCGCGCACACCTGGTTCCCGAGCAACGATCATCCGAGCGACAAGGCGACGTTCGACTTCGAGATCACCGTCCCGCAGGGGCTGACGGCGATCGCCAACGGCGATCCGGAAACGCCGCCGGTGAGCAGCCCCGGCGGCGGTGAGCCCGGCCCCGGCGACGGTGGCGGGCCCGGTGGTGGCGGGCCCGGTGGTGGGCCGGGCGGCGGCACGCCGCCGGGGGGCGGGATCCCGTCGGTCGTGCCCGCGGCGGCGCACCGGCTGACGACGACCAGCAAGTGGCGGGTGAAGGAGCCGATGGCCACCTACCTGGCGTCGGTGGACGTCGGCAGGTTCGAGGTCCGCTCGGACCGGACGGCCACCGGCATCCCGGTGATCACTGCGGTGGACCCGTCGGTGGCGGGGGTGAACGTGGACGCCTTCCACCGGCTGAACGCCCAGGTCACCGAGGAGTGGTCGAAGCGGTTCGGTCCCTACCCGTTCTCCTCCACCGGCGGACTGATCGACAACGCGGGCGTGGGCTTCGCGCTGGAGGCGCAGACCCGTCCGGTGTACGGGGCGTTCGGGCTGGAGCCGACGGTCGTCGCGCACGAGCTGGCGCACCAGTGGTTCGGCGACAGCGTGAGCATCAAGCGCTGGCAGGACATCTGGCTGAACGAGGGCTTCGCCACCTACGCCGAGTGGATGTGGGGCGAGAAGTCCGGCGGCCAGAAGGTGCAGGAGGCCTTCGACACGAGGTACGCCGACGCGAACAACCGGGAGCTGTGGGACGTCCCGACCGGCAACCCGGGCCGGGCGCAGATGTTCGGCCGGTCGGTGTACGACCGGGGCGGGATGACACTGCACGCGCTCCGCAAGCGCGTCGGCGACGCCACCTTCTTCAAGATCCTCCAAACCTGGGTGAAGGAACGCAGGCACGGCTCCGGCACGACCCCCGAGTTCATCGCGGTCGCGAACCGCGTCTCCGGCAAGAACCTCGACCCCTTCTTCAACGCCTGGCTCTACAAGCGAGGCCGCCCCGCCAAGTAGGCCCCACACAGTTCGATCCACCAGCGAGCCCGAGCGCAAGAGCCTGCCCCACGCGCCCCTCACCGTCACGCGGCCGCCCGCCCTGACCAGCAGGGCAAAGCCGAAGGCAAGCCCCACCGAGAGGACCGAGGACCCGCCCAACACAATCCTGGGCCATCACGCGAGCGCGCCCTAAGCAGCGCGGCAACGCCGAAGGCGAGCCCCACCAGGAAGCCTTGACCCACCGCGATCCTCGGCCATCACGCGGCCGGCCCGCCCTGACCAGCAGGGCAAAGCCGAAGGCAAGCCCCACCGGGAGGACCGAGGGCCTGCCCCAACGCGGTGCTCAGCCGTCACGCGAGCGCGCGACCTGACCGGCGGGGCGACGCCGAAGGCGAGCCCCGCCGGGAAGATCGCGAAGCGATTCGCGCTCGCACAAGCACGGTCACGGAGCGAGCCGCCAGGCGAGCGCAGTGGGCCGTGCTTGCAATAGATACAGCCGGGATTGCAATAAATACGGCAAGGTCGGGTCGGCGGCGTGCCCGGGGGGCGGCGGGGGCGCGACGATCGGCCTGGTGAACGGGCCATCTGGACGGATGACCGCGGCGGCGGCCGCCGTGATCCTGCTGATGTCGGCGAGCGGTGCCGTGTCGGCGAGCGGTGCCGAGTCCGCCGCGGCCAGGGGCCCGCGAGCTCCGGCGGCCCGGCGGGCGGCCTCACCTTGTCCACAGCCCTCGTCGCCCGCCGCGGGTCCGCCGTCGCGGCGGAGCGCCGCCGTCGCGCCGGTCACCGGCGCGGG
>NZ_CAACVB010000250.1 GCF_900659635.1 Actinomadura roseirufa | reverse complement strand
CTCGGCGGCCACCTCGGCGAGCTCGGCGCGCGGCACCCGTGGTGGCGCCGCGTCCGCCCGCTGCGCGCCTCGCTGGCCGACGACAGCGCCCACACCCGGCGGCTCAGGACGGACTGGGCGTCCTACCAGGGCGGGCAGCGGGCCAAGGCGCGCGGCGAACGCATCGGCAGAGTGGAGGACGACCTGGAACGGATCAGAACCGACCTGACCGCGGTGGCCCGCGCCCTCGGCCACCCCTGGCGCCCGCATTTCCTGCTCTGGTTCCGCGAAGGCAGAGCCCCGTGAAATCCCCTACGCGACGTCCCGGGAGCCGTTCCCCGAAAGCTTCGCACCCGCCCCCCGGGCGCGGAGGCCGCCGATGGCCCTGATGTCGGAGCGCAACCAGTTCCGGCTCCCGTTCAACCCCGACCTGCCGCCCCGCGTTCTCTGCCCGCTCGTCGAGGCGGACCACATGTCCTACTACGTGACGATGACCTGCACCGAGACCCCCTTCCTGGCCTTCCAGGCGGAGATGCCCGCCGCGTCCGCCAACGGCGCGGCACCCGACGTGTCCGCGCTCACCCGGCGCGGACATCTCGTCGTGGTCCGCGGCGGCGACGGGGTCGGCAAGACGGCGCTGCTGAACCGCTGCGCGCACTGGCTGTCGATCAAGCTCGCCATGAGGGACGGCTTCCATTTCGACTTCACCCGGCTGTACGAGAACGACTTCGGCGACCGGGGCGCCGTCGGGCACGCCCTGCGGATCTCGACGAACCTGTCCGCGCTGGCCGAGGTCAGGCTGGAGGGCCGGCCCGGCGACCTCGTCTCGCGCCGGTTCCAGGAACTGAAGGAACTGCGCGACAACGACCGCCTCCGGATGACCGACGTGATCGACGCGCTGCAGTTCCTCGGGCTCGTCCTCCAGCAGACCGGTGACCGCGGGTTCGGCGTGCTGCTGCCGCCCGCGACATCGCTGGCGGAGGTCCAGTCCTATGTCAGCCTGGTGCCGCCGGGGGTCGTCTTCTTCGCCGAGCTCGACCATTACGCCGTGGACGGGACCGGACGGATCGTCCCGGCGAACGACGTGAAGATCGTCGAACTCCCGATCGGCGACCGCCTTTCCGCGCAGGACGTGCACGCCTTCGTTCGGGACCGGGAGAAACGCGCCCGGGAGGCCGGGATCGAATTCGTCCCGGTCGCGGCGGACGCGGTCGACCGGCTCATGAGCGCGCTCGATCAGCAGATCACCATTTACCAGTTGCAGAACAGCCTGGTGAACGCAACGGAGAAGGCACTGGCCGATAACGCCGACGAGGTGAGTTACGATGATCTCGACAAATTCCTTTTCGCGGGAACGTAGCACTCATGACCGATGACATCGGGCACCCGGTCGAGAGTCCCTCCCCCAATCCCTTTCCCGCCGGCGCGGTCGCGATGCTCGGCGACCCGTCCGTCGACGCGATCACGATCCCGACGGCGTCCATCACCCTCGCCCGCGACACGGTCGAGGACTACCTGGCCCGCGACCACCGGCCCCCGGCCGTGCCCGCCGGTCCGCCCGGCCCGGCCGGACCGCCCGCCGCGACGGGCGGCGGCTCGGGTGAGGTCGTGATGGTCTCCGGCGAGCCCGGCACCGGCAAGACGCACCTGCTCAACGAGATCGTCCACCGGGCGAGACACCCGGCGGGCCCCGCCCGGCCCGCCACCACGTGCGTCTCGATCGGCGCGCACGGCCCCGGCTTCTACCAGACCTACCGCGAGGCGTTCATCCGCAAGTTCGACTTCGAGGACGTCGCCAAGCTCGTCACGGACGTCTACGCCCACGTCGTCGCCGACCATCTCGGCGGCTCCGGCCGCGCCGCCGACCTCGTCGCCCGGCTGCGCGCCGGGACCGCGGACCCGCGCACGGTCGTCCAGCGGCTCGGGCAGCAGAACCTCTTCCTGTCCCGGCTCCGGGAACGGCTGCCCGGCATCGCCGGCGACCAGGAGCTCGGCCGGGTGCTGCCGCTGCTCGTCCACCCGCGCCTCGACATGGACGCGTGGGAATGGCTGCAGGGGCTCGCGCCGACCCCGTCCCTGCGCGAGCACGGCGTCACGGGCCCGCTCACCGAGCCCGGGGCGATGCGCGCCATGGGCGTGTTCGCGACCCTGCACGGCTGGCTCGGCCGCAGGTTCGTCCTCGCCGTCGACGACCTGGAGAAGCTGCTCGACGGCGGCGCCGCGGCACCGCCGGAGCCGGTCCGCGCGATCCGCACGCTGGTGGACGCCTACATCGCCGGCGGCGGGCTGCTCGTGCTCAGCGCGCTGCCCGAGTTCTTCGAGGTGCTGCCCAAGGACGTGCCGCCCCGCGTCCGCACGCAGATCGTCCCCGAGCCGCTCACCGCGCACGACACCCGCGAGTACATCGACCTGCGGCGGCGCCGCTACGACGGGCCCACGCTGGACTTCGACGCCGACGCGGTCGAGGAGATCGTGCGGCTGACCGGCGGCGCGCCCCGGCCGGTGCTGCGGCTGTGCTACCGCTCCTACCAGGTGGCCGAGGCGCGGCGGCACCGTCTCGTCGGCGTGCCCGCCGTCCACCAGGCCGCGCGGCGCCGCTTCGGCGAGGTCCGCGAGCCCGTCGCCGAGGTCGGCGACCACCTTGAGCGCGTGCTGACGGCCAAGGGGTGGACGTTCGCCGCCCGGCACCGGCTGCCGGTCGCGCGCGGCGAGACCGAGCGGGTGCACTTCTGGGTGCCGATCCCCGCCGGGCAGGAGAACAGCGGGTGCGCGATCCTCGTCGCCGGCGCCGTCCTTCAGGACGCCGACGCCGCGCCGCTGCGCGCGGCGTGCGCGCGGCTGCGCGCGGCGTGGCCGGACCGCCGGGTGCTGGTCGTGGCCGCCGAGTTCCTCGCCCAGGACCTGCGGCCCGGCCTGGCCGAGGCGGGCGGCGCCGAACCGGTCGGCTACCAGCCCTCCGACTTCCCCGACGTGCTCAACGGGCGGCTTGAGGGGCTGTTCGCCCGGGTCGGCCCGGCCCGCCGCCGGGCCGCCCCGGCGGCGCCCGCCGCGGACCCGGGCCTGGCGGTGTTCCGCGACCAGATGGACCGGGTCGGCCGCCAGGTCTCCCACACCCAGGACCACATGTCCGAGCTGGCCGTCCGGCTGGAGGAGTTCCGGCAGGAATCCGAGCGGCAGTGGCGGGAGCTGCGCGAGAGCGTCCGGCCGGACCCGCCGGCCGGCGACGGCGGCGCGCCCGGCGGGCCCGCGCTGAGCCCCGAGCTCGCCGCGCTGTTCAACCGCGCGCTCGGCTCGCTCGGCGCCGTCGACACCGTGACCGACCTGCTCGACGGCTCGTTCGCCGCGGGCGCCGCGCGGTCCGGCCCGGCCGGCCCGATGCTCGTCCACCGGCTGCGCCGCGCCAACGCGTTCGAGGCGATCGGCGTCGCGCTGACGCTGCGCAAGCTGCTCGTCGCGTTCCGCCGGTCGGTCGCCGACTGGCTGGAGCAGACCCGCGACCGGCCGCCCGACGACGCCGACCGGGCCCGGCTCGGTGCCCTGTGCGACACCTACGAGGCGATCTACCAGACCGTCCCGCTGTCGCCGCTGGACCGGCTCGGCGACTTCGCCGTCCACGCCGGCGACCGGGACCTGCCGAGCCGCGAGGACCGCCGGGCCCGGCACCTGGCGATCCTGCGCAACCTCGACGGCCTCGGCGGGCTGGTCCGCGCCACGGCCCTGGCCGCCGCGGAGCAGCCGTGAGGCGGCGCCGGTCACCGCCCGAGCTGCTCGGCGACCGCCTTCTCCAGCCGCTGCTCGGCGTCCCACACCTTCGACTGGTCGAGCGTGACGCCGAGCACCGTGACGCCGCCCGGCAGGATCCGGTAGTACAGCGCGCCCTCCTCGACATCGAGGACGATCCGGGTCAGCGGCCCGTCCAGCAGCGCCCGCAGCTGGAACCCCAGCCGCCGGACGAGCACGTCCAGCCGCGGCACGATGCCGATGTACAGGCGGCGGCGGGCGGCGGGCGTGATCGCGGCGAAGAAGTGCGCGACCTGCTCGTCCTCGAAGGCGTCGACCTCGCCGAGCGGCTCGCCGCCGGTGAAGCACGCCAGGTAGTGCAGGTCGGTCCCGCAGACGTACCGCTCGTGGACGTCGGCGTACCGGTGGCCGTCGCGCCCCGGGGCGACGCGCGTGCGCAGCGTGGACGCCGACGGCGGGTCGGGCGGCGCCACCCGCGCGGCGAACGCCTCGTACCCGCCCGGGTTCTCCGAGCCGAGCCCGTGCAGGTTCCGCACGTCCCCGGTGATCAGCGCGGCCTGCCGGTCCGCGGCCTCGATCCGGCCCGCGCCGCGCGCGACCCCGACGAGGTACTCGTGCGGACGCAGCGTGAAGTGCAGCATCGCGCCCTGGTCGGAGGCCAGCACGGTGCGGATGAGCCGCCCGCTGTCCAGCGGCCGCGTCCACCCGTCGGCGGCCTCGTGGACGAGGTTCAGCTGGCGCCCGATCCGCCGGTAGCGGTCCCGCCGCGGCCCCTCCTCGCGCCCCTCGTCCCCCGTGGCGGCCGCCGCGGGCGCGGTGCCGAAGTTGTAGATCCCGTCGGTGAAGTGCGCGAGGTAGGCCAGGCCCTCGCCCGCCGCCATGCCGCGCTCGACGGTCTCGATCAGCCGCCTCCACTTGCCGTCGACATGCTCGGCACGGTCCGTCGCGACCGTCCTGTCCATCCGCTCACCTCGTTCGTCTCCAGCACCCGCCCGGACGGCCCCCCGCCCGCCGCCGGGCCCGCGTTCAGATCAGTGGGGCCGTCCATTCGATGAACCGGCGGTGGGCCCGGCGCGGCGCGCCCCCCGCGCCGGCGAGCCGGGCCCTCACCTCGCGCAGGTTCTCCCGCGCCGCCGCCGTCGCCGGATGGTCCGCCCCGAACAGCGCGTGGTAGCCGTCGCGCGCGAACTCCAGCAGCCTCGCCGCCTCCGCGAGCCGGCCCGGATCGATCCGGGCGGCGTCGGCCAGCAGTCCGCCGTGGTTGAGATGGGCCAGCATCAGGTAGGGGTGGCCGCCGTCGTCCAGCGCCGCCATCAGCCCCTCCAGCGCCTCGCCGCTCACCGCGATCGCCTCGTCGAGGCGATCGGCGCGCGTGTACACGGCCAGGTTGCTCTGCACCGCGAACACGAACGGGTGGTCGTCCCGGAAGCGCTCGCGCAGCCGGTCCCGGCAGTCCGCCGCGATCTCGGCGGCCAGGTCGTCCTCGCCCGCCGCGTGCGCCGCGACGGCCTCCGACACCCGGCACGCCACCGTCTCGTACGCCGTCTCCCCGTAGGTCCGCCGGTACCGCGCCAGGACCTCGGCGATGACCTTGCGGGCCGCGGGCACGTCCGCGCCGGGCAGCCGCAGCCGGGTGAGGGCCAGCTCCCGCTGCGCGCGCAGCAGGTTCTGCTCGTCGGCGGGGAACCGCTCCTCCAGCACGTCCGCCGCCGAGGCGAGCGCGGCCTCCGACTCCTCGTACTCGCCGAGCTCGCGCATGATGACGCCCACGACGGTCCGCGACGCCAGCACCCGCAGATGGTGCTCGCCGAGGGAGCGGACGGCCGCGTCCTGTAGCGCCTGCTCGCGCTCCAGCGCCTCCCGCAGGCGGCCGGTGAGCATCTCCGACAGCACCAGGTTCCCGGCCGCCTCCATCGTCATGGGGTGCCCGCCGCCGAACACCCGGCGCAGCAGGCCGAGGGTACTGAGATCCTCCTCGTACGCCTCGCCGAACGCGCCGTCGGTCCACAGCAGCGCGCCGAGGCCGCGGGCCGTCATCAGCGTGGCGGGATGGTGCAGGCCGAGGTCGCGGCGCTGGTGGGCGAGGGCGGCGGTGAACAGCTCGGCGGCCCGGCCCGGCTCGTCGGGGCGCAGCAGCAGCGCCAGGTCGATCTGCAGCCGCACCAGCAGCGGGTCGTCGCGGCGGTGGCGCGCGCGCCACCGCGCCCACAGCCGCTCGGCGAGGGCGCGGCCCGCCCGGACGCTGCCCGGGTCGTCGGCGCGGCGCAGGAAGCGCACCTGCACCGCGAGCCAGCGCCGCACGGCGGCGTCGGTGCCGTCCAGGGCACCGGACGGCTCCAGGTGGCGCTGGAGCTCGGCGAACCGTTCCCGGTGATAGTCCTGGTCGACCTCGCCGTCGGGCGGGCAGTAGGCGGCGAGGACGCGGAGCATCTCCGCGCGGCGTTCCCCCGCGTGGGCTCCGAGGCCCTCCCGGATCAGCCGCTGGACGAGCCGGTGCATGAGCACCTGCCCGTCGCGGACGTGGTCGACCACCGCCAGGCCGAACCGGGAGGTCCGCACGAGCAGCGCGTCCAGCACGGTGCTGTCGGTGAAGCCCGGGTCGGCGGCGCGCAGCGCGTCCAGCATGGCCGGGGAGTACAGCAGGCGGCGCGAGACGCCGTCCGGGGACAGGAACGCGGCCAGTTCCACCAGCCGCCGCACGGCCCGCCCGTTCCGGCCGACCGCGAGCGTCTCCAGCGCCATGTCGAGCACGGTGCGCGCGGCGTCGAGCGCGTTCCCGTCCGCCGCCTCGGCCGTGCCCGGCTCGCCGGGCACGGCCGCCGCGGCCAGGCGGCGGCGTTCGGCGAAGCCGTCGCGGAACGCGGCCACGCTGTTCTCGACGGCGCCGCGCTCGCGCAGGCTCGTCTCCGGCACGTCCGGCAGGTCGTCGCCGGGACGGGGCAGCTCGGCGCCGCCCTGCCGGCGCCGGTTGTCGGTGGCGATCCACGCGGCGACCAGCGCCACGGCCAGCGGCAGGTCCTCGGCGAGCGCGGCCAGGCCGTCGGCCTGGTCCGGCGCGAGGGCCGGCACGACCCGGCGGAACAGCTCCCGGCTCTCGGCGAAGGTGAACGGACCGGGTTCCGCGGCGGCCGCCTCGCCCGCGGTGTCGCCCGCCGGGCCGGCGTGGCGGGCCGTGACGATGACGTGGCCGTGCGCTCCCTGCCACGGCAGCAGGTGCGCGATGTCCGCCAGCGCCCCGGCGTTGTCGTAGACCAGCAGCCAGGTCACCGCCCGGCCCGGGTCGCCGAGCATCTCCAGCGCCGCCCCCGCCAGGTCGCCGCCGAGGTCCTCCTGCCCCCCGCCGGGCACGTCGCCGCGGTCTCCGCGGTCCTCGGCCAGCAGGTGCCGCGCCACCTTCGCCAGCGTCGCCCGCACGTCCTGCTCGCTCTGCGCCGGGATCCACCACACCTGGTCGTAGTCGGTGGCGAACCGCTCGGCGTACTCCAGGGCGATCTGGCTCTTGCCCGTGCCGGGCTCGCCGCACAGCACGTACGGCGCCGGGCCGCCCTCGGGCGACAGCAGCCGGTCGCGCAGCGCGTCGAGCTCCCGCCGCCTCCCCACGAACGCGGGGTTGGGCGGCGGCAGGTAGCGCACCTCGACCGGGCCGCGCGGGAACCGCGGCCGGAACCCCGCGCCGAAACCGTCCCCGGCGGGCTCGCCGCCGGACACGCCGAACAGCTCGCGCAGCGTCCCGCGCGCCGACGCCTCGCCGTGCCAGCGCATGTTGATCTCCCGGGTCACCCGCAGCCCGGGGAACTCCGAGTGGTGGGCGGTGCGCAGCGCGATCACCTGGCACTCGGACGGGACGCGCACCCCCGCCCAGGGCGGCTCACCGGCGCCGGGACGGGACGCGCCGACCACCAGCAGCACGCGCGCCTCGACCGTCCCGCCGGGCTCGGGCGGCGCGCAGACCGGCACGCCCGTCCGCCGCAGCTCGAAGCCGATCCAGTCGGCCCAGGCCCGCTCTCTCGGCGCGGCGAGCACGCACGCCGACGCGGCGCGCGTCTCGGCGGTCAGCTCCGCGAGGTCGCGCTCGTAGGCCGCGCGGGTCTCGGCCGGGACCCGCACCCCGGCCGGCACGCCGCCGCCGGTGAACTCGGCGACGAGGCGCCGGTAGGCGCCGGCCAGGCCGCCGTCGCCGCGCTCCGGGGCGGTGAGCACCGCGAGCCGCTCGCCGCGCTCGTAGTCGGGGCTGTCGGGGACCCTCATCCGCCCCCAGTAGCCGGGCCGGTCGCCGACCAGCCAGCCGAACCGCTCCCTCGTGCGCTCCAGCAGCCGCTCCTGCTCGGGGTTGCGGTTCGCGGGGCCCCTGCCGAGCTCCGGGTCGACCCGCATCAGGACGGGCACGACGCGGGTGCCGGGCGCGCCGTCGCGGATTCCGCGCGCGAGGTCGGCCGTGCGGTCGATGCCGTCGGCGGCGAGCCGGAACCCCGCGACCAGCACGTCGGCCAGCCGCTCGATCGCGGCGCGGGCCGCGTCCGAGGCGCCGTAGGGGACGTCCACCAGCACGTGGTCGTAGGCCGTGGCCGCCAGCGCGCGGCGCAGCGCGACGGCGAACTCGGCCAGGTCCGTGCCGGGCGGCCGCTCGTCCCAGCCGCGCCACAGGGTGGACAGGTGCACCAGGTCGCCGAGCCCCATCGGGGGCAGGAAGTCGACCCCGCCCGGCGGGCCGAGACCGGCCATCCGCAGCGGCACCAGGTGGCCGCTCAGGGAGAGCGGGCCCGCCTCCGGGGCCGTCCCGGCGAACCGGCGGACGAGCTCGATCAGACCGCCGTCGCCGGGCGCCGGCACGCCCGCCGTGAAGGGCCTCAGGTAGTCGTGCAGCCGGGGGGCGGCGAGATCCCAGTCGACGACGAGGACCCGCCGGCCGGCCGCGGCGAGCAGGGCGGCGCAGTTGGCGACGGCCATGGTGCCGCCCACGCCGCCCATCAGCGAGTAGAACGCCACGACGGCGGGTGCCGGGGCGCGTCCCGCCGCCGACCGCGGCCCAGTGATCATCGCTGCTCCCGGGGGGTGCGACCGCATTGTTCTTCAAGTGCCAATGATAAGACCTGTCAACGGCGGCAGAACTAAATGGAAGCGTTGAATCTCTGGTATGCCGTGGTTTCCCGGGCGGTCTCCCGGCAGACCCTTTCGATCGCCCGGCGCAGCACCTCGCCGGGCAGCTCGGCGAGATCGGCCGGGTCGATCTTGGAAACGTCGATGATCTCCGATCGCAGCGGCGGCCCGGCTCTCTCCGCGCCTCTCTCGCTACCCCTCTCCATCTCCAGCCCCTTCCTTTGCGGACATCTATTCGAGACGTTATGACCTGGGCCGCAACAGGCGTGGGCCGCGCTCGCACCGCACTCCGCCGCACTCCCGCGGGCTCGGGACGGCCGGCCCGCACGACAGGCCAAGGATAGTCGCCGACCACCGGAAGATTGCGTCCTATGCCTCTTTTGCGGCGCTCTTTCGGAACGCTCCCAACAAGCCGTCGTGGACAACTCCGGACAGTACGACCCTTGCCGAAGATCTCTCGGGGAATTACTCTGAAGCCCGGGTTTCCACACCCTCTGTATAAAGTCGATGCCCACTTCCCTGACTTCGATCCGCGGATCTGCCACCCTGGGATCGTCATCGGCGCGGAGAACGGGGGAGACACGATGCGCCTCGCCCGCTCGCGCACCGAGCCCGCGGCCGGCCGGCTCGCGGTGCTCGTCCTGGTGACCTGCGCCGGATACGCCGCCGGGCGGGCCGCCGGGCACGGCGAGGTCACCCGCCTGGTCACCGAGCACGGCTATCTGCTCGCGGTGTCGGCGCTGCTGGCGGTCGGCCTCTACGGCAGCACGCACGGGATCGACACGCGCACGCTGCGCGCGGACGCGCGCGTCGTGGTCCTCGCGGTGACGGTGGGCGTGCTGCTGAAGGCCGCGCTCATCACCGCCGGGATGGCGCTGGCCGTCCACCACCCGGAGGTGCTCGTGCTCGGGGTGGCGGTCGCGCAGATCGACCCGCTGTCGGTCGCCGCGCTGGAGCGCTCGTCCCGGCTCACGCCGCGCGGCAAGGTGCTGCTGCTGGCCTGGGCGTCCTTCGACGACCCCATGACCACGCTGCTGACCGTCTACGCCGCCGCGCTGGCGCTGCGGTTCGGCGCCGGGAACGGCGGGGCGGCGCCGCCCGCCCTCACCGGCGGCGCCGGCGCGTTCGCCTGGTCGACGGCCCTGAACCTGCTGTTCGCCGCCGTCCTCGCCGGGCTGTGGTTCGGCGCCCGGTGGGCCCGGCGCCGGTGGGAGGGCCGCCGGGAGGACGGCGGGGTCCTGCCGTTCGCGGCGGGCTGCGCGCTGCTGCTGGCGGCGCTCGCGGTCGGCGTCGACCGTTTCTGGATGCTCGGGATCGCGCTGGCCGGGCTGTTCCTGCGCCCGGCGCTCGCCCGCGCGCCCGAGTTGTTCTCCCGCGTCCTCGGAGCGCTGACGTACGCGGCGTTCCTGCTCGGCACGCTGGCGGTCGGGGTCGTCCTGTCGACCGGGGTGCGGCCGTGGGCCGGCCTGTGGCTCGGCGTGGTCACCTTCACCGCCCAGATCGTGGTGAGCCTGCCGCTCACCCGGGGCCGGCCGCCGGGCGACCGCGTCCGGCTGGCGCTGGCGCAGCAGAACGGCATCACCGCGATCGTGCTGGCCCTGCTGCTCCAGCCGATGTTCGACGGCGTGGTGGCCACCGTCGCCCCGGCCATCCTGGTCATCAACCTGCTGCACCTGGCCGCCAACGCCCGCTACGACGCCCGGCTCGACGCCCGCCGGGGTCCGGTCGTGGACCCGCCCCCGCCCGCGCCGCCGCTGCCCGCGCCACCACAGACCGCGCCACCACTGGCCGCGCCGCCATTGCCCGCGCCACCGCTGCCCGCACCC
>NZ_CAACVB010000249.1 GCF_900659635.1 Actinomadura roseirufa | reverse complement strand
CGCGCAGCCCCCGGCCCCGCAGCAGCCCCAGAGCCCGCCGCCGCCCCGCGAGGACGAGCGGCAGGGCCCGCCGCCCGCGCCGCCCACGATGATCGAGCAGCCGCTGCGGCAGTCGTTCGGCGAGCAGCCCCCGCCTCCGCCGCACCAGCAGTACGGCGCGCCGCAGGAGCAGCAGTACGGGCAGCAGCCGGGCGGGCAGCAGCCCTACGGGGCGCCTCCCGGCCCGGCCGGGTTCCCGCCGCCGCAGGAGCAGCAGCAGTACGGCCAGGCTCCGGGCTACGGCCGGCAGCCCGAGCAGCAGTACGGGCAGCAACCCGAGCAGCCCTATGGCCAGCAGCCCGAGCAGCAGTACGGGCAGCAACCCGAGCAGCCCTATGGCCAGCAGCCCGAGCAGCCGTACGGGCAGCAGCAGCCGCAGCAGTCCGGTTACCCGCAGCAGCCCATCCACGGCGCGCCGCAGGAGCAGGCTCAGTACGGTCAGCAGCCCTACGGCGGGCCGAGCGCCTTCCCGGCGCCCGAGCCGCCCGCCGAGCAGGCCCCGCCGCCGCCCGAGCGGCCCCGCGACACCGGCGGCGAGCGGACCCTGATCGTCCCCGGGCCCGGCGCCGCCCCCGAGCCCGAGGCGCCCCGGCCGGTCATCGACGACCAGGCGACGCTGCACTGGTCGCCCGGCACCGACATCCCGGTGGCCACCGGCCCCGAGCGCAGGCACGAGGCGCCCGCCGAGCCCTGGCAGACGCCGGCCCCGCCCGCGACGCCCGAGCCGTGGGCCCCGGAGCCGCAGCAGGGCCGGCCCGGACAGCCGGGTCAGTCCGACCATGACCGGACGCTGATGGTGCCGCCGCCCGAGTCCGGCTTCGGCGCGCCCCCCGCCGAGGAGCCGCCGCTGTTCGGCGGGCCCGCGGGCGGCGACGAGGACGCGCGGTCCACGCAGGCGTTCGACCCGTCCGCCCAGGGCAGGCCCGGCGAGCAGCAGGGGGTTCCCGAGCGCACCCGGATGGACATCGGCCAGCAGCAGTGGGGCCAGCAGGCCCCCCAGCAGTACGGTCAGCAGGGTCAGCAGCAGTACGGCGGTCAGCAGGGCGGTGCCCAGTACGGTCAGCCCGAGCAGGGCGGCCAGCAGCAGTACGGGCAGCCCGAGCAGCAGTACGGCCAGCAGCCCCAGCAATCCTTCGGCCAGCAGGACTACGCCCAGCAGGACTACGGCCAGCAGGACTACGGCCAGCAGCAGGACTACGCCCAGCAGGGTCAGCAGCAGTACGGCGGCCAGCAGGGCGGTGCCCAGTACGGTCAGCCCGAGCAGGGCGGCCAGCAGCAGTACGGCCAGTCCGAGCAGCAGTACGGGCAGGCGGGCCAGGCCGGGCAGTACGGTCAGCAGCCGGCACAGCAGGGCGGGCAGCAGCAGTACGGCCAGCAGGGTCAGCAGTACGGCGGGCAGGCGGGCCAGGGCGCGGACGAGGGCAAGGGCAAGGGCGGCAAGAACACGCTGCTCCTTGTCGGCGGCGCCGTCGCCGTCGTGGTGGTCCTGGTGGTGCTGGTCGTGGCGTTCGTCCTGTAGGACGCGACCTCGTAAAGGCTCGGCCACATCTTCCCCAACGCGGGATGCTCGGGTCACAATGCCGGCGGGTCCTTCCTTCTTTCACGAGGGAGCGCCCGTCGGCATTCGGCCGCCACGGCAACGAAAAATGCCCCCTGGGGCCCCGCGGACTTGCGCCGGAGGGGCTCCGCGCGGTAGTGCGTTGCTCGCTTTGCACTTTCGCGTAGGGGTCGGTAACCTCTTCACTTGTGCCCGCTGTGTGCGGGTCGCTATGCGTGCGCGCCGGCGAGGTCCAGCAGGCCAGGCCCAGCGCCGCATTCACTCCCCGGCTTGTTTCGGCCCTTCCACGGGCCGGGCGGTCTGTGTCGGTTCCGAACGGCGCGATGCTCCGTGAGGCGGCGACACGCCCGACCGCGTGGGTCGGAGAGGTCGGGAAACCGGCAGGTCACAGCCTCGCCTGAGGTGGTGATTGCACCAATAAGACTTACCGGCTCGGTACGAGGAAGACGGAGACGCGGTGCCCACGATCCAGCAGCTGGTCCGGAAGGGCCGCCAGGACAAGGTGACCAAGAACAAGACGCCCGCGCTGAAGGAGAGCCCCCAGCGCCGGGGCGTCTGCACGCGCGTCTACACGACGACGCCCAAGAAGCCGAACTCCGCGCTTCGCAAGGTCGCCCGTGTCCGGCTGACCAGCGGGATTGAGGTCACGGCCTACATTCCCGGTGTCGGCCACAACCTGCAGGAGCACTCGATCGTGCTCGTGCGCGGCGGTCGTGTGAAGGACCTCCCCGGGGTTCGGTACAAGATCATCCGCGGGTCCCTCGACACCCAGGGCGTCCGCAACCGCAAGCAGGCGCGCAGCAAGTACGGCGCGAAGAAGGAGAAGAGCTGATGCCGCGCAAGGGCCCCGCTGGCAAGCGCCAGCTGATCGCTGACCCGGTGTACAACTCGCCGCTGGTCACCGCGCTCATCAACAAGATTCTCCTGGACGGCAAGCGTTCGATCGCGCAGAGCATCGTCTACGACGCTCTCGAGGGCGCCCGCGAGAAGACCGGCAACGACCCGGTCGTGACGCTGAAGCGCGCGCTCGACAACGTCAAGCCGACCCTGGAGGTCCGCAGCCGCCGCGTCGGTGGCGCGACCTACCAGGTCCCGGTGGAGGTGCGGCCCGCGCGCAGCACCACCCTGGCCCTGCGCTGGCTGGTGGTGTACGCCCGGCAGCGCCGCGAGAAGACCATGACCGAGCGGCTCATGAACGAGCTGCTCGACGCGAGCAACGGCCTCGGCGCCTCTGTCAAGAAGCGCGAGGACACGCACAAGATGGCGGAGTCCAACAAGGCCTTCGCCCACTACCGCTGGTAACCCCGGCGAGCCGGCAACGACGAGACGACGCGAGGACACAGTGGCTACCACAACCGGTGTAGACCTGGCCAGGGTCCGCAACATCGGGATCATGGCCCATATCGACGCGGGCAAGACCACGACGACCGAGCGGATCCTGTACTACACGGGCATCAGCTACAAGATCGGCGAGGTCCACGACGGCGCCGCCACCATGGACTGGATGGAGCAGGAGCAGGAGCGGGGGATCACCATCACCTCCGCCGCCACCACCTGCGAGTGGCCCGTCGATGAGGTCAAGCACACGATCAACATCATCGACACCCCGGGTCACGTGGACTTCACCGTCGAGGTGGAGCGCAACCTGCGGGTCCTCGACGGCGCGGTCGCCGTGTTCGACGGTGTCGCCGGTGTCGAGCCGCAGTCCGAGACCGTGTGGCGCCAGGCCGACCGGTACGGCGTGCCCCGCATGTGCTTCGTCAACAAGCTCGACCGGGTCGGCGCCGAGTTCCACCGTTGCGTCGACATGATCGAGAACCGGCTCAACGCGGTTCCGCTCGTGCTGCAGCTCCCGATCGGGGCCGAGGCCGACTTCAAGGGCGTCATCGACCTCGTGACGATGAAGGCCCTCCTCTGGAACGAGGAGGCCAAGCTCGGCGAGATGTACGACACCGTCGACATCCCGGACTCGCACCTGGAGTCGGCGCGCGAGTGGCACGACAAGCTCGTCGAGACGCTCGCCGAGAACGACGACGAGATCATGGAGCTGTACCTGGAGGGCGACGAGCCCACCGTGGAGCAGCTCTACGCCGGCATCCGCCGCGCGACCGTCGCCGCCAAGCTGACCCCGGTGACCTGCGGCACGGCCTTCAAGAACAAGGGCGTGCAGCCGCTGCTGGACGCGATCGTCCGCTACCTGCCCTCGCCGCTCGACGTGGACGCCATCGAGGGCCACGCCGTGCGCGACGAGGAGAAGACCCTCGCGCGCAAGCCGAGCGAGGGCGAGCCCTTCTCCGCGCTCGCCTTCAAGATCATGAGCGACCCGCACCTGGGCAAGCTGACCTTCGTGCGCGTCTACTCGGGCGTGCTGGAGTCCGGCGCGAGCGTCCTGAACTCCGTCAAGGAGCGCAAGGAGCGGATCGGCAAGATCTACCGGATGCACGCCAACAAGCGCACCGAGATCGACCGCGCGGGCGCCGGTGACATCGTCGCGGTGATGGGTCTCAAGCAGACCACCACCGGTGAGACGCTGTGCGACGAGAAGGACCCCATCGTCCTGGAGTCGATGAACTTCCCGGCGCCGGTCATCCACGTCGCGATCGAGCCGAAGACGAAGGCCGACCAGCAGAAGCTGGGCACCGCCATCCAGCGGCTCGCCGAGGAGGACCCCTCCTTCCAGGTCCGCTCGGACGAGGAGACCGGCCAGACCGTCATCTCCGGCATGGGCGAGCTCCACCTGGAGATCCTCGTCGACCGGATGAAGCGCGAGTTCAAGGTCGACGCGAACGTGGGCCGCCCGCAGGTCGCCTACCGCGAGACGATCAGCCGCAAGGTCGAGAAGGTCGAGTACACCCACAAGAAGCAGACGGGTGGCTCGGGCCAGTTCGGCCGCGTGATCATCGACCTGGAGCCGCTCGGCGGCGGGTCGGACGGTTACGAGTTCGAGAACAAGGTCACCGGTGGCCGCATCCCGCGGGAGTACATCCCGTCGGTGGACGCGGGCTGCCAGGAGGCCGCCGAGTTCGGCGTCCTCGCCGGCTACCCGATGGTGGGCGTCAAGGTCACCCTGCGGGACGGCGCCTACCACGAGGTGGACTCCTCGGAAATGGCGTTCAAGGTCGCCGGGTCCATGGCGTTCAAGGAGGCCGCCCGCAAGGCGTCGCCGACGCTGCTGGAGCCGATGATGGCCGTCGAGGTCACCACGCCCGAGGACAACATGGGCGACGTGATCGGCGACCTCAACAGCCGCCGCGGCCAGGTCCAGTCCATGGACGAGCGGCACGGCATGCGCGTCATCAAGGCGCTCGTGCCCCTGTCCGAGATGTTCGGCTACGTGGGTGATCTGCGCAGCAAGACCCAGGGCCGGGCCGTCTTCACGATGCAGTTCGACTCCTACGCCGAGGTTCCGGGGAACGTCGCGCAGGAGATCATCGCCAAGGCGCGGGGCGAGTAAGCACCGGGCCTGCCCCGTTCAGATCACACAGACGCACATCGAAGCGGTCGTATAGGCGGCCGAGGATCGTAACAAGGAGCAACCAGTGGCGAAGGCCAAGTTCGAGCGGACGAAGCCGCACGTGAACATCGGCACCATCGGTCACATCGACCACGGTAAGACCACGCTTACCGCGGCGATCACCAAGGTGCTCCACGACAAGTTCCCGGACCTGAACCCGTTCACGCCGTTCGAGGACATCGACAAGGCCCCCGAGGAGCGCGAGCGCGGCATCACGATCTCGATCGCGCACGTCGAGTACCAGACCGAGTCGCGGCACTACGCCCACGTCGACTGCCCGGGTCACGCGGACTACATCAAGAACATGATCACCGGTGCGGCGCAGATGGACGGCGCCATCCTGGTGGTGGCCGCGACCGACGGCCCGATGCCGCAGACCAAGGAGCACGTGCTCCTGGCCCGCCAGGTCGGCGTGCCCTACATCGTCGTCGCGCTGAACAAGTGCGACATGGTGGACGACGAGGAGATCCTGGAGCTCGTCGAGCTCGAGGTCCGCGAGCTGCTGTCCGAGTACGAGTTCCCGGGCGACGACGTCCCGGTCGTGCGCGTCTCCGCCTTCCAGGCCCTGCAGGGCGACGAGAAGTGGGGCGAGTCGATCGTCGAGCTGATGAAGGCCGTCGACGAGAACGTCCCCGAGCCGGTCCGCGACACCGAGAAGCCGTTCCTGATGCCGATCGAGGACGTCTTCTCGATCACCGGCCGCGGCACGGTCGTCACCGGCCGCATCGAGCGCGGTGTCGTCAACGTCAACGAGGTCGTCGACATCATCGGCATCAAGCCGGAGTCCACCTCGACCACCGTCACCGGTGTCGAGATGTTCCGCAAGCTGCTCGACCAGGGCCAGGCGGGCGACAACGTCGGCCTGCTGCTGCGCGGCATCAAGCGCGAGGACGTCGAGCGCGGCCAGTGCGTCATCAAGCCGGGCACCAACACCCCGCACACCGAGTTCGAGGCGCAGGTCTACATCCTGTCCAAGGACGAGGGCGGCCGCCACACGCCGTTCTTCAACAACTACCGTCCGCAGTTCTACTTCCGGACCACGGACGTCACCGGCGTGGTGAACCTCCCCGAGGGCACCGAGATGGTCATGCCGGGCGACAACACCGAGATGCGCGTCGAGCTGATCCAGCCCGTCGCCATGGAGGAGGGCCTGAAGTTCGCCATCCGTGAGGGTGGCCGGACCGTCGGCGCCGGTCGCGTCACCAAGATCATCAAGTAACACCCCTCGTGGACGCGGCGGCCCGGACCGCTGCTGGGAACAGCAGCCGGGCCGCCGCGTCGCGACAGCGAAGTAAACAGCGGCACTACAGCAAAGGACACCGAGGCCACCATGGCGGGACAGAAGATCCGCATCCGGCTCAAGGCCTACGACCACGAGGTCATCGACACCTCCGCGAAGAAGATCGTTGAGACGGTGACGCGGACGGGCGCCAAGGTCGCGGGCCCGGTGCCGCTGCCGACCGAGAAGAACGTGTACTGCGTCATCCGCTCGCCGCACAAGTACAAGGACAGCCGCGAGCACTTCGAGATGCGCACGCACAAGCGGTTGATCGACATCATCGACCCGACGCCCAAGACGGTCGACTCGCTGATGCGGCTCGACCTTCCGGCCGGCGTTGACATCGAGATCAAGCTCTAAGGGACGCACCGAGAGATGAGTACGCAGAGGAAGGGCGTCCTGGGCGAGAAGCTCGGCATGACCCAGGTCTTCGACGATGAGGGCCGGATCGTGCCGGTGACCGTCGTCCAGGCCGGGCCGTGTGTCGTCACCCAGCTCCGCAGCCAGGAGAAGGACGGCTACAGCGCCGTCCAGCTCGGCTACGGGCAGATCGACCCGCGCAAGGTGAACAAGCCGAGCACGGGTCACTTCGAGAAGGCCGGCGTCACGCCGCGCCGCTACCTCGTCGAACTGCGCGCTGACGACACCACCGAGTTCGAACTCGGCCAGGAGATCACCGCCAGCGTCTTCGAGGCCGGCCAGAAGATCGACGTGACCGGCACCAGCAAGGGCAAGGGCACCGCCGGTGTCATGAAGCGCCACGGCTTCAAGGGCCTGGGCGCCTCGCACGGCACGCAGCGCAAGCACCGCTCGCCGGGCTCGATCGGCGGCTGCGCGACCCCGGGTCGCGTGTTCAAGGGCCTCCGGATGGCGGGGCGGCACGGCAACGCCCGTACCACCGTGCAGAACCTGACCGTCCACGCCGTGGACGCCGACAAGAACCTGCTCCTCATCAAGGGCGCGGTTCCCGGCCCCAACGGCGGCGTGGTCCTGGTCCGCGACGCAGTGAAGGGGACGGGCAAGTGACCGCGAAGCTGGACATCGACCTGCCCGCCGAGGTCTTCGACGCGAAGACCAGCGTGCCGCTGATCCACCAGGTCGTGGTGGCGCAGCTGGCCGCGGCGCGCCAGGGCACGCACGCCACCAAGACCCGGGGCGAGGTCTCCGGCGGTGGCAAGAAGCCGTACCGGCAGAAGGGCACCGGCCGCGCCCGCCAGGGCTCGACCCGCGCGCCCCAGTTCGCCGGCGGCGGCGCCGTGCACGGCCCCCAGCCGCGGGACTACGCGCAGAAGACGCCCAAGAAGATGAAGGCCGCCGCGCTGCGCGGCGCGCTGTCGGACCGGGCCCGCTACGGCCGGGTGCACGTGGTCGACACCCTCATCGAGGGCGACACCCCGAAGACGAGGACGGCGCTGACGGCGCTGCGCACGGTCACCGAGGCCAAGCGCGTCCTGCTGGTCCTGGACCGCGAGGACGAGCTGACCTGGAAGAGCCTGCGCAACGAGCCGAGCGTGCACGTGATCGTCTCTGACCAGCTCAACACCTACGACGTGCTGGTGAACGACGACGTCGTCTTCACGCAGAAGGCGTACGACGAGTTCATCTCGCGCGCGGCGAAGAAGTAAGGAGGGTCGCACATGAACAAGATCGCCGACCCCCGCGACGTCATCATCGCGCCGGTCGTCTCGGAGAAGAGCTACGGGCTGCTGGACGAGAACAAGTACACGTTCGTGGTCCGCCCGGACGCCAACAAGACGCAGATCAAGCAGGCCGTCGAGGCCGTGTTCGGCGTCAAGGTGACGAGCGTGAACACGCTCAACCGGCAGGGCAAGCGCAAGCGCACCCGGTTCGGCTACGGCAAGCGCAAGGACACCAAGCGCGCCATCGTCAGCCTCGCCGAGGGCGAGCGGATCGACATCTTCGGCGGCCCGGCCTAACCAGCCGAGCCGTCCCGGAGACAGACAAGGGATGAACGAAAAAGATGGGCATCCGTAAGTACAAGCCGACGACTCCCGGTCGTCGCGGCTCCAGCGTGGCCGACTTCGTCGAGGTCACGCGCCGCGAGCCGGAGAAGTCGCTGCTGCGTCCGCTCCCCAAGAAGGGCGGCCGCAACAACCACGGCCGCATCACCACCCGGCACCAGGGCGGTGGCCACAAGCGCGCCTACCGGCTGGTCGACTTCCGTCGCCACGACAAGGACGGCGTCCCCGCCAAGGTCGCGCACATCGAGTACGACCCGAACCGCACCGCGCGGATCGCGCTGCTGCACTATGCCGACGGCGAGAAGCGCTACATCCTCGCCCCGCAGGGCCTGCGCCAGGGCGACCGGATCGAGAACGGGCCGGGCTCGGACATCAAGCCGGGCAACTGCCTGCCGCTGCGCAACATCCCGACCGGTACCGTCATCCACGCCATCGAGCTCAAGCCCGGCGGCGGCGCCAAGATCGCTCGCAGTGCGGGCGCCGGCGTCCAGCTGCTGGCCAAGGAGGGCAAGTACGCCACGCTGCGCATGCCCTCCGGCGAGATGCGGATGGTGGACGTGCGCTGCCGCGCGACGGTGGGCGAGGTCGGGAACGCCGAGCAGTCGAACATCAACTGGGGCAAGGCCGGCCGCATGCGGTGGAAGGGCAAGCGCCCGACCGTCCGCGGCGTGGCCATGAACCCGATCGACCACCCGCACGGTGGTGGTGAGGGCAAGACCTCCGGTGGCCGGCACCCGGTGAACCCGAACGGTAAGAAGGAAGGCCGCACTCGCCAGGCGAACAAGTCGAGCGACCGGCTGATCGTCCGTCGTCGCAGCAAGAAGAAGCGGTAGGAGTCGCTCGTCATGCCACGTAGCCTTAAGAAGGGCCCGTTCGTGGACGACCACCTGATCAAGAAGGTGGACGCCCAGAACGAGAAGGGCACCAAGAACGTCATCAAGACGTGGTCGCGGCGCTCCATGATCGTGCCGGACATGATCGGTCACACGATCGCCGTGCACGACGGCCGCAAGCACGTCCCGGTGTTCGTCACCGACGCCATGGTGGGGCACAAGCTCGGCGAGTTCGCGCCGACGCGCACGTTCCGCAGCCATGTCAAGGAAGACCGCCGCAGCCGACGCGGCTGAGCAGGCAGAGCAGTAGTTCGTACGGAGAGAGGGATCAGCGATGGAAGCCAGGGCCCAGGCGCGGTTCATCCGCGTCACGCCCAGGAAGGCCCGCCGCGTGGTGGACCTCATCCGCGGCCTGCCTGCCGCGGAGGCTCAGGCGGTGCTGCGGTTCGCCCCCCAGGCTGCTAGTGAGCCTGTGGGCAAGGTGCTGGCGAGTGCCATCGCCAACGCCGAGCACAACTTCAAGCTCGACTCGGACACGCTCGTCGTGAGCCGTGCGTGGGTGGACGAGGGGCCGACGCTCAAGCGTTTCCGCCCCCGCGCCCAGGGCCGGGCTTACCGCATCAACAAGCGCACGAGCCACATCACCGTGGTCGTGGAGTCGCGGGACGAGGCTTCTGCGTCCAGTGGCGGTAAGAAGACGAGGAGGGCCCGGTAGTGGGTCAGAAGATCAACCCGCACGGGTTCCGGCTCGGCATCACCACCGACCACAAGAGCGTGTGGTTCGCCGACAAGCTCTACAAGGACTACGTCAAGGAAGACGTCCAGATCCGGCGCATGCTGCAGAAGGGCATGGACCGGGCGGGCATCTCCAAGGTGGAGATCGAGCGCACCCGGGACCGTGTCGAGGTCAACATCCACACCGCCCGGCCGGGCATCGTCATCGGCCGCCGCGGCGCCGAGGCCGAGCGCCTGCGCGGTGACCTGGAGAAGCTGACCGGCAAGCAGGTGCGGCTGAACATCCTCGAGGTCAAGAACCCCGAGATCGACGCGCAGCTCGTCGCGCAGGGCGTGGCCGAGCAGCTGTCCAGCCGCGTCGCGTTCCGCCGCGCCATGCGCAAGGCGATCCAGTCCGCGATGAAGTCCGGCGCCAAGGGCATCAAGGTCCAGTGCGGCGGCCGTCTCGGCGGCGCCGAGATGTCGCGGTCGGAGTTCTACCGCGAGGGCCAGGTCCCGCTGCACACGCTGCGCGCCGACATCGACTACGGCTTCTACGAGGCCCGTACGACGTTCGGCCGCATCGGCGTCAAGGTGTGGATCTACAAGGGCGAGGCGGCCCAGACCCGCGCCGAGCGCGAGCAGCAGGCCGCTCAGCAGCGCGCCGCCGGTGGCGGCGGCGGCCGTGAGCGCCGTGGCGGCGGCGACCGCCGTGGCGGCGGCCGTGGCG
>NZ_CAACVB010000248.1 GCF_900659635.1 Actinomadura roseirufa | reverse complement strand
CGCCGGGGCTGGCGCGCTGGCCGCGACCCGGCGAGGCCGTGCTGTCGCGGGCGCTGGCCCGCGCGGGCCGGGACGAGCGGATCAGCACCCGCTACGGGCGCTTCGCCGGCCTCATCGCGGCGTCCGGGCTGGCCTCCCCCTCCGAGCGCCTCGCCTACGTCCGTCCCGTGGACGAGACGGGCGCCCGCGCGGACTGGCAGCCGGTCACCGGGTTCGGCGACACCGAGGCGCCCCGGTTCGGCGAGTCCCTCGCGGTCGAACCGGTCTCTGAGCCGCTGACGGCGGTCGCGGCGCTGATCGGCCTCCCCGCCGCCCTGCTGCTTCTGGTGGCGGTCCGTCTTCCCGGCGGGACGCGCCCGCGCGCGGCCGCGGGGATCGCGGGGATCGGCACGGCGATCGGCCTCGTCCCCGCCGTCGCCGCGACCGTCACCGACCTCCCGATCCCGGGGACGGGATACGTCCTGCCCGCCGCCTCCCTGCGGGACGTGGCGTGGGCACTGCCGCTCATCGCGGTGGCGGTGCCGCCGCTGGTCGCCGGCGCGATGGCGCTGAGGCGGATCCGCCTCCCCGCCGTCAGACCGGCTCCGCGCCGGGGCGCCTGGCTGGCCGGAGTATCGGCGCTGGTCGTGCTCGGCACGGCGGAGACCGGCCGGGACGGCGACCTGGTCCCCGCCCTCCTGTTCTGGACGGGCGTGGCCGGGGTCACGGCCGGCCTGTCCGCGGCGGCGGGCGGCCTCGCCGGACCGCTGGGCCGACTGATCACACGGCTGGGCGGCCGGTGGGGCGGGGCGGCGGCGGGCGACCGGCTCGCGGCCCGTCCCGCGATCATGACCCGGCTCGCCGCCGCCGCGCTGCTCGGCCTCGGCCCGGCGGCGCTGCTCGGCGGGTGGGCCGGCCATCCGGGCGACGACACCGCGCGGGCGCGGTGGACCTTCGACCGGATCGGCACGTCCGTCCAGGTGGTGGACGCGGGGCCGCTGACCGGCGACCGGATCGCGGCGTTCGCCCGGCGCCTGCCGCCCGGCCCGCGGCTGCTCGCCCTGAGCACGGCGGGACGGTCCGGGGACCCGGTGCTGCGCGGAAGCTGCCCGGTGCTGCTGGACCTCGGGCTCACCTGCGCGCCCGTTCCCGTCGCCGTCGCGCCCGGACAGGTCGTCGATCCCCGCATGCAGGAACTCCTGTACTGGGCCGGCGGGGCGGACGGCGGCATGCTCGTCCAGGACGAGGCGTCCCGCGGCCCCGCCCCCGATTCGCTGGTCGTGGTCACCGGCGTCCGCGACGCCGTCCCGGAATGGGTCGTCAAGCAGGCGGCCTACGCGGCCCTGCCGCCCGGCGCGCACGTCGAGGCCCTCGGCGGCGGCTGGCGGCAGACCACGTCCGGCGGCGACGGCCTCGGCGCCTGGATCCGGGTCATCGCGGCGCCCGGCCTGGTCTTCGTGCTGCTCGCGGGCCTGCTCGGCGCGGCGGCGGAACTGCTGCGGCCCGACCCGGCGGGCCGTCCCGCACCGCCCACGTGGACGCTCGGCCCGCCGCTGCTGGCCGCCGCGCTCACCGCCGCCGTCGCGGTGTGGTGGCTCGCCGGCCAGCTCAACGTCCGGCTCGGCGGCGGAGGGGCACCGCCGTGGCCGGTCCTGTCCGACGGCCTGACCGCCGCGGCGACCCTCGCCCTCCTCGCCGCGCTTCCCCTCGGCACCCTCCCGGACGCCTTCCGGCGGACGGCACTCCACTCAGGAAAGGTGAACCAGTGATGCACATCGCCACGAGACTGGCCGGAGGCGTCCTCGCGGCCACCGCGCTCGCATCCTCCGGCGCGGCCTTGGCGGACGGCGCGTTCGGCCCGTCCACCGCGAAGGCGGCGACGGTCAGCGCCTCCAAGACCGGCACCGTGGGGGCCGGCACCGTGCGGGCCCAGCCCCCGGCACCGTCCGCTCTGGCTTCGGTGCCCAACTGCAAGGGCAAGGGCCGCTCGCACATTCTCGCCAAGTACGGCCACGTGAGCACCAAGTACGGATATCCGGTGGCGCTGCGCTGCGGAGTGGCGGGCAAGAAGGGATGGGGTTACAAGCACTTCTCCGCCCGGTGGACGAGCAGCAATTTCGAAACCCACCTGGAGCGGACGCTGAACTATCCGACCGCCGTCAAGCAGGGCGGCGACAATGTCATCGTCTGCCGGAAGGTCAACCGGAGCGGGGCGAAGAAGTGGTTCAAGGTGGTCCACACCACCTTCTGGACGAAGAAGGAGAAGGGCATCATCACCGCCGTGTGGGAGGGCACCAACGGCACGTGCGAGACGTGGTGAGCGACCGATAGCAGCCGGGGCGGCCAGGCGCGGGCCGCCCCGGCCTCCGCACGCCGCGTCCGGCCCTCGTCTTCCGCACCGCCGCCGTCCCATGACCGGCGGCCGTTCACTAAAGTGACCCGGAGGTGAAATCCCGAGCCCGCAGGGGGACGAACTGATGGCCGCATCATTTCCGCCGTTCCCGGGCGAGGCGAGTGGTCCGCCGGGACGGCGGGGCCGCTGACCGTGCCGGAAACGTTCGGCGAACTCCACGGGCACGACGCCTACGACCTTCTCGGCGTTCCGCCGGACGCGTCGGCGGACACCATCCAGAAGACCTGGCGGAGCCTGGCGAAGAGGCATCACCCGGACCAGATCACCGACGCCGCCGCCAAGGCCGAGGCCGAGCAGCACCTCCGCCTGCTCAACATCGCCCGAGACGTCCTCCTCACCCGCCGCGCCGCCTACGACGCCTCCCGCGCCGTCCCCTCGGAGACCGAGGAGGTTCTCGACGACCCCTGGGACGAGGAGATCCTCAACGACCCCTGGGATGAGGAGGCCCCCGAAGACCCCTGGGACGAGGGGAACGAGGAGGACCTCGACGACCCTTGGGACAGCGCCGTCCCCGGTTCGACCACGACGCGCCCACCGCCCGCCGCCGAACCGGCCGATCCCTGGGACACCGCGACTCCGGGACGGACCGCCCCTCATTTCATCCCGCCGCCGCGCCGGCCGATCCCCCATCCGCCGCCCTATCCGCCACCGGCGTACGTTCGGCGGCCTTATCCCGTTCCACCGCGGCCCTATCCCGTCCCGCCTCCGCCGCCGTATCGCCCGCGGTCAACCCTCTCCTTCGGTGCACGGGCCGGCATCGGCTGCGCGATCTCCTTCGCCGCACTCGGGGGCGTGTTCGTGGTCGCGGCTCTGGTCATCGGCCTCATCAACAAGGACAAGCCGCCAGACCCCATGGTGGCGGTGCCGCCCGGTTACACCGGAACCTGGACGGGCACGATCAAGTACCTCGGGTCCGGGGGCTCCTCATGGGGCGTGAGGCTGACACTTCGCAAGGGCCTGCACAACGGTGACGTCAGCTACCTGAACGGCGGTTGCCGGGGCAAGGCCGTCCCACTCAGCGCCGGCACCGGCGAACCTCTGATCATCCGGACCGCCTTCCCCGAGGACCGGTCGGGCTGCGACGTCGGCGACATCCACCTCACTCGCCGCAAGGACGGCCGTCTCGAGGCCCGCTACTACGCGTCCGACAAAGATCAGGTACGGGCGCAAGGAACCCTCGACCGGGAGTGACACGCACGGACACATCGGGCGAATTGCCGCCTAGGGCCCTAGGGCCCACCCCCTGGTGAGGCCCTAAGGCTCTGATTATCGCCATTTTCCGTCAGTAGTTTTGTTGACCAGTGAGCCACCAAAAAGACCGTGCGCTCGGAAACCGGAAAGGGCGAATTCAATGCGTAAACCCCGCAAGGCCGTACAGGTCATCGCCATCGCGACGTGCGCCACCGCCGTGGGCGGCGCCGGCCTGGCGTCGGCCCTCTCGCACGAGTCCTCCGGCGCCGCCGGCAAGGTCGCGAATGTGGCCCCGGCGGCGGCCAAGGCATCGACGGCCGCCAAGGAATCGGCGGCGCGGAAGCCGACCCGCACCGCCGGGTCCAAGATGATGAAGAACAAGGGCACCGGCAAGTGCCTCGTGGCCGTTCGAGGCGACCTCAAACTCGCCAAGTGCAACCGCCGCGACGGCCGCCAATACCTCGGCCAATGGTCCTCCAAGATGTACTTTCCCGAGGTCGGGTGCGTGTCGGCGAACAAGCGCACGTGGGACGTGCGGGTGGAGGACTGCAGCGTTTACCCCAACCACGGCTACACGTTCAACTGGGCCCTCTTGTGGGAGGTCCGCTCCTACAACACCATCGCGAACACCGAGGGCTGCTACCTCGAAGGCGGCAACAAGGGCAACTTCGTCCGCTGCTCCCCCGGTTTCAAGGGCGACAACAAGAAGTGGCAGTGGGGCCTCTGGGGCTGACCCGATCCTGACGGCCCACCTCGCCGCCGACCCGCACTCGATCGAAGGCCCCGCTCCCCCGGAAGCGGGGCCTTCGGCTTGCTCTTCCGGGGGCATGTGACCGTCATTCGGCCGCGCGTCCGCATGGAGTGCTCTCCTTTCTGCGGAGAAATTGGTTCGCGCAGCGGAGCGCGATCGTGCCTTCGGGCAGAGGGCGGCCGGCCGCGGCGAAACCGAAAGCGCCAAAGGCGAGGTGACCTGACCCGTCACTCGCGCAACGGCCGCACCACTGCTCCCCCTGCGATCGGCGCCCTCCGCCGGAGCATCGGCGAACCGGCCGCTCACCGGCTAAGGTGATCGATCGGTGGTCGCCGAACAGTCAGAAGGGGCACGTCCATGGGCTCGTCATTTCCGCTGGTGCCGGGACGCCCGGGCTCGCCCGAGCCGCGGCGTTCCGGTGAAATGGCCAAGCACGCACCCGCGTCCGCGCCCCTGCACCGGGCCGGCGAAATGACACTCGGCGAGAGCAGGCTCCGCCAGGAAAGCTGGGAGTCCATCGGCGCCCGGACCAGGGAACGGCTCGCGGAACTGTCCGGCCCCGCCATCGAGTGGTTCGCCCGCACCGACGTCTCCAGCGGCGACGGACGCTGCTACGCCGTGACCTTCGGGGAGGCGGGACTGTCCATCGCCGAGCCCCGCGTCAACACCGAGCACCGGCCCGTCTACGCGATCTCCTCGTTCCAGTTCGCCCCGGGCTCGCTCCGCCACATGCGCGTCGACCACCGTCCGCCGCCGCACGCGTCGCGCCCGTCCGCCACCGGCGCGCCCGGCGCGGCGTCGGCACCCGGCCTCGGCCTGTCCCCGAACGCCCTCGGCATTCTCGGCAACCTGCCGCCCCGGGCCCAGGAGCTCCTCCAGACCCCCTTCCTCGCCGGGCAGCAGATCCTGCGCAACCACTGGTACTACGAGGGCCACGACCACCGTCTCAACGTGTTCGTGTTCTACCTCGCCGGAGCGAAGGACGTCACGTTCGCGACCGGGACCAAGCTCGTCCCGGCCGGCCACACCGACGCGACCGCCCACTGGGACCTGACGTGCTACCGGGCGTCGGTGGCGCGCAGAATCGGCCGCTGACCGTGCCGGAGGCGTTCGGCGAGCTCGCCGGGAAGGAGGCCTACGCCCTCCTCGGCCTCTCCCCGGACGCGACGGCCGGCGACGTCCAGAGCGCCTGGCGGTCCCTCGCGCGCACCCACCACCCCGACCACGTCACCGACCCGGGGGCCAAGGCGGAGGCCGAGGAGACCCTCCGCCTCATCAACATCGCCCGGGACGTCCTCCTCCACCGCCGCGCGGCCTACGACGCCTTCCTCAACGGCCCGGACGAGGAACCCGAAGAGATCATCGACGACCCCTGGGACGCCGCCGACGCCGGTTCTCCGGCAGGGGACCCGCAGCCACCCGGGGAGCCGTCCGACCCCTGGGAGACGGCGCCCCGGGGACGGGCCGTCCCCCACGCCGTCCCGCCACCGCGCCGTCCGCCGCCGCCCCACATGCCGCCGCCGCACGTCCCGCCACCGTGGGCCCACCGGCGCCGCTCCCGCCTCAGCCGCCGGACTCGGCTGGCCATCGCCTGCGGGATCCCTCTCGGCCTGCTCTGCCTCGTGTTCCTCGGCACCGCCGCGATCCTCGCCGTCGAAGACCGCACTTCGGTGCCCGACCCGGAGGCACCGGTCCCGCCCGGCTTCGCCGGAACCTGGCAGGGCACGGTCAGGGACGTCGAGACGAATCAGCCCTCATGGGATGTGAAACTGTCGCTCCGGACAGGCTGGCATATCGGCGAGGTCAGCTATATGGACGGAAGATGCAAGGGCAAGGCCGTCCCGACCGTCCTCGACACCGAAAAGAACCTGACCGTCCGCACCGTCTTCTCCAATGATCGCGACACATGCAACGTGGGCGATCTCCACCTCACCCACCGCAGAGACGGCCGCCTCGACCTCGTCTATTACATGCCCGGCCAACAAGACAAAAGCGCAAGAGGAACCCTCGACCACAAATAATCAGCCTCCGCTCTAGGCAAGCGGGTCGCCGGCCAACTAATCGACGGACTGGAAGAGGTCGAGGTTGTCCTGGGCCGGGTGGGCGCGGCCCATGGGACCGGCGGCCATGGCGCGGACGAGGGTTTCGGTGCTCTTGGTGACGAAGGGGCGGGCGGCGTCGGTGACGCCGTGGCCGCAGGCGCGGCCGCGCATGGCGCAGACCCAGCGCATGGTCCCGGTGGCGAAGACACCGGCGCCGCTCTTGGTCGTGTAGTACGAGGCGTGCGCGATGGCCCCGCGGTTCCCGCAGACGATCTGGGAGCGCGCGACGATCTCGATGGGGCGCGGCGTGGGGCCCGCGGCGTTGACCGAGTCGGCCTCGGGTCCGATGACGCCGGGGAAGCTCGTCCCCTTGCGCACGCCGGTGCCCCGGAACATCCAGAAGTCGGGCCGTCCCACGGTGAAGGCCCCCTCGGCGGGAAAACAGGAGTACTGGATGCCGATGAGCTCGCTCTCCGGCCGCGGCTGGGGAGGCAGCCGCCAGTCCTGGGTGGACTCGGCCGGATCCGTCCGGGAGACCGGGTCGGTCGCGGCGTCCTTGTAGCAGGTCACCAGGCGGTTCGCGCCCAGCGGGGTGGGACCGAAGCGGATGTGGCGGTTCACCGCGTTGGCACCGAGGAAGGCGATGTTGAGGCCCCGGTCGCGGGCCCGCGTCACGCCCTTGCGCATCACGGTCGACCAGTACTCGTCGTGCCCGAGGGTGAGCAGGCCGCGCGCGCCGTCCAGCAGGCCGGGCCGGGCGTGCAGGTCGTTGTTGGTCGTGTAGGCCAGCGGCACGCCCAGTTTCTCGGCGAGAGCGATCGCGGGCTGCTCGTAGGTCATGAACTTCCCGGCGCCGTTGCCGTCGTACGGCCGGTCGAAGCTCACGGCGGTGGCGCGGTCCGTCTCCCCACCCGAAGGCCCCTTGTACAGGTCGTATCCGCCCCACATGTTGTACGCCTGCCAGGTGGTGGTCTCGTTCATCACCACGACCGCCCCCGCCGCGTTCTCCGAGCGGACGGTCAGCGGGACGTACCGCTGCGCGCCCGACGCGGCGGTCAGCCTGATGAGGTACGCCCCCGCGGGCCATCCCGGCGTGTGGACCGTCAGCGAGGGCTTCCAGGGCGCGGAGACCGACCGGGTCTTCCGGTCGATCACCGCGGCGGCCTGCCGGGCTCCCGGGGCGCGCTCGGATCGCCACACCCTGCGCGCCTGCTCGCCCCCGTACCAGCCCATGCGGAACGCCTCGGCCGTGAACCCGGCCGTAGTGGTCGAGACGAACAGCCGGAACGCCTCGCCGGGCAGCACGCTCACGTGGTCGGCGTACCCCTCGATCTCGTGCTCGGCGCCCTCCTTGCGGATCCGCCAGTCCGCCGTGCCCGGACGGCCGTTCTCGGCCGACACGGGCGCGGCCCTCACGGCCGGCGGCCGCCCCGGTTTCCCGGTGGCGGACGTGCACGCCCCCGCCAGGACGAGCACACACGCGATCACCGGCAGCGCCCACGACCCTTTCGCCGCACGGCGAACACCACCCATGACCATCCCCCGATCGGACGCGTCCCCGTTCGGCGCCCGGGGTCCCCACCCGGGATTATCCCGCCCCAGAGCCGTCCTATCCCACGAAATCACTACAACCGCGGTCAAGCCCCCGGTCACCCGCTTTGGCCGGATGACGACCGCGCTCCTACCCCGGTGCTCCGGCTTCATCCGCCGGAGTTGTCCCAGGTTGGGGCTGTTCTGTGGTCGGGGGGTGGGGTTAGCTCCACCTTTGGAAAGGGTCGTTCTCCCCCTGTGGTCGGGAGGTTTGGCCCAGTGCCTCCGGAGTTGTCAGAGGTCAGTGTTGTCCTTGACGACGGCGACCGGTGCGGAGGACGGGCGATGGTGAGCGAAGTGGTGGGGATGCGCGGGCGGG
Organism: Actinomadura roseirufa; assembly: GCF_900659635.1. Taxonomy (GTDB): domain Bacteria; phylum Actinomycetota; class Actinomycetes; order Streptosporangiales; family Streptosporangiaceae; genus Spirillospora; species Spirillospora roseirufa. Next base: position 2,429 of record NZ_CAACVB010000248.1, on the reverse strand, counting down.
CCTGGCGCTCGGTGCGGCCCCTGGCGACCGAGGTGACGCTGCTGCTGGCCCTGTTCGCCGTCTACAAGTGGGGGCGGACGGTCGTCGAGAGCGGGCCCGGGGAGGCCATGGCGAATGCGCGGTGGCTGTGGGGGTTCGAGCGGGGGTGGCTGCCGAGCGAGGTGAGCCTGCAGCACTGGGCGCTCGGGTGGGACCACACGGCGTTCCTCGCGAACCTGTACTACGTGTCGGTGCACTTCCCGGGGACGGCGCTGCTGCTGATCTGGTTGTACGTGCGGCACCGGCCGTCCTACGCGCGGGTGCGGAACGAGCTGGTGGTGCTGACGGCGGCGGGGCTGGCCGTGCACATGCTGTTCCCGCTGGCGCCACCACGGCTCGCGGGGGTCGGGGCCGTGGACACGATGACGACGGTGGGGCCGTCGGCGTATCCGGCGGCGGCGGACGGGGTCGCCAACCAGTACGCGGCGATGCCGTCGCTGCACATCGGGTGGGCGCTGCTCGTGGCGATCGCGGTGGTGCGGGTGTCGCGGAGCCCGTGGCGGTGGGTGGTGGCGCTGCACGCGCCGGTCACGGTGTTCGTGGTGGTGGTCACCGCCAACCACTACTGGACGGACGGTCTGGTCGCCGCGGCGCTGCTGGCCGGCGCGATGGCCGCGGTGGCGGTGGCGGGGCGGCTGCGGCGGCCGTCCGCGGCGGGCCCGCGGGACACGGCGGCGGCCGTCGCGGTCCCGCCGGCGCCGAGGCCCTCGCCGGTTCCGGCGGCCATCGCCATGGCGATGGCCCCGGCCGTGCCCCAGGCCGGGACGGTGACCCAGGCCGGGGCCGAGGAGGAGCCTCGGGTGCTGGTCGGGGCGCGGTGAGTGGCATCGTGGACGGCATGCTTCCCCTGCACACCAGTGTCGAGGAGCGGGACGTGCCGGTGGCGGTGCTGCCGGTCGGCAGCCACGAGCAGCACGGGCCGTTCCTGCCGCTGGCGACGGACACGCTGATCGCCTGCGCGGTCGCGCGGGAGATCGCCGCGGCGCATCCGGTGCGGCTGCTGCCGCCGGTGACGATCTCCTGCTCGCACGAGCACGCGGCCTGGCCGGGGACGGTGAGCGTCTCGGCGGCGACGCTTTCGGCCGTGGTGCGGGACGTGGCGGGGTCGCTGCGCCGGTCGGGCGTCCCGAAGCTGGTCGTGGTGAACGGGCACGGCGGCAACTACGTGCTGGGGAACGTCGTGCAGGAGTCCGGCGGGGACATGGCGCTGTTCCCGAGCGCCGAGGAGTGGGACGAGGCGCGGGACGCGGCGGGCGTGGAGACGGCGGCCGGGGACGACATGCACGCCGGGGAGCTGGAGACCTCGATCCTGCTGCACGCCCATCCGGAGGCGGTGCGGGACGGTTACGCGGGGGCCGACCACCGGGCCGGTGACCGGCGGCGCCTCCTCACCGTGGGGCTGGCGCCCTATACCGGGTCGGGGGTCGTCGGGCGGCCGTCACTGGCGTCGGCCGGCAAGGGCCGGGACGTCCTGGCGAGCCTCGCCCGGTCGTTCGGGGGCTGCCTCGCGGCGGTACAGCAGGGTGAGGGCGCCGGGCAGGGTCGCGACGAAGGCCAGGACCCCGTAGACGACGGAGACGGTCAGGCCCTGCGCTGAGCCGAGCCCGGCAGCGCCGAACGCCGGTGACAGGACGGCCTCGCGCGGGCCCCAGCCGCCGATGTTCGCGGGCAGGGTCATCGCGAGCAGGGCGAGCAGCAGCAGCGGGGCGAGGGTGGTGAACGGGGCGGTGGCGCCCGCGAGCCGGGTGGCGACGGCGAACAGGGCGAGGTGCCCGGCGAGCGCGCCGGCGGACAGGGCCGCGACGGACGGCCACGCCGTGCGGACGAGGCGGACGTCCGGGACGCGGCGGCGGCCGGCGGCGAGGCCCACCACGGCCGCCGCGAGGCCCAGCACGATCACGGCGGGGATCAGCATCGGCGCCAGGGCCCACAGCAGGGCGGGACGGGCGAGCAGCACCGCGAGCACGGCGGTCACCAGGACGGCCTGGCCCGCGAGCCGTTCGAGGACGACGGCGCGGACGCCGCGGGCGACGTCGCCGGAGCGGTGGCCGTGGCCGACCGCGCGGTGGACGTCGCCGAGGACGCCCGCGGGCAGGACGCTGTTCAGGAACTGGGCGCGGTAGTAGTCGGCGACGGCGGTGCCGAGGCGCAGCCGGAGGCCGAGGCGGCGGGCGACGATCCGCCAGCGGGCGGCGCTGAGAACGGTGCTGAGCAGGCCCGTGGCGAGGGCGGCGGCGACGGCCGGGACGGTGATCGCGTGGAGCGCGGTCACGAACGCGGCGCTGCCGTGCCACCACAGGAGCGCGGCGAGGACGCCGGCGCCGGCGAGCGGGCGCGGCAAGGGCGGGAGCGCGCGGAGCCGCCGGGAGCGCGGCACGCCGCCGGAGCGT
>NZ_CAACVB010000247.1 GCF_900659635.1 Actinomadura roseirufa | reverse complement strand
GGCGCGGCGACCGTCGGCCGCTGCGGCGCGCCGACCCCGGACGCGGGCCCCGCGGTACCCCACGACCTCCCGAACGGCGCCCCGCGGGACGGCGGTAGAGGGGAAGGAGACGGCCATGGGCGGGACGAGCCGTCCGCCGAGCCCGCCGTCGAGCCGCCCGCGGGCCCCGGCGCCCGCTCCGGGCGGCGCGCCCGGCGGGAATGCGAGACGGTGGCGGTGCGCGAGCCCCTCGCCTTCCTCAGCGAGGCCGGCCAGGAGATCGGCAGCTCGCTCTGCCACCTCCAGGCCGCCCGGACCCTCGCCGAGGTCACCGTGCCGCGGCTGGCCGACCTCGCCGCCGTCGAGCTCCTCGAACGCGTCGTCGCCGACTCCGCCCCGCCCGCCGACGAGGTCGACGAGACCACGCTGATGCGCCGCGTCGCCGTCGTCCACAACGACGAGCCGGGCCGGTGGGCCGACGTCGTCCCCGGCGACGAGAAACTGCTGCTGCGCCGGCTGACGCCGTCCGTCGAGGCCATGCGGACCGCCCGGCCCGTGCACATTCCGCACGTCGACCGCGAGCGCGCCGCCCAGATCTCCGCCTCCTTCGGCGACCGCGACCTGCGGCCCCTGCTCACCGGCCGGGCCCTGCTGGTCGTCCCGCTCATCGCCCGCGGCCGCGTGCTCGGCACCTTCGAGCTGCTGCGCAAACCCGACCGGCCCGGCTTCGACGAGCTCGACCTCGCCATGGTCGACGAGCTCGCCCGCCGCGCGGCGCTGTGCATCGACAACGGCCGGCTCTACCGGCGCGAGGTCGAGGCCGCCCAGGAACTCCAGCGCAGCATGCTCCCCGACGACCCGCCCGACGTCGCCGGGGCGCGCGTGTGCTACCGCTACCGCCCCGCGGGCCAGGCCGCGCAGGTCGGCGGCGACTGGTTCGACGCCATCCCGCTGCCCGGCTGCCGGCTCGGCATCGTCGTCGGCGACGTCATGGGGCACGGCCTCACCTCCGCCGCGATCATGGGCCAGATGCGCACCGCCGTGCGCACCCTCGCCGCCCAGGACATGCGGCCCGACCGGCTGCTGCGCCAGCTCGACGCGCTCGCCCGCCGGCTCGGCGAGGACTACCTCGCCACCTGCCTGTACGCGGTGTACGACCCGGTGGCGCGCACCTGCCGGATCGCCGGCGCCGGGCACGTCCCACCCGTCCTGGTGTCGCCCGGCGGCGAGTCCCGCGTCCTGCCCGTCCCCGCCGGGGTGCCCATCGGCGTCGGCGGCGAGCCGTTCGAGACCGTCGAGATCCACGTCGAGGACGGCTCCCGGCTCGTCCTGTGCACCGACGGCCTCCTCGAACGCCGCGACCGCGACATCGACCGAGGGCTGGAGGAGATGCGCGCCCAGCTCACCGGCGCCACGCCCGCCCTCGACGACACCTGCGACGCCCTCCTGGACTCCCTCGGCAGCGCCACCCCCGCCGACGACATCGCGATCGTCGCCGTCGGCTTCGACGGCATCGCCAAGGACGACGTCGCCGCCTGGGACCTGGAACCCCAGTCGAGCATGGTGCCCCGGGCGCGCGCGCAGGTCGCCGGCAGGCTCACCGACTGGAACCTGGACGCCATCACCGACACCGTCGAGCTGCTCGTCAGCGAACTCGTCACCAACGCCCTCGTCCACGGCGCCGGGGCCATCCGCCTCCGGCTCGTCAAGGGCCGGTCCCTGCTCGGCGAGGTCTACGACGACGGCCAGGAACTCCCGCAGCTCTGCCACGCCGAGGCCACCGACGAATCGGGACGCGGACTGCACCTGGTCAGCCACCTCTCCGAACGGTGGGGCACCCACCGCACCGACCACGGGAAAGTCGTCTGGTTCGAACACCCGCTGACGCGCTGATTCCCGTGGTCGTGGGCCTGCCTCCCCGGCCTGGGAGATAACTGTCGCCTCTGCGCCAGATCCTCTCCCCGGCCCCCGTCGGCTCTGATCGGAGATGTGCGGACCGTGCCGAGCCCACCGGGGGATGATTTGGGGGAGCATCTGACGCTGCCCGTGCCGGAGACGCTCTACGGCACCTACGCCGTCGCGCTCGCCGCGCCGGTCGCCGACCCCGGCCTGCTGGCCCACGAGCACGTCCGCCGACGTCTCGCGCCGCCGCTGCGCGACCTGGTCCTCGGCATGCTCGACAGCCCGATGCTCACCCTCGACCAGCGTCCGGCCGGCCGGTTCCCGCCGCTGCCCGCCGACCTCCTCGCCGCCTACGGCGCCGCCCCGGCCGACCTCGCCGCCGTCCGCGCCGCGACCCACCTGGTCGCCGTCCGCGCCGCCTACCGGCCGGGCTGGCCGCCCGCCCACGAGTTCGCCGCCCGCGCCGTCGCCGGAGTCCTCGGCGCCGCGCTGTCCGCCCCCGTCGTCGACGTCTTCACGCCCCAGATTCTCACCCAGGATCGCTTGGACCGTTCCCTCCCGGGCCCCGGCGGCGGCATCCGCCTCACCGACTGGATGCTCCTCCCGCACACCTCCGGCCCAGACGGCCTCTGGTTCACCACCAAGGGCCTGGCCCGGTTCGGCCTCCCCGAACTGGAGACCGAGAACGTCCCCCCGAACCTCCTCGAACCCTGGGGCCGCCTCCTCAACGGCCTCGCCCGGCGCGTCCTCGACCTCTGGCTGGAGGGCCTGCGCACCGGCGAACCACCCCTCACCATCGACCTCCCGCAGCTCGTCCGCGTCGGTCTCCAGGACATCGCCGCAGCCCAGGGCACCGGTGACCCGGTGCACCGCGAGATCCACGTCCGGCTGCGCCTGGAGTCGCCCGCCGAGCCCATCCTCACCGTCCACCCCGCCGAGGACGGCCCCGACCGGCTCGACGCGCTCTGCGCGCTGCTGTTCGGCACGCCGAGCCCACGCCGATGATCGCCGATCGCCTTGCCGATGACCTTGTTCTCGGCGCAGGATCGATGGCGTGAGATTCGGCCCGCGTGACCGTCCAAGCCCCGAACCCGAGGACTCCGGATCCCCGGAGCCCGACGACGAGGCCCCCCGGCCCCGCCCGGGCCCGTACCCCGGCGACGTCCTCGTGGCGGGGAAGCACACCCCAGCCGAGCCCCCGCCCCCCAAGGACACCCCGCCACCGGGCCCGCCGCCCCGTCCCGGCGGCCCCGCCCCCACCGCACCACCGCAAGTCACCCGGCACGACGGCATGCCCCTGCCGCCCCAGTCACCGGCCCCGGGCCCTTCCGCGTCCCAGCTCCCGCCGGGGGCCACGCGCGAGGACGTGGTGTTCCCGCCACGACGCGCAGCCCCACCGGCGGGCGCGGCGAACAAGCCGATCCCGCCCCCACCCCAGACGCCCCCCGACGCCTGGTCGCCGTTCCCGGAACGTGGCGCGCCGCCCCCTCCCGGGGTGCCTCCAACCCCACCCGGGCCACCACCCCAAGCCCAGCCGCCCGCGCCGCGCGGGGTGGCCTCCGAACCATGGGCCCCCTTCTCGGACGACCCTCTGCGCCGTGGCACTCCACCCCCCGCCCCGGAGGCCCGTCCGCCCGCCCCTCCCGCACCGGGCGGGACACCGCAACACCCGGCAGGCCGTCCGCCCACAGCGCGCTTCAGAGGCCCTCTGGCCCACCCTCCACGCCCCCAGGACCCCCAGAGTGGGCCGCCGTCCCCACCACCCGGCCGTCCGCCCACAGCGCGTTCCAGGGGCCCAGTGGCCCAACCCCCGCCCAACGCCCCGGCACCACAGACCCCGCCGGGCGGTGAACGGCCCACAGCATTCGGAAACCCGTCCGAGCCCCCGCCCGCTCTGGGCTCGTCACAACGTCCGCCTTCTGGAACGCGCCCTCCACAGGGAGTGCCCTCCGAACCGTGGGCACCGTTCTCTGACGCTCCCCGGCCCCCGGCCCCGCCCACGCGCGAAGAGCCCGCGCCCGCGCGAGCCTCAGAAGGCCACCCACCGGAGAAGCCACCGAGCGCGCCCTCGCCCCCCGGCCGTCCGCCCACGGCACGCTCCAGGGGCCCTCTGCCCCAGCCGCGCACTCCCCAAGGCGGAGAGGCACCCGCGTCCCCCAGCGGCCCGACGCCCACACGCCCCGTCGACCCCCTGACTCAGCAGCCGCCACGCCCGCCGGCCCCAAGCGCCTCCCCGTCGCAGACCCCGCCCGGCCCGCCCTCCGCACCCACACCCGGAACGCCGGCCACACACCCGCAAGATGCCACCCCACCCGGCAAGCCGCCCGCCCCAGGTTCCAGCGGCCCCCTGACCCAGCAGCCCCCACGCCCGTCTGGTTCGTCCTCGTCGCCCGCGCCTGGGGCACCGGGGAAGGATCCGCAGGGCGCGCGACCGCCGGCCACGCCGTCCACCGCAGGCTCCGGCGGCCCCCTGACCCAGCAGCCCCCGCGCCCATCTGGTCCAAGCGGCTCCCTATCGCAGACCCCGCCCGGTTCGCCCGCGTCACCGTCCTCTGGTGCATCGGACGCGCCACCGCAGGGTGTCGGGTCGCCGGGTCAGCGGTCGGCGTCGGGTTCGGGTGGCCCGTTGTCGCAGCAGCCGCCGCGTCCGCCCGGTTCGTCCGTGTCGCCAGCGTCCGGGGCATTGGAGGCGCGCCCGAACGATCCGCAGGGTCCGCTGAGTCAGCAGCCTCCGCGCTCGTCTGGCCTGGGCGGCTCCCTTTCGCAGCCCTCGCCTGGTTCGTCTGCGTCGTCGTCCTCTGGTGGGTCGGACGTGCCACCGCGGGGTGCCGGGTCGCCGGGTCAGCGGTCGGGGGCGGGTTCGGGTGGTCCGTTGTCGCAGCAGCCGCCCCGCCCGTCTGGTTCGTCCGCGTCGTCTGCGGCCGGATTGTCGGGTGCGCGTCCGGACGATCCGCGGGGTTCCGCGTCGTCCGGTGGTTCGTCCGTGTCGCCCGCCTCTGGTGGGTCGGACGTGCCGCCGCAGGGTGCGGGGTCGCCGGGTCAGCGGTCGGGGGCGGGTTCTGGTGGAGGAGCGGTCGGTCGGCCGCCTACCGTGCGTTTCAGGGCGCCGATCTCCCAGAAGCCGCCGTCCGAGACGGGGCCCGGTGGGGAAGGGGAGTCGTCCGAGCCTTGGGTTCCCTTCTCGGACGAGCACGTGGGTCGTGGTGATTCGGCGTCGCCTCAGGTTCCCCCTGGGGCGGAGGACGATCCTTGGACGCCTGTCTCGGAGGAGCCGTCCTTGCCTCTGTCGCTGAGCGGCGGTGCTCCTGGTGAGAAGGCGCCCGTGGCTTCCTCGCAGGAGGCGGAGGCCGATCCGTGGGTGCCGGTCTCGGGTGAGCCGGGCTGGGGGTCATCGGTCACGCCTGCCGCATCGGGGTCGTCGTTCTCGGACGATCCGCTGGCGCCTTCCCCTCAGGGGCGCTCCTCCGGCGGGAGCGGCTCTGACTCGTGGACGCCGGTCCTGGGGGAGTCGTCCCGAGGTGGAACGCAATCTCCGGGAGGAGGGGCCCCGGTGCCGGACGATCCGCTAGGGTCCGGTTCCTCTCCGGGTGCGGGATTCAGTGGCACACCGTCCGCGTCCAAGCCGAGTGAAGGGGCGTCCTCGTTGTCCGGTACGTCGTCCAGCGGATCGTCGCCGTCCTCCGAGGAACCGCCGGCAGGGCCGTTCAGCGGTACGCCGTCGGCCTCCAAGGAGACGGCACCGGGGGCCGCCGGGCCGTCCGGTGCCGAGCCGCCCGGTCCCGGGGCGTGGCCGCCCGCAAAGGAGGACCCGCTCGTGCCCGGTGTTCCACCGGCCCAGGGCGAGTCGATCCCGACGGGCGCCACGTGGGGGCGTGCGTCGGGGCGGCACGTGCGGGACGAGCCGGGCGTCACCGTGCCCGACGTGGCCGAGCCGCGCCCCGCCGCGGCGAGCGCGCCGGGGCGCAGGAGGGCGCCGGAGCGGGCCGCGTCCGGGCCCATGGCCGATCCGGGACGGCGCAAGGCGCTGGCGGACGCGTTCGTGGCGGAGTTCGTCGGGAGCTCGACGTGGCGGGCGACCCTGGCCGTGCTGGAAGGGGCGTTCCCCGGGCTCGGGATGGCGGCGACGCTGTCGCGCCGGACGGACGAGCTGTGGCGCGCCATGGACGGCCTGGACCGCGCGTCCGCCGCTGGGCTCGGCCTGCCCGCGTGGCTGGACGACGACGGGATGGTGTTCGACCTCAGCGCCCACCTGGCCGTGCGGCGGCCCGCCGGGCGGGCGGGGCCCGCGCGGGCGTCCCGGCCGTACGAGGGGGCGTTCGTCATCGACACCCTGGACCCGCTGCGCTACCACCGCGCGGTGGGCGGGCCGCGGGAGCCGCGCGACCTGCCGGGGGACGGGGCGCCCGCGGCGGCCGCGGGGTCGGGCGACGACGACACCGGCGTGGTGATCGTGGCGAACCTGGCGTCGGCGGGGGTCCGGGTGCTGGACTCGGCGGCGCTGTGGCGGTTCGCGGGACGGGTGGTGGCCGAGACGATGCGGGAGGAGACGCGCGAGCGCGCGCGGCGGACGCTGCGCGGTCTGCGGCGGGTCGTGCTCGTCGACCCCGATCTCGGTCTCGGGTTGTGCCTGCAGATCGACGCGGCGCGGACGCCGCGGTGCCTGCTGGCGTTCCGGGTGGACCGGGCGGGCACGGCGCCGCCGCGGTTCGTCCGGCCCTGATCAGTCCTCGGCGCGCAGCCAGCTCAGGTCGCAGCGCAGGTCGTCGGGGAGGGCGCGGAGCCGGTCCGCGAGCTCCCCGGGACCGACCGTCTCGGGGAGCTCGCCGTGGTCGGGGAGCAGCCCGCACACGAGCCCGCCGCCGGTGCGGACGGCGGTGAACGCGCCGAACCGGGCGACGCCGCCGCCGCGCAGGTGGGCGAGCTCGGTGAGCAGCCCCGCCACGCCGGACGGATCCTGCGAGTCGTACAGGCCGCGGACGTAGGAGAACATGTCGTCGGCGAGCTCGTCCGGGTTGCGCCCGGACAGGTGGTAGGCGGTGCCCCAGTGCGCGCCGTCGCCCGCCCTCGCCGAGCTCTGGTCGCGGACGCGGACGCGCAGCCCGTACTCGGTGGCGCAGCGTTCGTAGGCGTCGGCGAGCAGGGACTCGGACTCGCCGTCCTCGCTGAGCAGGACGCCGGTGACGATGCCCTCCTGACGGTCGAGGCGGTCGAGCATCTCGCGGTTGAGCTCGGTGACGTCCCGCTCGACCGCGTCGAGCGAGCGGGCCAGCGCGCGCTGGGCGTCGCGGTCGAGGTCGAGGCCGGTGAGCTCGGTGGTGATCTCGCCGACCTCCTTCTCCAAGTGCTCCACGCGCCCGCCGACGGACTCGAGCCGGTCGAGGACCTCGGCGGGGCTGCCCTCGGGCGGCGGCTGCGGGATGGAGATGCCGGCCGGCTCCACCGCGGCGACCTCGGCCTTGAGGGCCTCGTGCCGCTTGGACAGCTCGGCCACCTGGGCGCGCAGTTCGCGCAGCTCGGCCTGCGCTCGGGGAAGGCGCTTGTCGGAGGCGAGGTAGAGCTCGCGGCCGGCGATCGCTAGGCAGAGCAGGACCAGGACAACGGTGGTCATGTGGCTCCTCTGAGGGCGGTCTGCCTACCGACGATAACCACCCCGGGCGGCGTTGGCCGAGAGGGCGGCGGATCTCGTCCGAAAGGCCCGGCATTTCCCGGCAGGTTCAGCCGAACAGACCGCCCAGGAGGCCGCCGAGGATCTCGCCGACGCCGCCCGCGATGTCACCGGCGACATCGCCCGCGACGTCGCCGAGCACGCCGCCCGCCGCGTCCGCGACGACGCCGCCCGCGAAGTCTCCGACGACGCCCCCGGCCACGTCGCCGAGCACGCCGCCGGCGAAGTCCCCGGCGACCTGCCCGGCGTATCCGGCGACGGCGTTGCCGAACGCGTCGACGGGGACGCCGGCGGCGTAACCCGCCACGTTCTGCGCGAACCCGGCGGCGCCGACGGCGGCGTCCCCCACGGCGCCGATCGCCATGCCTCCGGCGATGCCCGCTGCGGCGGCACCGCCGATCAGGCCGGCCGCCGCGACGCCGGCGCCGAGGTGACCCCGGTGGCCGTGATGCATGGGCGGCGGGCCGTGATGCCCGTGGACGGCGTGCGGGTACGGGGCGGGCCCCGGAGGCGCGGGCGGCGGGCCGCCGTGGTGGGCGGCGGGCGGATATCCCGGGCCGGGCGGTGCCGGCGGTGGGACGGTCCCAGGCGCCGGTGGGGGCACGGTCCCCGGTGCGGGCGGCGGGCCACCGGGCATCGGGCCGTGCGCAGGGGGCGGTACATGGCCGGGCATGGGGGAGTGGGCGGGTGCTCCGCCGTGGCTAGGCGGATATCCAGGCGCGGGTGGGAAACCCTGTGGCGCGTATCCCGGGCCGTGTGGGGCGGGCCCTGGGACGTGCGGTGCGCCGTGGCCGGGGAGGGGCGGTGCGCCGTGGCTCGGGGCGGGGGCGTGAGGGGGAGTGTGTCCGTGGCCCGGGTTCTGCATGGGGGCGGGCGCCTGGCCGGGGGCGGGCGCGGGCGGTGGGAACTGCGCGTTGCCGGGCCGTCCGTAGTCGCCGGGCCCGCCGTAGGAGGCGGCGGCCGGCTGCACCCCGGGCGGGGGAGGCGGGAAGCCCGCCGGTCCGCCGGGAGGCGGCGGGTTCTGGTGCTGTCCGGGCGCCGGCAGAGGCGAGCCCGCGGGGGCGAACGGAGCCTGTCCGGGCGGCGGGCCGGACGCGGCGCGCGGCAGGGCGGCCGCCGCCTCAAGCCACTGGAGGATCTTGCCGTTCCAGTCCGTCTCCGCGGCCTCGCCGTGCCCGACCTTGAACACGCCGAACGACTCGTCGGACGGGGTGGAACGGTCCTCGGCGCGCAGCACGAACGCCATGGTGTGGGGGCTGGCCACGAAGCTCAGCCCGACCTTGCCGAGGCGGCCCTGGTGCGAGGCAGGCGGGACGAGGTGGATCTCCTGGTGGAACGGCAGCTGCTGGGCCACGCCGCGCAGCTTGGACGACTCGAACGTCACGTTGGTGATCTGGAAGCCGAGCCGGGCGATCGCCGCGAGCACCCACTGCTGGGACTCCAGCGGTTCCACCGAGATCGGGTCGACGTCGCCCGGGTCGGGCAGGCCGGCGACGTCGACCTCGGTGCACATGCCGATGGTGAAGCCCGGCAGTTCGTGACCGAGGACGGTGGTGAAGGGCAGCTCGTAGGGGAGCGGGATGGAGAACGCCATGTCGCGCTGCTGCCCGGCCTCCAGCCGGAACCCGCGGGTGAGCGCTCCCCGGTAGACCTCGGGCCCGGCCGTCTCGCCGCCGTGGCCGTCCTGCATGCGCGGCATGAGCGCCAGTGTCACGTGCCGGACCTCCACGGGGACGCCGCCACCGCGCAGGTGCACCTTCCCGGCCACCACTCCGCCGGGCCGGCAGTTCGGCTCCGACAGGATCGTGTCGACTGAGGGGCCTCCCGCTCCGTACCCGCCTGCCATCTGCCCGTAGGACACCGGCCGTTCCCCTCTCCGGACCGCGAGGCCATCGCCTCGCACATGTCAGACGGAATCCACCATGCCATCGGTTCACGGTCAACTGCGAACACTCAGCGAGAAACCGGTACGTTCTCAAGAAATCGCGCCCGGCATGGCCGAGTCGTGGGCCATGCCGAGCGCGCGCGGAAGGACGTCGTCCTTCCTCTGGGTCAGTCCTCCTTGGCGGTGACGGTGACCGTGGCGTAGCCGAGCTTCTCCAAGGGCTCACGGATCTGCTCCGCGTCGCCCACGGCGATGACCGTCAGCGCCTCCGGGTCGACGTGCTTGCGGTAGGCGTTCGCGACACCGTCCGGTGTGGACGCGCGGACGGCCGCCAGGTAGTTGCTCGGGTAGTCGGCCCCCAGGCCGCTCGCGGACGCGTCGGCCAGCTCGGCGGCCACGGAGCGGGCGGTCTCGTACTCGGCGGGCGCGCGGTCGGCCAGCGCCCGCACCGACGACCCGTGCTCCTCGGCGTCGATGCCGCGCGACAGGACGCCGCGCAGCTCGGTGAGGGCGTCGGCGACGGCGTCGGCGGTGACCTCGGTGTGGACGGCGCCCTGCGCGATGAACAGTCCGCAGTGCCGCATCCGCAGCAGCCCGGCGCGCATCCCGTAGGTGTAGCCCTTCTCCTCGCGCAGCACCGCGTTCAGCCGCGAGGTGAGGCCGCCGCCCAGGACGTGCGAGGCCACCATCAGCGACGGCCAGTCGTGGTGCGACCGGTCGGGAATGCCGTGCCCGAAGCTGAGGTAGGTCTGCACGGAACCGGGACGGTCGACGACGACGATCCTGGCCGCGGACTCCGGCATGATCCGGTCGGCGGTGGCGAGCGGCGCGCCGGTGGCCGCCCAGCTCGACAGCGCGCCGGACAGGGCCTCGTCGGCGTCGCTTCCGGCCAGGTCACCGGCGACGACCGCGGTGGCCTCCGCGGGCACGACGGACCCGTAGAAGGCGCGGACGTCCGCGCCCTGGAGCGCGCCGACGGAGGTGCGGTCGCCGCCCGTGGGACGGGACGCGCGGGCCTCGGCCGGGAACATGACGGCGCGCAGCTCCCGGGTGGCGCGCGCCCCCGGGTCGGCGTCCTCCTGCGCGATCTCCTCCAGCCGCTCGCGGACGAGACGGCGGACGTCGGCGTCGTCCAGCGCGGGCCGCCGCACGACGGAGGAGAACAGCTCCAGGGCCGCGCCGAGCCGCGTCACCGGGACGTCCAGCGCGATCCGCAGCGCGGTCAGGTCGGCGGCGGCGTAGAGGCTGGCGCCCAGCCGCTCGAACGCGGCGGTCAGCGCGGTGCCGCCGCCCGGCTCGACGCCCTCCAGCAGCGCCCGCGCGGTCAGCGTCGCGACGCCGCCCGCGGCCGCGGGTTCACG
>NZ_CAACVB010000246.1 GCF_900659635.1 Actinomadura roseirufa | reverse complement strand
CGGGCGGCCGGGGCGGCCGCCCGCCGGGCGGCGACGGACGGGACGGCGACCTGTCGGCCGAGGTCGCGGCCGCCCTCGACCGGGTGCTCGGGCGGGGTCTGGTCGGCTGAGCCCGCGTGGGCCGTTCCGGCGGCCCGGCGGCGGGCTCCGGCCGGATGTGGCCGGGAAGGCGTCACGGCCGGTGGCCGAATTGGGGGTTGACGCCCGTTTCATCCCCCTGCCACGCTGCGCGGATGCCGATCGTGCTGATGCGCCTGGTCCACCGGATCACCGCCCGGACCTGGCGCGCGCCCGCGCTGGTGCTGCTGGCGGCGTTCCTCGCGGGCTGGCTGCTGATCGCGGTGTTCGAGGAGCCCGGCGCCGAGATCAAGAGCCCGCACGAGTACCTCTGGTACTTCTTCGTCAGCGGCACGACCACCGGCTACGGCGACCTGTTCCCCACCTCGGCCGGCGGCCGGATCGGCGGCGCGATCGTCATCATGGCCGGGCTCACCGCGGGGCTCGTGCTGTTCGCCGAGCTGACGCTCTGGATGGCGAAGGGCAGGACGATGAAGGCCAACGGGCATGCCCGGCTGCACCACCGGGGACACCTCGTGACCGTCGGCTACGACCGCGACGGCCTGCGAGGGATCATCGGCCAGCTCCGCGCCGACCCCCAGTACGCGCGGACCCCCGTCGTCACGGTCTTCTGGCCGGACCAGCTGGCCGGCGAGAACCCCGACCCCGGGCTGTACGACGTGGTCGCCTTCGACGACACCGCGTTCGAGCGGGCCTGCCTGCAGGACGCGCGGACGGTGGTCGTCGTCGGCCGGACCGACGACGAGACCGTCCGGGTGATGCTGCACGTGGTCGCCTACCTGCGCCGGTACGGGGACCCGCCCGTCCACCTGCTCGCCGGGGTCCACGACGGCGGGCGGCGCGCGGAGATCACCGAGGCGCTCGGGCTGATCGGGCCCGACATCGAGCCGGTCGACGTGGACGATCCCGCCGTCGTCGCGGTCGCGATCCGCAACCCCGGCGTCGCGTCGATCTACCACAACCTGGCCAGCACGCTGGACGCCGACTCGACGCTGTTCCGCGTCGACGTCCCGGCCGGCGTGGGCGAGTGGCCCCGCCTCGACGTGGCGATCTTCCTGTTGCGGCGCGGGAGCACGCTGCTGGCGGTGGGGGAGTCGCATCGGCCGAACGCGCGGTTCCGGCTCGCCGCCGAGCCGGGCGAGGTGATCCGCGGCGGCCAGTCGCTGGCCGTGGTCGCGCCCGGCCGTCCCGACATCCCCTGGCACGAGCTCCCGGCCTGAGCGGCGGCCGTCCCCGCCGGTGCCCACTGGGCGGTCGTCCGGCGCCGAAGAGCGGACATCGGACGGATGTCCATGGCCTGGCCAGGGACGGCCGCGTCCTGGACCGGTCAGGCCCTGCTTCCCTGGGAGAGGGCGGCACGGGCCGCGCCTGGCCACATTCGCGAGGGTAGGGGGTATGGCGTCCCGCTCCCGTCCGGGGAGGGGCGTCGCGCCGCCCGGCGGACGACGACCGTCCTGACCTGGCCTGACCGTGGATGTTCACGTTCGCGGAGTGCGCCCGAGCCTTGACCGGTCCGTGAACAGCCTGCTAACTTTGCCGCATCCTGGAATAGCATTCCGTATCGCGGAAACTCTCCCGCGGATCATCAGAAACGCGGATGTTCGGAGATCGCGGATTTTCGGAGTGAGCCGACGGAGGGAACCCCGTTGAAGAATCTCGTGCCGATCCTCGCGGCGGTGCTCCTGGGCGCCGCCGCAGCCTGTTCCTCGTCCGGGGACGGGAACTCAGGCGGCCCCGTCGAACTCATGCTCTGGCACGGTCAGGACGACACCGCGGCCAAGTCGATCGAGAAGCTGGTGGCGTCGTTCAACCAGACCCACCCGGACATCAAGGTCAAGACCGACTCCGGCGGCGCGACCGCCGACACCATGCTCCCCAAGGTCACGGCCGGGTTCGCCGCCGGCACCCACCCCGACATCGCCTACATGTACGGCTCGTGGGGCGCCGCGCTCGCGCGCAGTCCCAAGGTGCCCAACCTGAAGCGCTACATCAGCGGCCCCAACGTCAAGTGGGACGACTTCTGGCCCAACACCCGCCAGTCCTCGACGATCAACGGCAAGGTGATCGGTTTCCCCTCCGCCGTCGACGCCCTGTCGGTTCTCTACAACAAGAAGCTGCTGGCCGAGGCCAATATTAAGCCACCCTCGCCGAATTGGACATGGGACGACTTCCGGGAGATGTCGCGCAAGCTCACCGACGCCAAGACCAAGACCTACGGCACCACGTTCGCCATCAGCGGGGGTGAGGAGACCACCTGGCTGCTGTGGCCGCTGGTGTGGCAGCACGGCGGCTCGATCCTGTCGCCCGACGGGAAGAAGGCCGCGTTCAACTCCCCGCAGGGCGCCCAGGCGCTCTCGGTGATGCAGCAGATGGCCGTCCAGGACAAGTCGGTCTACATCGACTCCAGTCCCGCGGAGAAGGGCCAGAAGCTGTTCGAGTCCGGCAGGCTCGGGCTCTTCCTCGCCGGTCCGTGGGTGCTCCCGGACGTGCAGGCCGCGAAGATCGACTACGGTTTCGCGCCGCTGCCCGGCACGAACGGCGACCACCAGACGGTGTCGGGGCCGGACAACTGGGCCGTCTTCGACCACGGCTCGCGGCGGATCAAGGCGTCCGTCGAGTTCCTCACCTGGCTGACCCAGCCGGAGCAGCAGCTCGTGTGGATGAAGGACACCGGGGCCCTGCCCACGCGGCGGTCGATCCTGCAGCAGCCCGGCTACCAGGAGTTCCTCAAGAAGTACCCGGGCATCGGGGTGGCCACCGACAACCTCGCCAACGCCAAGCAGATCAGGCCGGTGACCGCCAAGTACCCGCGCGTCTCCTCGTTCGTGGCCGAGGCGATCGCCTCGACGCTGCTCGGCAGGTCCGACCCCAAGGCCGCCCTGGACGACGCCGCCCGCAAGTCCGACGCGCTGCTGGCGGTGCCCGGCCAATGAGCGCGGTCGTGACCAAGAAGCAGGGCCGGCCCGCCGCCGCCCGTCCGGGCCGGGGCGGCTCCCGCCGCGGCGGGCCGCCGCGCCGCCGCGCCGCCGAGCAGGCGGCCGGCTGGTCGTTCGCCGGGCCGTCCACCCTGCTGGTGCTCGGGTTCTCGCTGCTGCCGATGGGCTGGGCGTTCCGGCTGTCGCTCACCGACTCCGACCTCGTGACCGAGGGGCAGAGCGTCGGGCTCGACAACTACCGCGCGCTCGCCGACGACCCGGTCTTCTGGAAGTCGATCCGCAACACCCTGGAGCTCATCGCCCTCTACATCCCGATCTCGCTGGCGCTCGGTCTCGCCGTCGCGCTGCTGCTGAACAAGCCGATCAAGGGCATCGGGTTCTACCGGGCGTGCTTCCTCGTGCCGTTCGTCGCCTCGGCCGCGGCCGAGGGACTGCTCATGGCCTTCGTGTTCGACAAGGACTTCGGCGTGGTCAACGGGCTGCTGACCCGTACCGGGCTGCCCGCCCAGGGCTTCCTGGACGACCCGTCGCAGGCGATGCTCGTCATCTCCGGGATCTTCATCTGGACGCAGTTCGGATTCAACGTCGTGATCTACCTGGCCGCGCTCCAGGAGATCCCGAAGGAGGTCATGGAGGCCGCCTCCATCGACGGCGCGGGCCCGTGGCGGACGTTCCGGCACATCGTCGTCCCGTCCGTCCGGCCGATCTCGATGTTCCTGGCGGTCTGGGGGCTGATCGACTGCCTCCAGTTCTTCGACCTGCTGATGACCTCGACCAAGGGCGGGCCGGTCAACTCGACGATCACGATCGTCTACTACGTCTGGCAGCTGGCCTTCGAGTACTTCACCGCGGGCTACGGCGCCGCGGTCGCGTACGCGCTGTTCGCGGGCAGCCTGGCGGCCATCGTCATCGGCCTGGTCTTCGGCCGCCGGAAGGGGTTCCTGCTGTGACCACCGCACCCATGACCGGGGGCCGGCCCGCCGCCGCGCAGGCGGCGGGCCGCCGTTCCCGGCGGCTCCCGAGCCCGCGGCATCTGGCGCTGCTGCCGCTGTCGCTGCTGATGGTGGTGCCGTTCGTGTACATGCTGGGCGCCTCGGTCATGACCAGGGCGCAGCTCAACCGGTTCCCGCCGCCGATCCTCCCGCCGGGAGTCGACCTCACCGGCTACCGGGAGCTGCTGTCGGACTCGGAGTTCCCGCGCTGGTTCCTCAACAGCGTGATCGTCGCGGGCGCCATCGTGGTGTCGCAGGTGATCCTCTGCAGCATGGCGGGCTACGCGTTCGCCCGGCTGCGGTTCGTCGGCCGCCGGGTCGCGCTGGTCCTGGTCATCGCGACGACGCTGATCCCGTTCCAGCTCACGGTGATCCCCACGTTCCTGATCTTCCACAAGCTGCACATGATCAATACGCTGGGCGCGCTGATCGCGCCGCAGCTCGCCTCCGCGCTCGGCGTGTACCTGATGACGTCCTTCTTCCAGAACTTCCCGCCCGAACTGGAGGAGGCGGCCCGGATGGACGGCTGCTCCCGCTGGGGAGTGTTCTTCCGGGTCGTGCTGCCGGTCGCGCGGCCGGCGCTCGCCGCGCTCGCGGTGATCACCTTCATCTACGCCTGGAACGACCTGTTCTGGCCGATGGTGGCGATCACGTCCAAGGAGAACCTCACGGTGCAGGCCGGCCTCACCACCTTCCAGGGGCAGCACCGCGCCGACTGGCCGCAGATCATGGCCGGGACGGTGCTCACCACCGTCCCGGTCCTGATCGTGTTCCTCATCGGCCAGCGGAGGTTCGTGCAGGCGCTGGCCGGGGCGGTCAAGGGCTGAGCCCGGGGGGCCCGGAGACGCCGCCCGCCTCAGGTTCCGATGAGGCGGGCGGCGTTGTAGGCGTAGACCTGCGCGAGCACGTACCCCGGCAGGCCCAGCCCGCTGATGTGCCAGCGGCCCATCAGGGGCGGGTCGTCGGCCGAGTGCGGGAAGTGCTCGTCGAGGGTCTCCAGGAACCGGAAGTGCGTCGCGTAGGTCTCCGGGTTCGGCGGGAACTCGTCGGTGCCGAACAGCACCCGGCCGGGGAACCGCAGGATGAGGTCGCGGGTGGCGCGCGGCTGCCGGCCGAGCTCGGCGATGCGGGCGGCGATGTCGATGTGCAGGTTCGGGTACGCCTCCATCATCCGCGCGACCCGGCCGAGGTCCTCGGCCTGGCAGCCCGCGTGGACGGCGATGAACGTCGTACGGGGATGCCCGCCGACGAGCGCCTCCAGCGCGTCCATGAGGCGCTCGAAGCGGGGGAAGCGGTCGGCGTCGGCGAACGACCAGTCCGGGTGGGCGAGCAGTTGCTCGTACCGCTCGTTGCGGGCGTCGACGGGGTCGAAGAAGGCGATCGGGTCGGCGGTGTGGATCGCGACCGGGACGCCCAGCTCACCGGCCGCCTCCCACAGCTCGCCGAGCCGCGGGTCGTCGGGCAGGACGAGCCGCCCGGCGGCGTCCCGCACGTGCAGGCCGAGGTCCTTCCAGACCTTCAGCCCGCGCGCCCCGGCGTCCACCGACCGCCGCAGGCTCGCCGCCAGCGCCTCGCCGCCGCGGTCCAGCTCGTCCCAGTCGACGTGGCAGAACGTCAGGAACCGCCCGGGGTGCGCGCGGTCGTAGCGGTCGAGGTTGTCCTCCAGCTCCTTGTCCCAGCGGCCGTCGAGGTTCACGATCGTCCGGATGTTGCACTCGTCCATCACGGCGAGCAGCGCGCCGACGTCGGGGACGGACCAGTCGCCCGTCAGCCACCGCCCGAGATGGTTGTGCGCGTCGACCGCCGGGACGGAGGCCCTCTCGACGCGAGACCCCGGCACGCGCAACCGCGTCCGGGGCCTGTACTGGCTCAGCTCCATTTCCTCACTCCCGTCGTACCGCGGCGTGCCCGGCCATGAGGGGGGTCATGACCGGGCACGCCGTGTGACCGTTGGTCGGATCAGCGCCGGACGCCCTCCGGCAGGGTGTCGCCGTGCGCGGCGATCATGTCGTCGACGAGGTCGTGGATCTGCGCGAGCGTGAGCGTCGCCGCGGCGTTCGGGTCGAGCATCGCCGCGTGGTACACGTGGTCGCGCCGGCCCTCCAGCGCCGCCCGGACGGTCAGCTCGCCCACGTTCAGGAACGTGCGGTTCAGCGCGGCGAGCTGCGCCGGCATCGCGCCGATCCGGGTGGGCTGGACGCCGCTCCGGTCGACCACGCAGGGCACCTCCACGAAGGCGTCCGCGGGCAGGTTCGTGATGAGCCCGTCGTTGCGGACGTTGCCGTGCACGATCCGGCGGGTGCCCGTCTCGATCGAGTGGATGATCTCCGAGGCCAGCTCGGACATCGGCTCGATCTCCACGCCCTCGCCCGCGGCCAGCCGCTTCTGGGTCCGCTCGTAGGTGTCGAGGTTCTCCCGCGACCACTCCAGGTACGCGCCGACCTGGATGCCGAAGTGCTCGATCTGGTCGTCGTGGCGCAGGAACCAGGGCAGGTACTCCGACCCGTGCACCGACGACTCGGTGGGGAAGTGCCCGAACCGGGTGAACACCTCGGCGCGGACGGTGCGCCGCAGCGCCGGGTCGGCGGCGACCACCTCGGCGAGCCGCGGGTACAGGTCCTCCCCGGCGCGCTCGAACTTCAGCACGAACGCCTGGTGGTTGACGCCGGCGGTGACGAAGCCGACCTCCTCCACGGGAACGCCGACGAGCCCGGCCAGCCGCTCCTGAGTGTCCCGGACGGAGTGGCAGATGCCCACGACGTTGCGGAACGGCGTCCCCTCGTACACCGCGCGGGGGATCATCGTCATCGGGTTGGTGTAGTTGAGCAGCAGCGCGTCCGGCGCCAGCTCCGCGAGGTCGTTGCCGAGCGCCACCATCACCGGGATCGTGCGCAGCGCCCGGAAGATGCCGCCGATCCCGAGCGTGTCGGCGATCGTCTGGCGCAGCCCGTACCCGGCGGGCACCTCGAAGTCGATCTGGGTGGCCGCGAAGCCGCCGACCGCGATCTCGTTGATGACGTAGTCGGCGCCGTCGACCGCGGCGCGCCGGTCGGTGTGCGCCTCGACCTTGGCGGGCAGCCCGAGGTGGGAGACCATCCAGTTCGCCATGGCCTCGGCCGTCGCCAGCCGCCCGGCGTCGATGTCGTGCAGGACGAGGGTGGAGCCGCCCAGGCCGGGCAGCGTGAGGATGTCGGACAGGACGTTCTTGGTGAACTCGACGCTTCCGGCGCCGATGAAGACGATGCGTGCCATACGGGATGTCCCTTACATGATCGCGAGCTGGCCGCCGTCGATGACCAGCTCGGCTCCGTGAACGAACGAGGCCTCGTCGGAGGCGAGGAAGGCGTAGGCGGAGGCGACCTCCGCGGCCTGCCCGGCCCGGCCGAGAGGGATGTGGTCGCGCTGGTAGGCGGCGACGAAGTCGGGGTCGAGCGTCGCCTCGATCGAGGCGTTGAGCGGCGTCCTGATGTAGCCGGGGCAGACCGCGTTGACGCGGATCCCGTGCCGGCCGAGCTCGACCGCCATGGTCTTGGTCAGCAGCAGCACGCCGCCCTTGGACGCGTTGTAGTGCGCGTAGTCCTCCTCGCCCCCGAGCGCGTTCGTCGAGGCCATGTTGACGATCGAGCCGCGGGTGCCGGTGTCGACCATGACCTTGCTGACGGCCTGGCCCACCAGGAACATCCCGCGCAGGTTCACCGAGATGATCGTGTCCCAGTGCGCCGGGGTGATCTCCAGGAACGGCTCGCGCCAGGACGTCCCGGCGTTGTTGATCAGCACGTCGAGGCCGCCGAGCGCCGCACGGGCCTCGGCGACGAGCCGGGCGACGTCGTCCTCCCGGCTCACGTCGCACCGCGTCCCGGCGATCTCGCCGAGCGGGGACAGCTCGGCGACGACCTCGCCGACGCCGTCCAGGCCGCAGACGAAGACCCGGGCGCCCTCCTCCAGGAACCGGCGCGCCGCGGCCGCGCCGATCCCGCTGGTGCCGCCCGTGATCAGGACGTTCTTGCCGGTCAGCCCGCGCATCAGCGCACCCTTCCCCGGGCGGTGACGGCCAGCTCGCGGTCGAGCCGGCCGCCGCGCACCCCGTACGCCGTGTCGACCAGGTTGCAGACGGGGCAGACATGGCTCGGGATGAGCTCCAGCCGCTCGCCGATCTCCGGCCCCGCCCCCGGCTCGCAGCCGCCCACGCCGTGCTCCTCGCTGAGGAACCGCATGGTCAGCTCCGGCCGCCCGGCGACGATGATCCAGCCGGGCGTCCCGGCGCCGTCGGAGGTGAGGGACTTGCTGCCCGCGTCCACCACGAACCGGTCCGGCGCGGGGCGGGCGACCACGGTCACCAGCACCCGCGCGGCCGCCGTCCGCTCGGTGGCGACACCGAGCCGGATCATCGTGGCGTCGTTGAACACGTACGTGCCCGGCCGGATCTCGGTCACGCCGGGCACCGCCGCGCCGTACCGCGCGGTCGGCGTGGAGCCCACGCTGATCTCCAGCTCGCCGCCGCACAGCCGCGCGGTCTCGACGAGGTCGGTGACCTCGCGCTCGGCGGTGGCGCGCAGCTCGTCCGCCGACGCCGACCGGTAGGAGTGGCCGGCGTGGGTGAGCAGCCCGGCCACGCGCACGCCGGGGACGGCGCGGACGTCGGCGACGAGCTCGGCCGTCGGCGCGCCCGGCGGCCGGCCGAGGCGGTGCATGCCCGTGTCGACCTCCACGAACACCGGGACGGGGTCGGTCCGCCCGGCCGCCTTGCCGAGCTGCTCGGCGACCTCCGCCGAGTCGAGGCTGACCCGGACGGTGGCCCGCTCGCGCAGCGCGGCCAGCCGCGCCGTCTTCGCCCGGCCCCACAGCGGGTAGGCGAGCAGGATGTCGCCGAAGCCGGCGTCGGCCATCACCTCCGCCTCGCCGAGCTTGGCGCAGGTGATGCCGGCGGCGCCCGCGTCCAGCTGCAGGCGGGCCACGTCGGGCATCTTGTGCGTCTTGACGTGCGGGCGCAGCCGCACGCCGTGCCCGGCCGCGACCCCCGCCATCTCGGCGATGTTCGCCTCGGCGGCGTCCAGGTCGACGATGAGCGCCGGGGTGTCGAGCTCCGGATAGGGGACGGTCACGATCCTCCTTCGCGCGGCAGGTGCAGCACCGCGTCGATCTCGACGAGGATGCCGTTCAGTCCCGCCGCGACCGTGGTGCGGGCGGGCCGGGGCTCGGGCACGGCCGCCGCGTAGACCGCGTTGAAGGCGGCGAAGTCCGCGATGTCGGCCAGGTAGACGTTGACCTTCACGGCGTCGGCGAGCGAACCGCCTGCGGCGCGCGCGAGCGCGGCGAGGTTCGCCAGCGTCAGCTCCGTCTGCGCGGCGACGTCGCCGGGGACGATCTCCCCGGTCGCGGGGTCCAGCGGCCCCTGACCGGAGATGTACACGAAGTCCCCCGCCCGGACGGCGGGGGAGTAGGCGCCGGCCGGCGGCGCCCCCGCCGCGGACGTGACGATCTCCTTGGCGGGCCCTCCGGCGGCGGACCCGGCGGCGGGGGATTCGGCTGTGGATGGCATTGCGGCCCTCTCAGGCTGTCGGAACGGCTCAGACTCCCAGCACGACCGCGCGCCCGACCTTCGGGACGAAGTACTCCTGGTCGGAGAACTGGCGGTCGAGCGTGTCGACGAACGCCGTCACCGACTCGGCGTTGACGGCGAACAGGTCGTGGTGGCTCGGGATCAGCCAGCGCGCGTCCGCCCGGGCGGCCAGGTGCGCCGCCTCCCGGACGGTCAGGTTGCCCACGATCCCGAGCTCCTCGCGGATCCGGTCGCGGCCGTTGACCGGCAGCAGCGCGACCCGCGGCCGGAGCCCCTCCAGGGCCCGGTCGATCTCGGGGTGCAGGACGGTGTCGCCCGCGTGGTAGACGGTGACGCCGGGGTCGACCTCGACGACGTAGCCGAGGAAGCGGTGCGCCCCGTCCTGCACCATGACGTCGTAGCATTCGGGGCCGGTGTACTCGGGCGAGTGCGCGGCCGGGACGGGGTGGACGCGGACGCCCTCGACCTCCAGCGGCCGTCCCGCGTGCGCGGGCAGGAACCGCGCGCCGAGCGCCTTCACCTCGTCCTCCAGGACGGGCGGCGCGACGACCGTGAACGGGCGGCGCGCGAGCGCGGGAGCCAGCGTCAGGGGATCGAAGTGGTCGGCGTGCTCGTGGGTGACCACCACCACGTCCACGTCGAGGTCGGCGGGCGCGAACGGCGGCGGGAACCGGCGCGCCCACCGGCCGGGCGGGCCGAACTCCGAGTCGGCCGCCAGCCGGTCCGACAGGTACGGATCGACCGCCACGACCGTCCCGCCGGAGCCCTTCAGCAGGAATCCGGCCTGCCCGAGGGCGCACAGGCCCACCGTCCCGGGCGGCACGGCCAGCTCGCGGAAGCCCGCGCTGACGTTCATGAGCGTCTCCCATCGCTCGTGTTCCCGGCTCGCGCCGGGGCGTGCGCCCGGCGCGAGCCCTGGACGGACCCCGGGTGGGCCCTGGCCGGGCCCTACGGCGCGAGCAGGGCCTTGACCGGTTCGGTCCCGCCGTTCATCAGGTCGGTGAAGATCTTGGCACCGTCGCCGAGGGGGTAGGTGTCCACCCAGCTCAGGTCCCAGTCCGCGGCGAGCCCGACGGCGGCGGCGAACTCACCGGAGGTGTACCCGAACGAGCCGAGCAGCCGCTTCTCGCCGCGGACGAGATCGGCCGCGTCGAAGCCCGGGTCGGCGCTGGCCAGGCCGAGCCCGACGGCGGTGCCGCCGGGCGCGAGCCGGGCGAGCGCGTCGGCGCGGGTGCCCGGCAGCCCGACCGCGTCGAAGACCACGTCGAACTCGCCGCGCAGCACCGGGCCGGTGTCGTCGG
>NZ_CAACVB010000245.1 GCF_900659635.1 Actinomadura roseirufa | reverse complement strand
CCGGCGGGGCTCGGACCGGAGCGCGCCGCTGCGCGCGCTCGGCCGCCGGCTCGGCCGGATCGGCGTCGGCGCGCTGATCACCTCCAGCGGGCAGCGCGGGCTCGGCCGCGGCTGCGGGCGGGCGGCGGGCGTCCCGGGCGACGCCCGCGTGCACTGCTGGGACAGGCAGGACTCCACCACCTCGACGTGGGTCCCGCAGGGCGTCACCAGTTCCTCGGACGCCTCGGCCGACGAGAACTGGGGCGGCCGTCCCATGCTCGTGTCGTGGTACTCGCGAACCGGCGTCCGGGTCACGTTCGTCAACCCCGACCGGGGCAGCTACCAGCACGTCCTGCTCGTCTACCCGCGGATGAGCGGTGGCCGGGCGACGTACACCGACATCGCCGTCCACGCGGGCGGCATCTCCTGGTTCGGGCGGACGCTGTACGTGGCGGACACCAGCGGCGGCCTGCGCGAGTTCGACATGACCCACATCTACGACCTCGCCCGGAGCAAGAACGGGTCGAGGAGCCGCCCAGGCCAGGTCGGGCTGCACGGCGGCAAGTACCACGCCCACGGCTACCGGTTCGTGATGCCGCAGACGGGGAGCTGGCACTACGCCCGGGGCCGCGCCCCCCACGACCGGTGTATCGGCCGGGGTCCGCTGCGCACCTCATGGACGTCGATTGACCGCACCGGCCCCCGTCCGGCGCTGATCGCGGGCGAGTACTGCTCCCGGGCGGCCCCGCGGGGCCGCGTGGTCACCTGGCCGCTGGACGAAGGCGCCGGCCTCGCCGCCCGCGGCGGTGTCGCCCGTGCCGACTGGGCCGCCTACCTGCCCGAACGCAAGATCCAGGGCGGCGTCCGCGCGCACGGTTCCTGGTGGTTCTCCCACAACCGCGACACCGCCTCCGGCACGAGGCGCGGTCAGTTCCTCATGACCACGTGGGACGGGGACGAATGGGGCGAGGTCCAGCGGCGTCCCGCGTCCTACGGGCCGGAGGACCTGTCGTACTTCCGTAGCCAAGACCGCATCTGGACGGTCGCCGAACACGCCGGCAGACGGGCCCTATGGGCTGCAATCCCGGCCCACTTCGCTCGCTAAGGCTCGCTTCGTGACCGTGCTTGTGCGAGCGCGAATCGCTTCGCGATCTTCCCGGCGGGGCTCGCCTTCGGCTTCGCCCCGCCGGTCAGGTCGCGCGCTCGCGTTCCGGCTGAGCACCGTTATCGAGGAGGCCGCGTCCCTGGCGTCCACCGTGGTGGGGCGCGGAACCCTCGCGCTACGTCGCTGCCAGGGCTTGGCGGCGGACGTGCAGGCTCACGACGGCGGTCACGGCTAGGCCGGCCACGCCCAGCAGGGCTCCGGCCCAGGCTGGGGCGGCGTATCCGAACCCCGCGTCGACCGTGAAACCGGCGAGCAGGGAGCCGAGCGCGTTGGCGAGGTTGAAGGCGCCGATGTTGGCCGCCGAGGCCAGGGCGGGGGCCTGCGACGCGCTGTCCAGCACCCAGGTCTGCAGCGGCGGGATCGTCGCGAAGGCGGCGACCCCGAACAGCACGATCGTGACGATGAACGCCGCCTGGTTGCCCGCCACGACGGCGACCAGGGCCGACAGCACGGTGAGCGCGCCGACGGAGCCGTAGACGGCGGGCAGTACCGCCCGGTCGGCCAGCCGGCCGCCGAGGAGGTTCCCCACGACCAGGCCGACCCCGAGCACGCCCATGACCACGGGTACCGCGCCCGAGGAGAAGCCGCCCACGTCGGTCATCATCGGCGCGATGAAGGTGATCACGGTGAACACCGGCGCGAATCCGAACACGGTCATGGCCAGCGCCAGCCACACGCCGCCCTGCCGGAAGACGCCCAGCTCGCGCAGGAGGCCGTGTCCTTGGGGGCGCGGGCTGGAGGGGACGAGCGCGATGATCCCCGCCAGGGCGACGACGCCGACGGCGACGACCGCCCAGAAGGTGGCGCGCCAGCCGAGCGCCTGCCCGATCGCGGTGCCGGCGGGCACGCCGAGGACGTTCGACAGGCTCAGCCCGGAGAACATCAGGGCGAGCGCGCGGGCGCGCTTGCCCGGTTCCACCAGGTCGGCCGCGACGACGGCGCCGACGCCGAAGAAGGCGCCGTGGGCGAAGGCCGCGATGATCCGCCCGGCCATCAGCGCCCCGTAGGTGGGGGCCAGCGCCGACAGCAGGTTTCCGGCGAGGAAGAGGACCATCAGGGCGACCAGCATGGTCTTGCGGGGCAGCCGCGCCCCCGCCATCGTGAGCAAGGGCGCGCCGACGACGACGCCGGCCGCGTATCCCGAGACCAGCAGCCCGGCGACCGGGACGCTGACGTCGAAGTCGGCGGCCAGGTCGGGGAGCAGGCCGTTGATGATGAACTCGGTGGTTCCGATGCCGAAGGCACTGATCGCGAGGGCGAGCAGGGCGAGAGGCATGACTCGCTCCTTCGAAGGGAGGGACGGTTCAGCGGGGACGGCCGCCGCCGTCCGGGCTGAGCGCGTGAGCGCCGAAGACGCGGGAGGGGCGGAGCGGGGTCCGCTCGAACGGGCCGATGACCGCCGAGCGGGACCCCGCCGACCGCGGGGTGAGCGTCACGCCCGCGCCAGCGTGAAGCCGATGTCGCCGCCCAGCCCGACGCCGTAGGCGAGCTGGATCAGCAGTTCCACGGCCGGCTCCAGGTAGCGGGCGTTGGCCAGGGAACCGGCGTCGACGGCGTCGAAGCCCAGCTCCGCACCGAGGTCCAGCACGATCTTCTTGGCGTCCTCGTCGTCCGAGGCCACCGGCAGGAAGAGCTTGCGGCCGCCGAGCTCGGGGGTCTCCAGCGTGCCGGCGAACACGGTGTTGAACGCCTTGACCACCCGGGCGCCGGGCAGCGCCGCGGCGACCTGCTCCCCCGCCGAGGTGGTGTGCCCGACGGTCAGCGACATGAAGTCGGCCGCCAGCGGGTTGGTGGCATCGATGATGATCTTGCCGTCCAGGGCCTTCTTGACCGTGTCGTCGAGCTGGGCGACGGCGGGGAAGGGCACCGCCAGGACGGCGACCTCCGCCTCGGTGATCCGCGCCGCGACCTCGCCGGCGTCGGTGGCGGAACCGGCCGTGGTGACCGTGTGCCCCACCGCGGTCAGGCGGCGGGCCAGCGCGGAGCCGACGTTGCCCTTGCCGATGATGCTGATCTTCATGGGGAGATCCTCCGGTCGAGACATCCATAGATTTGCGTCGAATTCGACGCACAAGGGCGACCGTACAGATGCATCGAATTCGACGCAACCCCCGGTAGACTCGTCCCCATGAGCGAACCGCGCTGGTTGAACGAGCGGGAGATGCGCGCCTGGAGCGGCTTCCTGGAGACCTCCGCCCTGGTCCAGCGTCTGATCGAACGGCAGTTCAGGGAGGACGGCGGGGTCACCATGGTCCAGTACGAGATCCTCCACTGGGCCAACGAGTGCGCCCCCCAGCACCGGTGCATCACCGAGCTCGCCGAACTGATGATCACCTCGCGGAGCGGCCTGAGCTACCAGGTCGCCCAGCTGGAGAAGGCCGGCTTGCTGCGCCGTGAGACCAGCGCCGACGACGAGCGCAGGTCCATGGTCGTCATCACCGAGGACGGACAGCGGGTCCTGGAGCGCACCGCGCCGGGTCATGTGGAGACGATCCGCAACGGCCTGCTCGACCTGCTGACCGACGAGCAGATCACCCAGCTCGCCGACATGATGGACAGCGCCCGTACCCACCTGCGCGCCGTGGTCCCGATCCAGCCTCCGCGCAAGCGCGGCCCGTCCTCCCGCTGACCTCGGCGGGCGCGGCGGCCGATCCGGTCATCACGCCGTCCGCGGTAGGACGGCCGGGGTGGGCCGGCCGAGGGGGCGCCGCCCGCCGGGACCGGGGACGAGCCGGCCGGGGTCCTTGACCGGGCCCCTACTCGCCGGTGGCGTCCGCGCGCAGTCTGGCTCGATAGGCCCGCTTCTTGGCGAGCGCCCCACAGGTCTTCATCGAGCACCAGCGACGGGCACCCGCGCGGGACGTGTCGACGAACGGCACGCCGCAGTCGGGGTTCCCGCAGATGCGGACGCGCCCGCGGTACTCCGAATCGCACAGCGCGATCAGATCCCGCGCCACCATCGAGAGCACCGCTTCGACCCCGTCGCCGTTCCAGCGGACCGAGGTCGCGTCTGCCGAGAGCTCCGGCGCCGAGGGGGATTCGGCGGCCGCGCGATTGATCACGGTGACGTCCTCGGAGCCGGGCGGAACCCCGGCCGCCAAGGCTTCGCCCACGCGCTGGATCGCCTCCCGCAGTTCCCTCGCCCGGACCAGGTCGGTCTCTGTGCAGGCCGGCGCCACACCGGTGCAGCCGCTCTCCACGCACCAGCGGCCGAGATCGGCCGGCCGCGCCAGCCGTTCGAAACGCTCGGACCTGCCGCGATCGGCGAGGGTGCCGGCCAGACCGAAGCACAATCGCGCGTCGTCGAACCGGAAGTCGGCCTTGGCTCGCCGCCCGGCCGCGCGCTGACCGCCTCCATCGCTCATGTCCACCACTCTAGGCGGTTGACATCGATGGAGCGGGGGAACTACCGTCCCGTCCTGGTCCACCGCTTGAAGTGGTGGACATTCAGAGGCTCCTGGACCGGCCGCCGGCCGTGTGTCACAGCCGCGAGGCGCCGGGACGTGCGGCCGGCCCCGCCGGGCCGGTGGGCGCCGCGACGACATCGACAGGAGGTCGCGCTCATGCGCGCCGCAGTCATCGAAGAGCTCGGCAAGCCCCTCGTCGTCCGTGAAGTACCGGACCCCGAATGTCCCCCCGACGGCGCGATCGTGCGCGTCGGCGCGAACGGGATCTGCCGGACCGACTGGGCCCTGTGGGCGGGGGACTTCTGGACGGGAGGACCGGAGGTCGACCCCCCGTTCGTGCTCGGCCACGAGTTCGCGGGCACCATCGAAGAGGTCGGAAGCGAGGTGAAGGGCTGGGCGACGGGCGACCGCGTCATCTTCCCGATGAACCCGGGCGACGGGTCGTGCGAGATGTGCCGGAGCGGCAACCAGCACGTGTGCGACAACGTGGCGTCGCTGGTGCCCGGAGTGTCCTACTGGGGCGCCTTCGCGGAACTGGTCATGGTGCGCTTCGCCGACGTCAATCTCGTCGCGGTGCCGGAATCCGTCGGCTTCGTCGATGTCGCCAGCCTGGCCTGCCGCTACATGACCGCCTTCCACGGCATCGTCGACCAGGCGCGGGTCCGCGGCGGGGAGTGGGTCACGGTGTACGGCGCCGGCGGCGGCATGGGGCTGTCGGCGGTGGAGATCGCCGCGGCGACGGGCGCCAACGTGATCGCGGTGGACATCTCGGACCAGAAGCTGGACGAGGCGCGCGCCCTGGGCGCCGTGCACACCGTCAACGCCACGCGCGACGAGCCCGTCGAGGCGGTGCGGACGCTCACCAGGGGCGGCGCGCACGTATCGATCGACGCCGTCGGCATCGCCGCCGCCTGCCGCAACTCCGTCCTGTCCCTGCGCACCCGCGGCCGTCATGTGCAGCTCGGGCACACCACGCGCGCGGAGAAGGGCGATGTCGCGCTGCCGATCGACGTCATGATGGTCAAGGAGCTGGAGTTCCTCGGCGCCTTCGGCATGCAGGGCCAGCGCTTCGGCACGATGCTGAACATGGTCGAAGCCGGCCGGCTGAACCCCGGCCGGATCGTCTCCCGCACGGTGGACCTCGGACAGGCGAGCGAGGTGCTGGAGTCCTTGGAGTCCTACGGTCCGACCGGAGTCGTCGTCATCGACCAATTCTGATCCGGAGACCTCGCGGAGCGCCGAACGGGCCGACGGCCGGGTCGCTACGCGGCCCGGCCGGTCTCACGGAACGACGGGGTCAGCGTCCGGCCGAGCGCGGCCGTGCCCAGCGCGGCCAGGCCCAGGCCCGCGCCGATCCAGGCCGTCGCGGCGTACCCCGTGCCCGCGCCGAGCGCCAGCCCGCCGAGCCACGGCCCCACGGTGATGCCGATGTTGAAGGCCGACACGTTCCCCGCCGCGGCCAGCGTCGGCGCGTCCGCCAGCGCGAACACCTGCGTGTTGAGGACGGGGTTCGTGGCGAACCCGCACGCGCCCAGCAGGAACACCAGCACCACCACCGGCACGGGTGAACCCGCCGTCAGCGCCAGCGCGGCCGACACCGCGACCAGCCCCCCGATCCCGGCGTACAGGGTCGCCCCCGCGTGCGCGTCCGCCGTCCGGCCGCCCACCGTGATGCCGATCAGCGCCCCGATCCCGTACAGCGCCAGCACGGCCGGGACCCACCGCTCCGGCAGCCCCGTCGTCCGCGTGAGCATCGCCCCGAGGTAGCTGAAGATGACGAGCAACGCCCCCGTGGCGAGCGACGTCGTGGCGTAGGCCAGCCAGACGCGCACGCCGGCGAGCGCGCGAAGCTCGTCCCGCACCCGTGGCGGCGGGCCCTCGCGGCGCCCGCCGCGGATCGTCGCGGCGACCCCGGCCATCGCCGCCGCCGACAGCGCCGCCACCGTCCAGAACGCCGCCCGCCAGCCGAGATGCTGGCCGATGACCGTCCCGGCCGGAAGCCCCACGATCGTCGCCAGCGTCAGGCCGCCCGCGACGATCCCCATCGCCTTCCCCCGCGCGCCGGGCGGGACCAGGCCGACCGCGACCACCGCCGCCACCGCCCAGAACCCCGCGTACACGAACGCCCCCGCCACCCGCGTCGCGAACAGCACCCAGTACCCGGGCGTCAGCGCCCCCGCGACGTGCGTCAGCGCGAAGAACCCCAGGAACGCCAGCAGCGCCCGCCGGTGCGGCCAGCGCAACGTCAGGACGGCCAGGACCGGTGCCCCCACCAGCATCCCGATCGCGAACGCCGAGATCAGCAACCCGGCGTCGGGAACCGACACCCCGAGGTCGGAGGCCATCTCCGGCAGCAGCCCCGCCAGCATCAGCTCCGAGGTCCCCTGCGCGAAGATCGCCAACCCCAGCACATAGACCGCCCTGTCCATCTTGGTGGACGACCCGCTGGCGCGACCTCCGCTCGCAGGGCTCGCTCCGGCCCTGGGCCCCGCGTCGTCGTGCGCCCGGGGTGGTCGTACGGTTCTCGGCATTCCTGGTTCTCCGATTCCTTTTGTATTGATCAGTCTAAAATTTGGGCGGGAGAGAAGGCTCGGTCGTCGCCCTGTCCGGATCAGATCGCGGTCATCGCCGTATCGGCGATCATGCTGAGGGTCGCCCGGTCCGCGCCGCCCCTGGCCGCGACGCGCAGTCCGCTGACCGTCGTGACGACGAAGAGCGCCAGTGCCGCCGCGTCCCTGGTCGCGTCGATCTCACCGGCCCGCTGGCCCGCCTCGATCGCCGCCCGCAGCGCCCCGAGTCGCACCTCGCGGTCACGGTCCAGGCGGCGGGCGATGCCGGGGTCGTGGGGCGCCATCTCCACCATCGTGTTCACGACGAGGCAGCCGACCGGCTCGTCGGTCTCGGTGTCGACGGCCCAGTCCAGCACCGTCCGCAACTGTTCCCGTGCGGGCAGGTCGCTCTCCAGCAGCTCCAGCAGAGCCCCGGTCTTCTGTTCCATGTACCAGGTCAGGGCCCGCTCGAACAGGTCGTGCTTGCTCTTGAAGGTGTTGTAGATGCTGCTGCGGCCGAGCCCGGTCGCCGCGCACAGATCTTGCGTCGAGGTCGCCTCGTACCCGGCCGCCCAGAACGCCCGCATCGCGGCCTCGACCGCCCGCTCCTCCTGGAACCCCCGTGGTCGCGCCATGGCAGCAGGCTAACACGTTATGGACAGGTCAGTACAAAACAGCTCAGGGTGTGACGAGCCGCACCCGCCGCCGCCGGTCCGGCCACGCCAGCAACCCGTGGCCGGGCGCGAGTACTCTCTGCATCTGCGGCGGCACACCCCAAGACTCCGCTCTCTGACCGCCGCTGAAGCCCAGGAACAACGCGGGCGCCGCAAGCGCGCGCATGCTGGACAGCACGTCGTCCGGCGCGTCCCAGAGGGAGGTCTGCTGACGCGAAAGGACGAGGTGCAGGCCGCTCGCGAGGCCGGGCTTCAGTAGCCGAAGCAGAGGCCGTAGCGTGTCGCCCCCGAGGGGGAGCCTGAGGTTGGTCACCACGTAGATCTCTGGGCCCGGGCCGGCCGACTCCCTGCTCTGGGCCTTCTGGGCGGCCTCCGTCAAGAGCAGGGCGAACTCGGCGTCACTGCGGGCGTAGCGGAGGCCCGCTCGCGCGTCCTCATGGCCCTGGGCCTCTGCCAGGAACTCACGTGGGACATTCGCCAGGTTCAGTACATAGATCAGTCGTTCCTCGGCCGGGATGCGAGTGGCGATCTCCCGGACGAGCAACTGGGTCACCTGCGCCTTTCCCGACCCGGGAGGGCCGGTAATGACCAGATGCCGGTCCTTGTCGAAGTCCAGCAGCACGGGGTCGCCCGTGTCCTCGTCCACCCCGATCGGGATTCGCCGTCCCGGAGGCGACGCCGCAGAATCCCGGGGTGGTGCGGGTAGGTCCACGAAGCGGACCCAGCGGAAGGAATCTCTGGCCGTGACCATGAGAACGGAATGCAGTCTCGTCTGGTCGCCCGACATCACGACGATGAGTTCATCGGAGTAGTGCTGCATCAGGGTCGCCAGCTCGGAGGTGAAGGCGAACAGGCGGGGAGTCCCGGGTTCTCCGTCGATGTCGATGAACAAGACGCCGCCTCGCGCCTCCCGGAAAGCGTGATGAAGAGCGTCCTCTCGCGTCAGGTTCGACAGGGACGTCTCTGTCAGATGGCCGCGCCACAGCACGCCGAGGTTCGCCAGCATCCGGCTGTAGAGGCGTGCGAGGGTGCGCATCTCCGGCATCGTCCGCCCCTGGAACATGATGTGCCGGGGGGCGAGCGGACGGCCGGTCTCGACGCGCTCCGCCTCCGCGTCGATGAGCTGCCGGAGCAGGGTGCGGATCTTCTGGGCATCGGCCACCCGGGCGACGTACGCGCGCAGGCGGTCGAGTGCCTCAGCGCTGATATTCCAGGCGTCCTCGGGGACAGGCGCCACGGTGAAGTGGTCAGGGGCCTCATTGCCGATGCGGAGGAAGGCGGTCCGGTCGCCGTTGCCGAAGGAAAGGGAGGGGCGGCCCATCGTGCGCTGGAGTTCGCCTGGTGCCAGGGGGCTCACCACGATGCGCCATCTGAGGAGCGGAAGGAAACGCGCCCAGGTCGTCGTCCCCTCCACGATGGAGGACGAGACGAGCAGGTGGATGCCGAGCGGCGTTCCCCTCTGCGCGAGTGAGAGGAGCGTCTCGGCCACGTCTGGCCTGCTCGGCGGGAACGTCAGGGACAGATCGACGACGATTAGGAGGCGCCGGGCCGGTTCCTCGTCGGCGGCCCGTGTCTCTAGTTCGTCGTTCAGAAACTCCAGGAAGCGTCGGAGGCCCTCGGGGCGGCCGAGCATTTCCTCGTACAGGTCTCTGCGATGCGGGGAGTGGTGAGGAAACACGAGCGCACCGCCGAGCGGGTCTTCTCCCAGGCCCGCGATGACGATCCCGAGCCGATCGGGCGGGTGGGCGGCAGCCAGGTGGGCGAGGATGTTGCGAAGCACCCGCTGCCGATCCCGGGTCTCACCGACGACCAGTCCATGGGGGATGTCCAAGGTCGGGTCGAACGGGTCCAGCGTGATCGGGTCTCCATCCGGCCCTACTCCGATGGGAGGCGGGTCCGGGATGGAAATCTCTTCCGTCTCCGCGTCCGCTTCCCCAACCGCCATCGTGCCGACGAGCTGTGCGACTTCCTCTTCCGGGACGTGCGCCGGGAGGAACCGGGTCGGGCCGGGCTGTCCCTGCGCGGTGACGGTCGCGAGCGCGCCGAGCCGCCGTGGAGGAACGACGATCTGCCACTGTCCTGGGGGATGGGTCGTCTGCTGGGAGCAGAGGAAACGGATTCCCAGAGCGTCGTCCAGCTCGCCGGGCGACAGATGCTCGCCGTCGAACGGGATGACGGTGCTGTCGATCGCCACGACCAGGGCGGGGAGCGGGTCGAGGGGACGTCCGGCGGCGAGGTCCGCCTGGTAATGGTCCCAGGTCGGGACTCCCGCGTTCCGCAGGCCAGCGGTTCGGCGTTCCCGCTCGACATCGAGAGCGCCGGTCAGCCGGGTGAGCGGCGCGTCATCGGTGGAGAAACCACGGACGGTGTAGAAGATGTGCGGCAGGTCCTCCAAGCCCGCGAAGGCGTCGCCGTCCATGAGGTCGGCGAACATGAAGCTGACCGTGCGGGGCGAGTGGCTGAGCGCGAGGCTGAGCAGGATCGTCCGCAGCAGCCGGTGGCGCTCGGCGCTGGGGCCCGCGAGGACGCCGTGGCGCGGCGAGGCGTCCTCGGCGCCGCCGCGCAGGATGTCGACCCAGGCCGTCTGTCCGCTCTCGTCCACGCCGATGGCCGTGGGGTGCGGCGGACGGTCCCACGCGTCGCCGATGAGCTCGTCGACCGGGCGGTCCAGGAGATCGAGGAGATGGGGCGGCTCGGACGGTGCCGCCTCGGCCGGAGCGAGAGCGACCCGGACGGGCGCATCGGTGGCCGGGGCGGCGGCTGGGGACGGGGTGAGGTGGGCGCGGGTCTTCGGGGTGACCAGGGCGAAATGGTCGGTGTCCGCGACGAGGGTGAGGGGGCCGCCGGACTCGGGCAGGAGCGCGCGGAAGGTCTCGGCGGCCGTCCCCGCGCGGCGTTCGATCTCGGCGGAGACGGCCTCCAGGACGCGGCGCGTGTGCAGGGCCTCGGGGCGGGCGAGCGTGTCGAGCAGGGCGTCGCGGGCACCGGGGACGAACGCGTAGCGGGGGCCGCCCGCCGGGCGGAGCAGGCCGCTGAGCAGCACCTCCGCGAGCTGCCCGGGGCCGGAGCCGCCGAGGACGCGGTGCTGGATGAGGCGCATGACCGGCAGCGACGGCACGGACACCGCGACGTGCGCGGCCAGCTCCGCGGCGCCGGGGGACGCGGTGGCGAGGAACCGGCGGACGCGTTCGGCGATCGGCAGCTCGCGCTCGCGGCTCACGGGCGCGGCG
>NZ_CAACVB010000244.1 GCF_900659635.1 Actinomadura roseirufa | reverse complement strand
CCTCGCGGCGGCCCTCCTGCTGACCGGGGCGGGCCCGGACGGCGAGCGGGACACCGGCCGGATCGTCGGCAGCGGCGCCGCCGAGACCACGCCCTCCGCCGAGCCCTCCGCCAGGGGGGAGCGCTCCGCGGTCCCGGACGCCTGCACGCTGGTCGGCGACGCCCTCGCCGGCCGTCTGGCGCCCGGCGCCGCCCGGAACCCGGCCGACGCCTACCAGGCCGGCGACCGGCAGAACCAGTGCGTCTGGGGCGCCTACACCGGTGACCGCGGGCGCCAGCTCAGCGTGGAGCTGCGCGCCGTCGCCGGGACGGCGGGCCAGAGCCCGGCACGGGCGGCGGCCACCGCGTTCGCCTCCGAGCGCCGCGACGACGAGTCCGGCCGGTCGCTCCTGGCGGGCCGGAGACTGATCCGGAAGTCGCCCCTGGAGGGGATCGGCGACGAGGGCTACGTGGTCTACAGCGTCGACGAGGACCGGGGATCCGGCGAGGCCATCGCCAGTGTCCGCGCCGTGAACGTCCTGGTGACGATCCACTACTCGGGGTCCGACGACGGCGGCCCGCTGGCCGAGGCCGCGGCGACCGGCGGCGCCGAGGAGACCGCGAAGGCCGTCCTGAAGGCCCTCGAACAGGGCTGAGCGACCGTCTCGGCGGCCCGCCGCCCGGGGTGCTCTCCCGCACCCGGCCGCCCGCCTGCACTAGGCTTTCAATCCGTGCTGGTCTTGGCTTTCGACACCGCGACCGCCGCGATCACCGTGGCGCTGTACGAATGGGTTCCCGGCGAGGGCGCCGTGCGCCGCGGCACGGCCGAGGCCGTCGACCGGCGCCGGCACACCGAGCTGCTCACCCCGTCCATCGCCCGGGTGCTGGCGGAGGCCGGCGCGGCGCCCGAGACCCTGAGCGCGATCGCCGTCGGCGTGGGACCCGGCCCCTACACCGGCCTCCGGGTCGGCCTCATCACGGCACGCGCCATGGGGGAGGCGCTGGGCGTCCCCGTGCACGGCTTCTGCACCCTGGACGTCATCGCCTGGGCCACCCGGCGGGATGAGCCGTTCGCCGTCGCGACGGATGCCCGCCGCAAGGAGGTGTACTGGGCGCGGTACGACACCTTCGGATCGCGCGTCTCCGGCCCCGCCGTGGGTCCGCCCGGAGACGTCCGCGAGGGCGCGCCCGGCGACCTGCCCGTCGTCGGGGAGGGCGCGGCGCTGTACCCGGAGGTCCTCGGCGGCGCCGATCCCGAGCCGCTGCTGCCCACGGCCGCGTCGCTGGCCGAGCTGGCGGTCAGCCGGCTGTCGGGGCTGCCCGGCCCGGAGCTGCTCCCCCCGGAGCCGCTCTACCTGCGCAGGCCCGACGCCAAGGAGCCCGGACCGCGCAAGAAGGTGACCCCGCGATGAGCGAGGTCACGCTGCGGGCCATGACCAGCCTGGACCTGCCCGCCGTCCACCGGCTGGAGCTGCAGCTGTTCCCCGAGGACGCCTGGAGCGAGGAGATGCTCCGCGAGGAGCTCGCCGGCCAGCCCCACACCCGCCACTACGTCGTCGCCGAGGAGCCCGGCGGCGTCATCGTCGGCTACGCGGGCCTGGCCGCCGCGGGAGGCCAGGCCGACGTGCAGACCATCGGGGTCCGCGCCGACCGGCGCGGCTCCGGGATCGGCGCGGCGCTGCTCACCGAGCTCGTGGACGAGGCCGTCCGGCGCGCCAGCGAGGCGGTGTTCCTGGAGGTCCGCGCCGACAACGACGGGGCCCGCAGGCTCTACGAGCGATTCGGCTTCGGCAAGGTCGGCATCCGCCGCCGCTACTACCAGCCCGCGGACGTGGACGCGATCGTCATGCGCCGCGTCCTGACCCGCAGACCCGTGGGCTTCAGCAGGGAGATGTGATGATCCGCGACTCCGAGCCGCTGGTGCTCGGCATCGAGACCTCCTGTGACGAGACCGGCGTCGGCATCGTCCGGGGGCACACGCTGCTCGCCGACGCGATCGCCTCCAGCGTCGAGGAGCACGCGCGCTTCGGCGGCGTGGTGCCCGAGGTCGCCTCCCGGGCGCACCTGGAGGCCATGGGCCCGACCGTGGAGCGCGCCCTCGCCGACGCGGGGGTGTCGTTCGCCGACGTCGACGCGTTCGCGGTGACCGCCGGCCCCGGGCTGCCCGGCGCGCTGATGGTCGGCGTGGCCGCCGCCAAGGCCTACGCGCTCGCGCTCGGCAAGCCGCTGTACGGCGTCAACCATCTCGCCGCGCACGTCTGCGTCGACCAGCTCGAACACGGCCCGCTGCCGAAGCCGTGCGTGGCGATGCTGGTGTCGGGCGGGCACTCCTCGCTGCTGCTGGTGCCCGACGTGGCGAGCGACGTCCGCTCCCTCGGCAGCACCGTCGACGACGCGGCCGGCGAGGCGTTCGACAAGGTCGCGCGGGTGCTGGACCTCGGCTTCCCCGGCGGCCCGGTGATCGACCGGATGGCCCGCGAGGGCGACCCGGCGGCCATCGCGTTCCCCCGCGGCAAGTACAACGACGGCACCTACGACTTCTCGTTCTCCGGTCTGAAGACGGCCGTGGCGCGCTGGGTCGAGGCCAAGGAGCGGGCGGGCGAGCCGGTCCCGGTCGCGGACGTCGCCGCGTCCTTCCAGGAGGCCGTGGTGGACGTCCTCACCCAGAAGGCGCTCAGGGTCTGCAAGGACAACGGCGTGCGCGACCTGCTGATCGGCGGCGGCGTCGCGGCCAACTCCCGGCTGCGGGCCCTCGCCGCCGAGCGCTGCGAGGCCGCCGGGGTGCGGCTGCGGGTGCCGCGGCCGAAGCTGTGCACCGACAACGGCGCGATGGTCGCCGCGCTCGGCGCGGAGCTGGTCGCCGCGGGGCTGGCCCCGTCCGACCTGGAGGTGCCCGCCGACTCCAGCCTGCCGATCGAGTCGGTCAGGCTCTGAGGCCGCCGCGGGCGGTGGCCGCCGGGGTCAGGTGACGCCCAGCTCGGCGAGGAGCGCGGCGAGGTAGTCCTCCAGGAGCGGGACCTTCGCCTCGTCGAGGACGCGGCCGCCCTCCTCGGGCAGCAGGTCCAGGACGCTGCGCACGTCCCAGTACGGGTCGTGCGGGTAGCCGCCCGACACCTGGTCGAACGAGGCCAGGAACCGGTCGGCGACGGGCCGGCCGTAGCGCACCGCGAGGCCGCGCCGCATCCGCGCGATGTCGATCGCGATGGGCCCGGACGAGGCGTCCGACCAGTCGACCACGCCGGTCAGCCTCCCGTAGGACCACAGCGTGTTGTCGGGGTGGTAGTCGCGGTGGATGAACCGGGCGGGCGCCTCGGGCGGCGGCCCGGCGGCGACCTCGAACGCGCGGTCCCAGACGTCGGGGCGCAGGGCGTGCCGGGGCGGCAGCCGCACGTCGAGCCGGTTGTAGGGCACGTACGGCGGCATCGTCGCCGCGCCGTTCAAGGCGTGCACCGCCAGCAGCGCGGCGGCGAGCTGGATGAGGTACTCGGGCAGGTCGTCGGGCGCGGGCCGGGGCGGGTGGCCCTGCAGCCGGGAGATGAGCAGCGCGGGGACGTCGCAGTAGGCCCCCGCGGGGTCGGCGGCGACCAGCGTCGGCGTCGGGATCGGGCAGCCCGCCAGCAGCGCCAGCGCGGCGATCTCCCGTTCCGGCGAGAACTCGGTGTCGCCGTAGCAGCGGCGGGCGGCGCCCGCGTCGGGCGGGGCGGGCAGGGTGGGCAGCGCGGGCCCGGTGTCGCGCCCGGTCCAGCGGCGCAGGACGAGCCGGTGCGCGCTGCCGGAGGGGGTCTCCACCAGCAGCGCGTGGTTGGCGTGCGCGGAGCCGCCCGCCAGGGGCCGCACCATCCGCACCTCGGCGCCCCGGCCCAGGCAGCCCTCGACCCAGCGCAGGGTGGCGTGGCTGGGCGGTGCTCCGGTCAGCAGGGTGGGTGCCGTTGCGTGGGTCACGAGCTCCATGAAAACGGATTCCGATGGGTATTGGGAGTGATTTTGCGAAGACGGAACGTAACAAAGTGCACGTCATCGACGTGCTTTGAGGAAGCCATTTCGGGTGTCCCACCGGTTAATTGGACAAACGCCACGGATTCCATCGGGTATCCGCCGAGCGGATGGGGCCCTTCTGGATCCCCAGCGGCCCCACCCGTCCCTATCGGCGGCGTTCAGTCTTTGGCTCCGTCCCTTCGGGGGCGCAGAAGCGCCTCCGCGAGGGCGAGCATCGTCTCCTCCAGCGTGGACAACCGCTTGAGCACATCCTCGTGGACCGCGTTCACCTGCTTGGACACCTCGTCGTGGACGCCGTCGACCCGGCGGCCGATGTCGCCCTGCACGTCGGCGAAACGCTTGCCGAACTCGGCCTGCACCGCCTCGGCACGGCGGCCGACCTCGTCCTGGACGCCGTCCACGCGGCGGGCGAACTCCTCCTGGGCAGTGCCGACCTGGCGCGCGACGTCCTCCTGCATGCCGCCGACCTGCTTGGCCACGTTGTCCTTGATGCTGCCGACCTGGCGCGTGACGTCCTCGTGGATGTCGCCCATGCGCTTGCCGAAGTCGTCGTGGACGTCGTTGACCTGCCGCGCCACCTGCGTGTGCACCGACTCGACCTGCTTGGTGACGTCCACGTGCACCGACTCCACCCGCCGGGAGACGATGTCGACCTGCGCGGTGAACTCCTCCAACGCGCCGTCGACCTTCTTGGCGACCTCCTCGTGGATCCCCTCGATGCGCTTGCGGACGTCCTCGTGCACGTCGTCGAAGCGCCGGGAGAACTCGTCCATGCGCTTGGCGACGTCGCTGTAGGCCGTCTCGGCGATCTGGGACATGGTCGCCTTGACCTCGTCGCGGTCCGGCCGGGCGCGCAACTCCTCGATCAGCGGGTCGACCGCCTCGGCGAGATGCTTCTCCAGCGCGTCGAACCGGTCGCCGTGGTCGGCCGGCGGGCGCTGCGCCAGCTCGGCCAGCATCCGGTGCAGCTCGGCGATCTCCAGCGTGGCCGGGAGCCGCCCGATCCGCTCGCCCACGCCGTCGATGCGCCCGTCCAGGCCCTCGAACCGCCCGTCCAGGCCCTCCAGCTTGCCCGACACGCCCTCCAGCCTGCCGTCGACCCCGTCCAGCCGCCCGTCCAGCCCGTCCAGCCGGCCGCCGACGCCCTCGACCCGGCCGTTGACCGCCTCCAGACCCTGCTCCATCCGCTCGGCCATCTCGCCGAGCGCCTGGTCGACCCGCGCCGTCACCCCGTTGATCGAGTGTTCGAGCCGCTCGGACCGGTGGCCGAGCTCCGCCAGCGACTTGTCGAGCCGGTTGAAGCGGACGGACGCGGCCTCCATGCTGCCCTGGAGCTTGTCCAGCCGCTTGGTCATCTCCTCCATGCGCTGCGAGGCCGCCTGCGTGGCCTCGGTGATGTGGTGCGCGGAGTCGAGGACGGCCTGGATGCGCGACAGGCCCTCGTCGACGTTCTCGGCGACGACGCCGACGTCGGCCCACAGCGCGGGCAGCTCGGCGACCGGCTTGACCCGCTCGCCCATGGCCTCGATGTGCTCGGCCAGCCCTTCGGCCCATTCAGGGGGCTTGCTGGACAGGTCGTCGACCTGGCCGCGAACGCTGTCGATCTGCCCGGTCAGCCCGCTGAGCTCCCGCTCGCGGACCTCGCGCAGCAGCCACTCCATACCCTCCAGCCGCTGGCGGATCTCGTCCAGGACCTGACCCTGTGAGCGCTGTTCATAGACATGGTCCTGCGCCGCACGGGCGAGCAACTCCCGCATCCGATCCGAGACCGGTTGACCCCCCGTCTGCAGGAAGTTGTGATTCGTTTCCACCCGATGCTCCTTCGTGTGCCGACGCGACGAAATGGCGCACGGCAATGAATCGTGAAGTCGCCACTGTAGTGCGTGTACAGCGCCGCTATTACGGGTGGCGGGGAACATCGCGAGTTCGGTGGAATGTGCCTGTTACCCCACTCGGCGGGTTCCTCGGAAATCGCCGGTCGTCGGGGGGTTCGGCGGTCGTGAATGATCCGCTTTCACGGTAATCGCGGCCTCCCCGGGGACGGTTGCTGAACCTGTTTTGGTGATTCCTCGTCCCGTGGTCCCGGCGCGCCGATTCCCGTGCCGCCGCACGGCCGCCCCGGACGCTTCACATCCCTGGCCAACGCAATGCCGGAATGCGCCGATGATTTGCTCGGGCATGGCGCGTCGCGCGGCCTCGCTTGGCGTTGCCGGTGCGCGGAAGATCTTTGGCCCGATTAGCGCCCGGCCGCGCCTCCGGGCGGGTCAGCGCCGCGTGCCCCGGCGGGTCAGCGCCGCGCCTCCGGGCGGGTCAGCAGCGCCACCGGGTCCCGGCCCACCCGTGTCACCACCAGCGTCAGCTCCGCCCCGCCGTAGCCGGACCCGCGCCCGCGCCCGCCGAAGCCCAGGTCGCGGCGCAGCCGGTCGACGTCGACCGCCGAGCCGCGCTTCTTGACCGTCAGCACGCCCACCTCGCGGCGCCGCAGCTCGCCCCGCAGCCGCTTGACCGAGAACGGCAGCACGTCCTCCACCTCGTACACCGCCGCGAACGGCGTCGGGCGCAGCTCGTCGGACGTCACGTAGGCGATCCGGGGGTCGGCCAGCCGCCCGCCCGCCAGCGCGGCGACCTCGGCGACCAGGTGCGCCCTGATCACCGCGCCGTCGGGCTCGTAGAGGTAGCGGCCCCACGGGCCGACGTCCGGGTCGCCGAGGTCCCCCGGCGTGAGCGTCCACCCCTCCGGGCCCTCGCCGGAGGAGAACCCGCCCGGCGCGGACGCGCCGGAGGGCAGCAGGGTGGCGCGGCGCCGGACGTCCCCGGCGAGCGCGCCCAGCCAGAGGGCGGCCTCCTTCACGTCCCCGGCCACCGAGATCCACTCGGCCTCGGCGCCGTCCGGGACCGCCTCGTGCGGGATGCCCGGCGCGACCTTGACGCATCCGGCGGGCGCCCGCCCGGCCAGGTCCAGGACGGTCCCGAGCGGCGGCTCGTAGGAACGGGGGTCGAAGACGCGGCCGCGCGCCGTGCGCCGTCCCGGATCGGCGAAGACCGCCGCGTGACCGCCCGGGTCCTGCTCGGTCGCGTCGCCCACCCGGACGGACGCGACGTCCTGCAGCCCGAACGCCTCCAGGTTGGCACGGGCCACCTCCGCCGTCAGGGGGTCGAGTTCCACTCCCTCACCGGCCAGACCCGCTCGGGCGCGCGCGACCAAGTCCGCCCCGATCCCGCACCCCAGTTCCAGGGTCGTGCCGGACGGCGCGTGCGCGGCGAACCGGCGCGCGCGGTGCGCGGCCACGCCCGCCCGCGTCGACTGTTCGAGCCCGGCCTGGGTGAAGAACATGCGGCGGGCGTCC
Organism: Actinomadura roseirufa; assembly: GCF_900659635.1. Lineage (GTDB taxonomy): Bacteria > Actinomycetota > Actinomycetes > Streptosporangiales > Streptosporangiaceae > Spirillospora > Spirillospora roseirufa. Next base: position 3,752 of record NZ_CAACVB010000244.1, on the reverse strand, counting down.
GAACCGAACTTGGCCGCCGCGCGGACGCGCAGCCGCACCTGGGTCAGCGCCGCCGCCACCAGCCCCGGATCGTGCCGTTCCCGCAGCCGGGACGCGGTCGTGAGCAGGGCGTCCTCGCTCACGTCCGCCGCCATGGCCTCGTCGAGGACGGCCCGGCCGGCGGCGGTGCGCAGGGCCGAGAACGACGCGATGTCCATAGGCTGGACGGTATCGGGAGGTGACCGCGGCGGGAGCGTTCCGGGCGGCGCCGGGGGACGGGCCGCCTCCGCGCCCCGTGTCCGTGTTGACGGGTTACCGGGCACGGAATAGTCTCCAGACTGGCACTCTCCAAGCGAGAGTGCCAACACAGCGACAAGGTCGGTCTGGCACCCGCGACGGCAGGCCGGTCCAGGGTCGCCTCTCTGTCACATGTGCTGGCCGGCCCACCAGGCCGGCCGAGGACCAATCGAAGGGGAGGTCAGATCGTGACGACCGCCACCAAGGTTGTTCTCAAGCCGCTCGAGGACCGCATCGTCGTCCAGCCGCTTGAGGCCGAGACCACCACCGCATCGGGCCTGGTCATTCCCGACACCGCCAAGGAGAAGCCCCAGGAGGGCACCGTCCTGGCGGTGGGCCCGGGGCGCGTCGACGACAAGGGCGAGCGCGTCCCCGTCGACGTGAAGGTCGGCGAGGTCGTGCTCTACAGCAAGTACGGCGGCACCGAGGTCAAGTACAACGGCGAGGACTACCTCGTCCTCTCGGCCCGCGACGTGCTCGCGGTCATCGAGAAGTAATCACCGAGACGTGATGCACCCGCCCCGGTCGGCGCCGCCTTCGGCGGGGCGGCCGGGGCGGATCGCGTGAAAGAGGAGTATCCGCATGGCGAAGATCCTGGAGTTCGAGGAGGACGCTCGCCGGGCTCTTGAGCGCGGCGTCAACGCTCTCGCGGACGCCGTCAAGGTGACGATCGGCCCGCGCGGCCGCAACGTCGTCATCGACAAGAAGTTCGGCGCGCCGACGATCACCAACGACGGCGTCACCATCGCCCGCGAGGTGGAGCTGGAGGACCCCTACGAGAACCTGGGGGCCCAGCTCGCCAAGGAAGTGGCGACCAAGACCAACGACATCGCGGGCGACGGCACCACCACGGCGACCGTCCTCGCGCAGGCGCTGGTCCGCGAGGGCACCCGCAACGTGGCCGCGGGCGCCTCGCCGCTCAGCCTCAAGCGGGGCATCGACGCCGCCGCCCAGTACGTGTCCGACCAGCTCCTGAAGTCGGCCCGCGAGGTCGAGGAGAAGGCCGAGATCGCGCACGTCGCGACCATCTCCGCCCAGGACGCGCAGATCGGCGAGCTGATCGCCGAGGCGTTCGAGAAGGTCGGCAAGGACGGCGTCATCACCGTCGAGGAGGCCCACACCATGGGCCTCGAGCTGGAGTTCACCGAGGGCCTCCAGTTCGACAAGGGCTACCTGTCGCCGCACATGGTCACCGACCCCGAGCGCATGGAGGCCGTCCTGGAGGACGCCTACGTGCTCATCGTGGACGGCAAGATCTCCAACGTGCAGGAGTTCCTGCCGCTGGCGGAGAAGGTCGCCCAGACCAAGAAGCCGCTGCTCGTGGTGGCCGAGGACGTCGAGGGCGAGGCCCTCGCGCTGCTGGTCGCCAACAAGATCCGCGGCACCTTCACCTCCGTCGCCGTCAAGGCGCCGGGCTTCGGTGACCGCCGCAAGTCGATGCTGGGCGACATGGCCACCCTGACCGGCGGCCAGGTCGTCAGCGAGGCCATCGGCCTCAAGCTCGACGGCATCGGCCTGGAGGACCTCGGCCGCGCCCGCCGGATCACCGTGACCAAGGACGCCACCACCATCGTCGACGGCGAGGGCGCGGCGGACGAGATCACGGCGCGGATCAACCAGATCAAGGTCGAGATCGAGAACTCCGACTCCGACTGGGACCGCGAGAAGCTGCAGGAGCGGCTCGCCAAGCTGGCCGGCGGGGTCTGCGTGCTGCGCGTCGGCGCCGCCACCGAGGTGGAGCTGAAGGAGAAGAAGCACCGCCTGGAGGACGCCATCTCGGCGACCCGCGCGGCGATCGAGGAGGGCATCGTGTCCGGCGGCGGCAGCGCCCTGGTGCACGTGGCCAAGGAGGGCTTCGACAGCCTCGCCCTGACCGGCGACGAGGCCACCGGCGCGGAGGCCGTCCGCCGCGCGCTGGTCGAGCCGCTGCGCTGGATCTCCGAGAACGCCGGCCAGGAGGGCTACGTCGTCGTCTCCAAGGTGCAGGAGCTGCAGCCGGGCCACGGCTACAACGCCGCCACCGGCGAGTACGGCGACCTGGTCGCCCAGGGCGTCATCGACCCGGTGAAGGTCACCCGCAGCGCGGTCACCAACGCCGCGTCCATCGCGGGCATGCTGCTCACCACCGAGGCGCTCGTGGTCGAGAAGCCGGAGGAGGCCGACGAGGCCGCCGCCGGTGGCCACGGCCACGGTCACGGGCACGGCCACTGAGCGAGCACTGAGCGAGGCACCGCGCTGACGTACGGCGCGTCCGGCGTGCCGGGGGCGAGCGGTTCGCTCCGCCCCGGCGATCGTCGAAGGCCCCCGCCCGGATTCCGGGCGGGGGCCTTGCCGCGTCCAGCGCGTGTCCCGGCGGCGGCCGCCGTACGCCGCCGCGCGTTCGCGCCCCGGTCGGCGGGGCCCTCACGGAAGGACGGGCGGAGACCCGCAGGACGCGCGAGCGGGGGACACCGGAAACGGGGGTCGTTTCCCGACCGATAGTCCGGTCACCGCTATTCGAAGCGTCCAAAAAGGGGGGTGACGGTACGCTGGGGCGTTGGATGACCGCGTTGCGTGCATTTTCGGTCCTCGTCCCCGCACTGTGACCATTCCGTTGCCACCGACAGTGGAGACACGCCCGGCGCCGCTGGGCATCATGCTTGACGTGACCGAGGGATGCTACGCCGGGACCGTGACCGCGCGCGCTACCGAACCCTCGAGGGGGCCCGCCCCTCCACCCCGCGCCACCGGCCGCGGGGTCCGGCCGCTGCGCGCGGCGAAGGCCGGCGAGGACGACCTCAAGGAGCTGACGACGCTCGCGGTTCAGGGCGACCCCGGCGCCATCGAGGTCCTCATCGCCGAGGTCAGGCCCATGGTTGTGCGCTACTGCCGGGCCCGGCTCGGCCGCGTGTCGGGGCAGTACCACATCGCCGACGACGTCGCGCAGGAGGTGTGCATCGCCGTCCTGTCGGCGCTGCCGCGCTACCGCGACATGGGGCGCCCGTTCGCCTCCTTCGTGTTCGGCATCGCCTCCCACAAGATCGCCGATGCGCTGCGCAGCGCCGTCCGCGCCGCCGTCCCGACCGAGGACCTGCCCGACGGCCCCGACGACCGGCCGGGGCCCGAGGAGACGGTGGTGCGCTACATCGAGGCCCAGCGCGCCCGCGACCTGCTGACACGGCTTCCCGACCACCAGCGCGAGCTGGTGCTGCTGCGGGTCGTGGCGGGTCTGTCCGCCGAGGAGACCGGTAACGTGCTGGGCATGTCCGCGGGGGCCGTACGGGTCGCGCAGCACCGGGCTCTGGCCCGGCTTCGGGCGATGGCCAGAGAGGAGTCGATCGCTTGACGGAGCGGAGCCGCGGCGCGCCGGAGCCGGACGGGCCTTCGCACTCCGGCGCCGCCCCCGCGCCGCCGGACCGGCTCCCGGTCGCGCCGGCGCCCACGCCGCCCGCCGATCTGAGCGCGGTGCGCCGGACCGACGCGATCTTCGAGTCGCT
>NZ_CAACVB010000243.1 GCF_900659635.1 Actinomadura roseirufa | reverse complement strand
GTAGATGTGGGTGAGGTGGCTCTTGACGGTGGCCTCGCTGATGAACAGGGTCCCGGCATCCGCTGACGCGCTTCCTGGCCCGGCGGCTGGCGGTCTCCGTCCTGCTCGCCGTCGGCGTCACCCTGATCACCTTCGTCCTGACCAACCTGGTCCCCGGCGACCCGGCCGCCGCGAACCTCGGCCAGCAGGCGCTCGGCGACCCGGCGATCGTCCAGCAGTTCCGGGAGGACCACGGCCTGGACCGGTCGCTGCCCGAGCAGTACGCCACCTACATGGGCAACCTCGTCCAGGGGGACCTCGGCGAGTCGCAGCAGAGCCACCGCGCGGTCGCCGACGACCTGCGCGAGTTCGTGCCGGCCACGTTCGAGCTGGCCGGGGCGGCGCTGTTGCTGTCGCTGGTGGTGGGCGTGGCGTTCGGCGTGATCGCGGCGCTGCGCCGGGACCGCTTCGCCGACCAGCTGCTGCGGATCACCAGCCTCGGCGGCGTGTCCGTCCCGACGTTCTGGCTGGCGCTGCTGGCCTTCTACCTCTTCTTCTACAAGTTCAAGATCGCGCCGGGCTCGGGCCGGCTCGCCCCGGCGATGACGCCCCCGCCGCACGTCACCGGCCTGTACACCGTGGACGCGGCGCTCGCCGGCCAGTGGGACGTCTTCGCCAGCGCCGTCGGCCACCTCTGGCTGCCCGCGCTGGTGCTGGCCTTCTACACGATCGGCCTGCTCACCCGGTTCACCCGGTCGGCGGTGCTGGAGGTCCTCGGCCAGGACTACGTGCGGGCCGCGCGGGCCAAGGGCCTGCCTGGACGCGCCGTCCTGTTCCGGTACACGCTGCGCTCGGCGCTCGTCCCGGTGATCACGGTGGCGGGGCTGTCGTTCGGCAGCCTGCTGTCGGGCACCGTGCTGGTCGAGGCGATCTACGCCTGGCCGGGCGTCGGCGAGTACGCCTACAAGAGCGCGACGAACCTCGACCTGCCCGCGGTGATGGGCGTCGGCCTGGTGGTGGGCGCGATCTACGTCGTGGTGAACCTGGTGGTGGACGTGCTGTACGGCGTCATCGACCCGAGAGTGAGGCACGCGTGATCCGCAGGCTGCCGGAGGCGTGGCGCAAGCCGCTCGCCGTCATCGGCCTGGTCGTCACGGCCGGCTGGCTGGTCGTCGTGGTGGCCGCGCCGCTGCTGGCGCCCTACGACCCGCTGAGCCAGGCGTTCCCGCGGCTCCAGGCGCCGTCGGGCTCGCACTGGTTCGGGACCGACGACCTCGGCCGGGACGTGCTGAGCCGGGTCCTGTACGGCGCGCGGCTGTCGATCCCGCTGACGCTGCTGCTGGTGACGCTGTCCGTCCTCATCGGCGGGCTGCTCGGGGCGAGCGCCGGGTACTTCGGGCGCTGGCTCGACGAGACGATCATGCGGGTCGCCGACCTCGTGTTCGCGTTCCCGACCGTCATCCTCGCGATGGCCGTGGCCGCCTCGCTCGGCGCGAGCCTGCGCAACGCGGTGCTGGCCGTGCTCGTGGTGTCCTGGCCCGCCTACGCCCGGGTGGCGCGCGGGCTGGTGATCGGGATCCGGTCCCGGGAGTTCGTGCTGAGCGGGCGGCTGCTCGGCATGTCGTCGTGGCGGTCGCTGCGCGTCGACGTGCTGCCGAACGTGACCGGCCCGATCCTCGTGCTGGCCACCCTCGACATCGGCACGCAGCTGCTGCTGCTGTCGGGGCTGTCGTTCCTCGGCCTCGGCGCCAAGCCGCCGACCGCCGAGTGGGGCGCGATGGTCGCCTCGGCGACCCACGTGTTCGACAAGTGGTGGGTCGGCGTCTTCCCCGGCCTCGCCATCCTCACGGTGGTGCTGGCGTTCAACTTCCTCGGCGACACGATGCGCGACGCGCTCGACCCGCGCACCGCCCGAGCGATCAAGGAGCGGGCGCTGTGACCGCGCTGACCATCGAGAGGCTGACCGTCGAGCTGGCCGGACGGGAGATCATCCGGGGTGTCGACCTCGCGCTGGAGCCCGGCCGGATCCACGGCCTGGCGGGCGAGAGCGGCTCCGGCAAGACCATGACCGGGCTGAGCGTCCTCGGGCTGCTGCCGCACGGCGCGCGGACCGGCGGGCGGATCCTGTTCGACGGCTCCGACCTGCTGGCGCTGCCGCCCCGGGAGATGAACGCGCTGCGCGGCAAGGCCGTCAGCATGGTCTTCCAGGACCCCTCGACGAGCCTGCACCCCATGATCGCCATCGGCCGGCAGCTCACCGACCACATGCGCCACCATCTGAAGCTGGACAAGGCGCAGGCGCGCGAGCGGGCGGTGGAACTGCTGGCCAAGGTCCGGATCCCGGACGCCGAGGGCGCCCTCAAGCGCTACCCCCACCAATTCTCCGGCGGCATGCGCCAGCGCGTCGCGATCGCGATCGCGCTGGCCTGCGATCCCCAGGTCCTCATCGCCGACGAGCCGACCACCGCGCTCGACGTGACCGTCCAGGCCGGGATCCTGCGGCTGCTGCGCGGCCTGTGCGACGAACTCGGGCTCGCGGTGCTGCTGGTCACCCACGACCTCGGCGTCATGTCCGCGGTCGCAGACACGATCAGCGTGATGCGGGCCGGGGTGCTCGTGGAGACCGGCGACCGCGCCCAGGTCATGCGCGAGCCCGCCGACGACTACACCCGCATGCTGCTGGACGCGCTGCCCGAGCGAGGGACCTCATGACGCCGCCGGCCACCGTCCGAACGGAGCCCGACATGCCGCTGCTGACCGTCGACGACCTCGTGGTCGACCACCGCAGCCCGGACCGTCCGCCGGTGCGGGCGGTGGCGGGCGTCGACCTCACCGTCGCGCCCGGCGAGGTCGTCGGCCTCGTCGGCGAGTCGGGCTGCGGGAAGTCGACGCTGGCCCGCGCGATCTGCGGGATCGTCCGGCCGTCGGGGGGCTCGATCGGCTTCGAGGGCCGCCCGGTGACCCCGCTGGGGCTGCGCCGCCGCGACCCCGCGCTGACCCGGATCCAGATGGTCTTCCAGGACCCCTTCGCGTCGCTGAACCCGCGCCGCCGGATCGGCCGGCAGATCGCCGACGGCCTGGCCGAGGGCGGCCCGACGCCCGGCGAGCTGCTGGAGCGCGTCGGCCTGCCGCCCGCCATGGCCGACCGCTACCCGCACGAGTTCTCCGGCGGGCAGCGCCAGCGCATCGCCATCGCCCGCGCGCTGGCCGCCCGGCCGGCGCTGCTGATCGGCGACGAGCCGATCTCGGCGCTGGACGCCTCCGCCCAGGCGCAGGTCGCCGGGCTGATGCGGACGCTGACCGTGGAGTCGGGCGCCGGGCTGCTGTTCATCAGCCACGACCTGTCGGTCGTCCGGATGATCGCGGACCGGATCGCGGTCATGTACCTCGGCAAGATCGTCGAGACGGGCCGCACCGACGAGATCTGGGCCGACCCGAAGCACCCCTACACGCGGGCGCTGCTCGGCGCCGTCCCCGTCCCGGACGGCGCGGGCACGCTGCCCGCCGAGCTGCCCGGCGACGTGCCGGACCCGGCGGCGCCGCCGTCCGGCTGCCGGTTCCACCCGCGCTGTCCCCACGCCATGGACATCTGCTCGACGCGGGAGCCCGCGCAGATCGGCGGGGTGGCCTGCTGGCTCTACGACACGGCGGCGGACACGGCGGACACCGCTGGCACGGCGGCGGACACGGTGGCCGAGTGAACGACGACCGCCTGGCGCGGGTACGGGCCCGCCTGACCGAGCACGGGGCCGACGTCCTCGTCCTGCGCCCCTCGTCGAACCTGCGCTACCTCACCGGCTCCGACGAGCGGGGCCTCCTCGTCATCACGCCGGACGGGCCGCCCGAGCACATCGCCTCCGGTGCCGCGGCGGAGGCCGCCGCGCGCATCCCGGTGGGCGCCCGGGTCGCCGTCGACCCGCTGATGCCCGCGCACGAGCTGCTCGCCATCCAGGAGCGGCTCGGCCCGCAGACCCTGTTCGCCTCGGCCGACCCCCTCCTGGCGCCGCTGCGGATGCGCAAGTCCGCCGCCGAGATCGCGGCGATGGAGCGCGCGGCGACCGCGGCCGACCGGGTGATGGCGATGGCGGCGGACCTGCGCTGGTCCGGCGCCACCGAGCGGGAGATGGCGCGGCGGCTGCACATCCTGCTGCTGGAGAACGGGCACGAGGAGGTCACGCTCGTCACCGTCGCGGCGGGGGAGAACTCCGCCGCCCCCTACCACCGGCCGTCCGACCGGGTCATCAACCCCGGGGACGCGGTCCTGGTCAACATCGGGGGGCGACACGAGGGCTACTGCTCCGACCTCACCCGGATGTTCGTCGTCTCCGAGCCGCCCGAGGACTTCGAGGCGCTGTACTCCGTCGTCCTCGCCGCGCACAGCGCCGCCTGCGAGGCGGTGCGGCCCGGCGTCACCGCCGCCGGCCTCGACCAGGTGTGCCGCGAGATCGTCTCGGCCAGCGGGTACGCGGCGTTCCTCGCCCACCGGACGGGCCACGGCGTCGGCCTCGACCAGTTCGAGCCGCCGTACCTGTCGCCGGACGACCACACCGTCATCGAGCCCGGCATGACCGTGTCCGTGCAGCCGGCCCTCTACCTGCCGGGCCTGTACGGCGCGCGGATCGAGGACGTCGTCGTCTGCACCGACATCGGCTCGCGCCGCCTCAACCAGCGTCCCCGCCTGCTGACCGTCACCGACCACTGACCGTGCCGCCGGACGGGCCGCCGCACGGGCCGCCGGACGGGCCGCGCGGGGACGGGCGCCGCGCGGGCCCGCCGCGGCCGTCCGGGACGGGGCGGACGGCCGATACGCTCGGTGCCCATGGAGCATGAGCTGCACCCCGACCTAGAGCCGTTGAAGTTCCTGCTGGGCACGTGGGAGGGCGCCGGCGTCGGTGGCTACCCCACCATCGAGGACTTCAACTTCGGGCAGGAGATGTCCTTCACCCACATCGGCAAGCCCTTCCTGATCTACGCCAGCCGCACCTGGATGATCGAGAAGGACGGGACGCTCGGGCGTCCGCTGGCCACGGAGACGGGCTACTGGCGGCCGCGTCCGGACCACGGCGTCGAGGTCACGCTGGCGCACCCGACCGGGATCATCGAGATCTACGTCGGGAACGTCGCGTTCAACAGGGTGGACCTCCAGACCGACGTGGTCGCGCGGACGGAGTCGGCCAAGGAGGTCACCGGCGGCACCCGGCTGTACGGGCTGATCGGCGAGGACCTCGGCTGGGCCTACGACATGGCCGCGGTCGGGCAGCCGCTCCAGTCGCACCTGTCGGCGCAGCTCAAGCGGGTCGGCTGAGCGGGCACCCCCGGAAAATGAACGATCCCCGGACCTTCCCGCATGGGCGGGCGATGGACAGGACGGGTCCATCGGTCCGGGGACCGGGTAACTGCCTGGGTTTCGCCGGTCACCGTCGCGACCATGGAAGATCCCCGCTCCCGCGGGGCCCGAGGCGGAACGGCGACTAGCGGACAGCCACCTCGCGAGTCCTACAATCAACCATTGTTTGGACCACCTCCTTTCGCGCGTACCCGCAACGTATGTGAGACCTACGGGCCGGGGCAAGCGAGTTTCCGGCGATCTCGCCGGGCATACACTCGGAGCATGGTCGAGTCGTGGCAGGAGGAGCTCCGGTCCAAGGGCTACCGGGTCACCCCTCAGCGTCAGCTGGTACTCGAGGCCGTCACCAACCTGGAGCACGGCACCCCCGAGGAGATCTGCACCGAGGTGCAGCGCACGGCCCGCGGCGTCAACATCTCCACCGTCTACCGGACGCTGGAGCTGCTGGAAGAGCTCGGACTGGTCAAGCACGCCCATCTCGGGCACGGGCCGCCCAACTACCACCTGGCGGCCGACGCGGAGCACATCCACCTCGTCTGCCGCGGCTGCCACACGGTCGAGGACGTCGACCCGGGTGCCGCCGCCGGGCTGGCCGGGCTCCTGGAGCGCGACTTCGGCTTCACGACCGACGTGCATCACCTCACGGTGTACGGGCGGTGCAAGGACTGCCGGGACGCATAACCTGGGCTCATGGAGAGCCCGCTGTTGCAGTCGCCCGGAGCCGTCCCAGCCGACGCGCCCGACCAGGAGATCGCCGCGCACTACGGAGAGCCGTCGCAGGAGCAACGCGCGCTGGAAGCGGGCACGGCGTTCGTCGACCGGAGCAACCGCGGCGTGGTCCGGGTCTCCGGGCCGGACCGGCTGAGCTGGCTGCACAGCCTGCTCAGCCAGAGCCTGGTCGGCCTGCCGCCCTTCGCGCCGACCGAGGCGCTGCTGCTCAGCCCGAACGGGCACCTTGAGCACCACCTCCATCTGATCGACGACGGCGAGGTCACCTGGGCGCACGTGGAGCCCGGCACGGCCCCGGCGCTGGTGGAGTTCCTCGACCGGATGCGGTTCATGCTCCGCGTCGAGGTCGCCGACGCGACCGGCGAGTACGCCGTGATCACCGGACCGGCGGGGGACGGCGACGGCCGCCTCGCCTGGCCCGACGTGTCCGGTACCGTCACCCGCGTCGCGCGCCGCTCGGACGGGTTCCCCGAGGGGCTGCGCCCGGCCGGGCTCTGGGCCTACGAGGCGCTGCGGATCGCCGCGCACCGTCCCCGGTTCGGTCTCGACACCGACCACCGGACGATTCCGCACGAGGTCGGCCTCGTCGACACCGCCGTCCACCTGAACAAGGGCTGCTACCGGGGCCAGGAGACCGTCGCCCGCGTCCACAACCTGGGCCGCCCGCCGCGCCGGCTCGTCTTCCTGCACCTGGACGGCAGCGTCGACCGGCTTCCCGCCTCCGGCGACCCTGTCGAGATCCCCGGCGGGCGGACGGTCGGCGCCGTCGGCTCCGCCGCGCGCCACCACGAGCTGGGCCCGATCGCGCTGGCGCTCGTCAAGCGGAACGTGCCCGTGGACGCCGAGCTGCTGGCGGGCGGCATCGCCGCCGCGCAGGAGGTCGTGGTGTCGCCGGAGACGGGCGCGAACGCGCAGATCGACCTGCGCCGCCGCTCCGCGCCCCGTGCTTGAGGCCCGTGCTTGAAGTCACGTGCTTGAAGTCACGTGCTTGAGGGCCCGTGCTTGAGGGCCCGAACCCGCTGGAGAGGGATCGAACCAGCAGGAGAGCGGTAAAGCAGGGGTAAAAGCCTGACCGTGCGGGAAAGTGGTCGGAGAAGGGCGATTTTCGTCCGGCCACCGTACGGGGAAGGTGGATTCCTTCATGGTCGTGAACGTGGGGAAACCGGAGGCGACGGGCACCAGGCGGGGGACGCGGCGCAGGAGGCGCCGGGAGTCGGCGCTGGTCTGGTGGGCCCTCTTCGCCGCCGTCGGCGTCGCGGCGTGGACGCTCGGCTCGTGGCGCGTCGGGCTGCTCGGGCTGCTGGGCTGGTGTCTTTACCAGTTCATGTTCGTCCCGACGCTGTGCCGCATCATGACGCGGCAGGGGTACTCGTGCAGGGAACGCGCCAGGGGACGGCTGTTCGCCTGCGGGCCGCGCCACCAGCAGGTCAAGAACGACTCCCTGTGGAGCCTGGTGGGCCTGCGCAACCCGCTGCGGACCCGCGCCGCCCGCCGCGCCCAGGCCGAGACGGGCGGCGCCACGAAACGCGACACGGGTGTGCTGGTCGTGTCCCCCGAGGTCCGGGGCCGGCTCGCCCCGGCCGACGTCGGCCTCATCCTGGTGGCCGTCGCCGGGACGGCCGTCACGCTGGTGGGGATGGTCTACGGCCTGCTGTGACACCCGGTCCGCGGGGTCACAGGTCGATGATCACGGTGATCGGGCCGTCGTTGACGAGCGCGACCTTCATGTCGGCCCCGAACACCCCGGTCTCCACGGTGGCGCCCAGTTTCCGCAGTTCCGCCACCACCGCGTCGACCAGCGGCTCGGCGACCGGGCCCGGGGCCGCGGCCGTCCAGGTGGGGCGGCGGCCCTTGCGCGCGTCCCCGTACAGAGTGAACTGGCTCACGATGAGGAGCGGCGCGTCCAGGTCCGAGCACGACTTCTCGCCGTCCAGGACGCGCAGCCCCCACAGCTTGGCCGCCAGCCTGCGGGCCTTCTCCGCGTCGTCGTCGTGGGTCACGCCCACCAGGACCATGAGGCCCGGACCCTCGATCTCTCCCGCGACGCGTCCGTCCACCGACACGCTCGCCTGACTCACCCTCTGGACTACGGCCCGCATGACCATGCATTCTGCCGCTTATGGGAGCAACGACGCTCATCACGGTGGCGCCCACGGGTGCGGAGTCCGCAAAGGCGGACGTCCCTGCCCTTCCCGTCACCCTGGATGAACTGGTCCAGACGGCCAAGGAGTGCGAGGCGGCCGGTGCGGCCGTCGTCCACGTGCACATCCGCGACGACGACGCGCGGCCCACGCTCGACCCGGCCCGGCTGCGGGACACGGTGCGGGCGCTGCGGGAGACCACGGGACTGATCGTCCAGTTGTCCACGGGAGGCGCGGTCACCGACCCGTACGAGGACAGGCTGCGCGTCCTGGACGCCGAGCCGGACATGTGCTCGCTCACCTGCGGGACGGTCAACTTCGGGGACGACGTCTTCATGAACCCGTGGTCGTTCATGGTGGAGCTGTACGAGCGCACCAAGGCCCTGGAGGTCGTCCCAGAGTTCGAGCTGTTCGACCTCGGGCAGATCGCCGCGCTGCACCGCCTCCTGGACAGGCACGGACTTCCCTATGGCGGGCACGTCCACTGCGATCTCGTGATGGGGGTTCCTGGCGGCATGCCAGGAGACGCCCGGACGCTCGTGGCCGCCGTCGAGGCGCTGCCGGAAGGCGCCACCTGGTCGGCCACCGGCGTGGGAAGGACGACCCTTCCCGTCCTTCTGGCGGCCCTGTCGGCGGGTGGGCATCTGCGTGTCGGCATGGAGGACACCGTCACGTTCGCCAAGGGCCGTCCCGTGAGAGCGAACGTCGAGCTGGTGGAGCGCGCCGCCACCGCCGCCACCCTGGCCCAACGCCCGCCCATGCCCGCCGGGGACGCGCGGGCGCTCCTCGGTATCAAATCCCGCTGACCGTGTTTCAGGGGCGACTCTGTCGTGTCGTGAGTGCGAAGGGTGATCGTGTGATGGTCAATCCGGTGCTGGTCGAGGTCGTGCGATCCGGGTTCGTGGAATCGCGGCACCGCGGCGCCGCCGCCGGGCTCGGCGCCGACGGCGCGGCCGTGGTCCGCGCCGGCGCGCCGGAGGAGCCGGTCTTCCCCCGGTCGGCCAACAAGCCGATGCAGGCCGTGGCCATGCTCCGGTCGGGCCTCGACCTCGAAGGGGAGCTGCTCGCGCTGGCCGCGGGCAGCCACTCGGGCGAGGACTACCACGTCGAGGGCACGGAGAAGATCCTCGCCGGCGCCGGTCTCGGTGCCGCCGACCTGCGCTGCCCGGCCCATTGGCCGATCGACCCCGAGGTCGCCCGGGAGCTCGTCCGCGCCGGCGGCGGCGCCTCACGGTCGCGGATGAACTGCTCGGGCAAGCACGCCGCGATGCTCGCCACCTGCGTCATCGCGGGCTGGCCCACCGCCTCCTACCTGGACCCCGGCCACCCCCTTCAACTGGCCGTCGGCCGGGCCGTGGAGGACCTCACCGGCGAGGCGCCGGTCGCGACCGGGATCGACGGCTGCGGCGCGCCGCTGTTCGCGGTCTCCACGATCGGCGTGGCCCGGGCGTTCCGCGCGCTCGTCCTCGCCGCCCCGGGCACCCCCGAGCGGCGCGTCGCCGACGCCATGCGCGCCCACCCGCAGTGGACCTCGGGCACCGACCGCGAGGAGCGCGGCCTCATGGACGCCGTCCCCGGGCTGCTGGTCAAGTGCGGTGCCGAGGGCGTCGACGCCTTCGCCTACGCCGACGGCCGCGCCGGCGCCGTCAAGATCGACGACGGCGCCATGCGGGCCCGGACCCCGGTCACCGTCGCGCTGCTGCGCGCCCTCGGCGTCGACGCCGCCCCGGGCGCCGACGTCCGGGCCCTCGACCGCTTCGCCACCGTCGGCCTGCACGGCGGGGACGAGACGGTCGGCGTCATCCGCGCCGTCTCCGGAGCCTTCCAGTGATCACACGGCGGGACGGCTAAGGGACGTCGTCGTTGTACTTCGTCTCGCCCGGGGCGTAGCTGTGGGAGTAGATGCCCGGCGTGTAGACGTAGTAGCCGCCCTGCTCACCGCCCCGGTGGTTGTCCTGGTCGTTCCGCCGGTCGGGGTGCACCCGGCGGGACGATGCCTCGACGGTGAGGGCCAGCCAGCTGACCAGCGCCACCGTCGCCAGGACCGGAATGATCCACAACCCGATGTAGGCGCCCCGCGGTGCCGAATTGGCCACGGGCGTCATCTCGGTCATGACCGTCGCGATCATGCGGTCCACCTCCCGGAGGTTTCAGCCCCGATGTCGCATTGCGCCGATGGTAGACCCGTCCCCCGGGTCCGGCGCCATGCGCCGGGCGAACACCCGGATTTGGCCGTTTCCGGGCGGCGACTTGGCCGGCGCTTTCAGTTCAGGGCCGGCGCGGTGTCGCCGGGCTCGGCGGCCGGGACGCCGACGAAGCGTTCGCGTCCCGCGGCGAGGCCGGGAAGGGTCATGACCGCGCAGACCACGAGCACCCCGGCCGTCGGGACCGTCCAGCCGCCGGTGCCGTCGCGCAGCCAGCCGATCGCGAGGGGGCCGAGCGCCGCGATGATGTAGCCGACGCCCTGCGCCATGGCCGACAGCTGCGCCGCCATCCGCGCGTCGCGGGCGCGCAGTCCGATGAACGACAGCGCCGTGGCGAACGAGAGGCCCTGGGAGAACCCTAGGACGACCGTCCATCCCCACACCGTGCCGACCGGCGCCCACGTGACCCCCGCGAAGCCCACCGCGGTGAACACCGAGGACAGCGCGACCAGGGGACGCTGGTCCCGGAGCCGCCGTTCGATCACCGGGACGGCCAGCGACCCGAGCGCCTGCACCGCCGCCGACAGCGCCAGCACGTACCCGGCGGGCGCCTCGCCCATCCCGCGATCCTGGCACAGCGTCGGCAACCAGCCGAGCACCACGTACGCCAGCGACGACTGGAGGCCCATGAACAGCGTGACCTGCCAGGCCAGCCCGGAGCGCCACACCGGCGCGGCGGGGCCCCCGGCGGGCGGCGCCGCGCCCCCGGCCCGCGCG
>NZ_CAACVB010000242.1 GCF_900659635.1 Actinomadura roseirufa | reverse complement strand
GTTCGCGGCCTCCCTGCTGGTCGCCGTCCTCGCGGGCTGGACGTGGGCCCTGTTCGGCAAGGGCGAGTGGATCCGCGTCCCGCCCCGGCCGCACACCGCCAGCAGCGCGGCCAGCGCGGCCACCGCCGCCGCCAGCTCCCGGGCGCGCGTCATCCGCGCACCTCGTCCGGCCGTGCCGCGCGGCCGGGCGGCACGGACGCGCCCGCGGGGACCACGTCGAGCTGCGGCAGGTCGTGGCCCAGCCGGTCGCGCTTGGCGATCAGATAGCGGGCGTTGTCGTCGCTGACCGGGACGAGCAGCGGCACGCGGGCCGTGACGGTGACCCCGTACGCCTCCAGCGCGCGGACCTTCGCAGGGTTGTTCGACAGCAGCCGCACCGACCGGACGCCGAGATGGTCCAGCACACGCGCCGCCGGGCCGTAGTCCCGCACGTCCACCGGCAGTCCGATGGCGGTCGCGGAGTCGACGGTGTCCAGCCCGTGGTCGTCCTGGAGGACGTGGGTGCGGAGCTTCGCGACCAGGCCGATCCCCCGGCCCTCGTGCCCGCGCAGGTACACCAGGACGCCCCTGCCCTCGCGCGCGAGCGCGTCCAGGGCGGCGGCGAGCTGGTCCCCGCATTCGCACCGTGTGGCGCCGAGGACGTCGCCCGTCAGGCATTCGGAGTGCATGCGGACGAGGACGCCGGGGCGGCCCCGCACGTCCCCCTTCACAACGGCCATGTGCTCGTGCCCGTCGACCGGATCCCGGAACGCGACGGCGTGGAAGACACCGCGCCGCGTCCGCAGATCGGCCTCCGCGATCTCGCCGTCGAAGCCGTCGCCGTCGAAGCCCGCACCGCGCATCGCTCCCCCTTCCGGGCCGGACGGTCAAGCCGAGCCGTGCCCGCCCCTCACCACTGACACGCGGGAAGGCCCCCGAAGGTTCAGAGGACGCGATCCAGACCTTGCCGAGGCCGTTTCCGGACGGGAGTCGTCCGGATGCGGACGGTGCCCGCCCGGCACCGTCCGGGCGGGTTACGTTCCATGGGTGGTGACCCGGCAGCCCATGCGGCAGCGCCACTCCAGCACGGTGGCGCTGGAGATCCTCGGTGCGGTCTGCTGTTCGATCATCGGCACGCTGGTGACGCGGAAACTGGACGCCTCGCCGGAGGCCGCGCTCGTCGCGGCGGCCGCGGGCGCGGCGATCGCCCCGCTGATCAGCGCGGCCGGGCGGCACCAGCCGCTGCGGGTGGGCGTCGGCGTGTTCGTCACCCTGCTGGCGCTGGGCCTCACCTACGGCGGCTTCGCGGTCTTCGACATCACGACCGACCAGTCGCCGCATCTTCCGCTTCCCGGCGGGGTCGCCGGCGGGCCCGGCGGATCCTCGGCGGACGGCCCCGCCATCCGGGTGAAGCCGGAGTCGCTGGAGCTGGAGTGCCTCGGGCGGGACTGCGCCCGCCGGGTCCGCGTGATCAGTGTGGGGTCCGAGCCGCTGCTGATCGGCGCGGTCGAGCTGGACGGGTCCGTGCCCGGCTTCGCGTTCGACGCCGGCGGCTGCGCGCACCGGCGCCTGAGCGAGGTCGGCGACGCCTGCACGATCTCGGTGTGGGCCGAGACGCCGGGCACCGGCGGCGCCACGACCCGCCTCGTCATCCACCAGAACCTGCCGGGCAGGCCCACGTTCGTCCGGCTGACCGGTCCCGGGACGCCTCTCCCGACCGTCCGCCCCACGCGATCGGAGCCGCCCGAGCCGACGCCCGGGGGCACCGTCCCGGCCTCCTCCGGCGGCGACGGGTGATCCGCCTGGGGACCTCCGGTGGCGGGTCAGCGGCCGGCGAGGCGGGCGCGGACGACCAGGTCGTGCAGGGCACGGCCGGCTCCCGGCCGCTCGGGCAGTGACGTGCGCGAGCGCTCGTCCTCCAGGCGGGCCGTCAGCGCGTCGACGTCGGCGCGGAGGCGGTCCGCCGCGGGGGCACCGGGCGGTAGCGCACCGTGCTCGGCGGCCCGCTTGGCCTCGACCAGGAACGGAAGGTAGGACGGGCCGTGCGCGGTGAGCCGGGTGAGATCCGCCTGAACCTCGCCCGCGCGCATCAGGTGAATGCCCGTGAGCAGTACCCGGAACGTGTAGAGCAGCGGCTTCAATTCACCCGTCTTCTCGAAGAGCTGCCATTGGGAACGGGCGAATCCCAGGTAGTGGTGAGCATGGTTGGACGTCACCAGACCTGGGACGAGCTCCAGCAGTTCGGCGTGCAATGGAGACGTGGCCACGACCAGTGGTGAGACGACCTGTTCCAGGACGTAGCCGTTGGGACGCACGAGCAGGCCACAGAACTTCGCGAGGTCGTGGGTGACGACGTCGGCCTCAACACCCACATGGTCCCAGGTCAAAGTGACGGTCTCTGTACCCGTCTCCAGCCCTACGACATCCTCCAGGGGCATGAGGTGGACTCCCCGGATGTCGACGTCGGAGTCCTTGGACGGGAACCCGTACAGGTGAGCACCGCTCACGGTGAGGAACCCACGCGCGTACGGGTGGTTCTCGTCCAGGTGGGCGAGCATGCCCTCCGGCAGGTTCACTGGTCCACGCTCCTTCGGCGGACGGACACGAGGAGGTCCTCAACGCGGCCCCGGTCGGGGTCGGCAGGCAGGGGGCTTCGGTCCAGGGCCTCGTCCATGTCGGCGGTGACGGCCGAACGCCACGCCTCGATCTCGTCCCAGCCGACCTCGCCGCGGCGGACGGCGAGCAGGCGGTCGCGCCGGGCGCTGACGTCCACGAGCGGGACGCCGTGCTTCACCAGGTGCGCGCCGCACTCCAGCAGCCGCAGCAGATGCATGACGTGCTTCCACCTGGGCCGGCCGACGTTGCGCAGGTCGGCCTGCGATTTGCGGAACTGGGCGTCGGCGTAGCGGATGAACGTGCGGTGCGCGTGCCGGGAAAGGAACGCCTCCCGGACCGCCAGCAGTTCCTCCCCGACGTGCGTGACGCGCTCGACCAGCGGCGACCAGAGGCACTCCAGGACGGTCGGGTTCGCCGCGAGGGCCAGCTCGCAGAAGCGCTCGAACTCCCAGGAGAACTGCTCGGGCAGCGGGCCGTCCAGGTGCGTGGGCGGTTTGGCGAAGCGCCAGTACAGCGGCGCCGGGGCCGCGAAGACACCGCGCCGGTCGACGTCGCTGTCCTCGGTCGCCAGCCCGTACGCGCGCGAGCCGACCACCACGGACAGCACCGTGTGGTCGCGGACGAGGTCGAGGGACGCGTGGGGGGTCACGGACGCAGCCTGGCGCAGACGGGACCGTGACACCAACCGGTTTCCGGGCGCCTCGGGAAGGTGACACCGCACTTCTGGACAGTGACAAAGTGAGCACGACGGCGATGGAGGTTCCTGCGGATCGTTCGCCCCAGCGGGGCCCATTGCTAGCGTCCCGCACCGACCCCGCCCGGTCGACGCCGCCCCGACCCGAAGGACGATCATGACGCAGGACACCCTCCCCGCGACCGCCGAGGCCGCCTCCACCGCCCCCGCCGGAGCCGCCCGCTGGTGGCGCGACGCCGTCATCTACCAGGTGTACGTCCGCAGCTTCGCCGACTCCGGCGGCGACGGCGTCGGCGACCTGCCCGGCGTCCGGTCCCGGCTGCCGTACCTGGCGGAGCTGGGCGTGGACGCGCTGTGGATCACCCCCTTCTACGTCTCCCCCATGGCCGACTTCGGCTACGACGTCGCCGACCACCGCGACGTCGACCCGCTGTTCGGCACGATCGCCGACGTCCGCGCGCTGGTCGCGGGCGCGCACGCGCTCGGCCTGCGGGTCATCGTGGACGTGGTGCCGAACCACACCTCCGACCGGCACGCCTGGTTCGAGGCGGCACGGGCGGCGGCCCCCGGCTCCGCCGAGCGCGCCCGCTACATCGTCCGCGACGGGCGCGGCCCGGACGGCTCGCTGCCGCCGAACGACTGGGAGTCGGTGTTCGGCGGGCCGGCGTGGACGCGGCTGCCGGACGGGCAGTGGTACCTGCATCTGTTCGCGTCCGGGCAGCCCGACCTGAACTGGGAGAACGCCGAGGTCCACGCCGAGTTCGAGGGGATCCTGAGGTTCTGGCTCGACCTCGGCGTGGACGGGTTCCGCGTGGACGTCGCGCATGGCATGGCCAAGGCGCCGGGCCTGCCGGACGTCGGCCGCGCGGGCCAGGCGGAGATGCTCGGCACGGCGGCGCTGCCGTACTTCGACCAGGACGCCGTGCACGACGTCCACCGGGCGTGGCGGCGGCTGCTGGACTCCTACGGCGGGGAGCGCATCGGCGTGGCCGAGGCGTGGGCGCCGACGCCCGAGCGCATCGCCGCCTACACCCGGCCGGACGAGCTGCACCAGGCGTTCAACTTCCACTACCTGACCGCGCCGTGGGAGGCGTCCGCGCTGCGGGACGTCGTCGAGGAGTCGCTGCGCACGGCGGAGGCCGTCGGCGCCCCAGCGACCTGGGTGCTGTCCAACCACGACGTGAAACGGCACGTCACCCGGTACGGCGGCGGCGAGCGCGGGCTGCGGCGGGCCCGCGCGGCGGCGCTGCTGACGCTCGCGCTGCCCGGCTCGGCGTACGTGTACCAGGGCGAGGAGCTCGGCCTGCCCGAGGTGCTGGACCTGCCCGCGGAGTTCCTGCGGGACCCGCAGCACCTCCGGGGCGACGGCACGGGCCGCGACGGGTGCCGCGTCCCGCTGCCCTGGGAGGGCGACGAACCGCCGTTCGGGTTCGGCGCGGGCGCCGCGCCCTGGCTCCCCATCCCCGCGGGCTGGCGCGACCTGACCGTGGCGGCGCAGTCCGCCGACCCGGGGTCGACGCTCGCGCTCTACCGGGAGGCCCTGCGGATCCGGCGCGAGCACCCCGCCCTCGGCGACGGGCGGCTGCGCTGGCTCCCCGGGCCGCCCGGCACGCTGCTGTTCGTCCGGGAGGCCGAGGGCGGGAGCGGCGGGGAGGGCCGGCTGCTCGGGTGCGCCGTGAACGCGTCCGGACGTCCCGTGCGCGTCCCCGCCCCCGGGTCGCCGCTGCTGGCGAGCGGGCCCGTCCGGGCGGACGGCGGCCACGTCGAACTGCCGCCGGACACCGCCCTGTGGTGGGACGCCTAGCGCCGCGCGGGAAGCGGGCGGGCGCCGCGCCCGGCGAGACCGTCCAGCCGGACGACCGCGGGACGCCAGTCGGACGGCAGCCTGCAGCGGGTGGAGCGGCGTCCCCGGTAGGTGAGCGTGTAGGTGAAGTGGTCGACGACCTCGCAGCCCACCCGGGACGACCCCGCGGTGGTGATCCGCGCGAGGTCGCGGCGCAGGGCGGCGAGTTCGCCCGGCGCGAGGGCGACACGGCCGCCCCCGGTGTCGGCCGCCCCGGACTCGTCCACCGTGACGTGGTCGTGCACCCCCGCGAATCCGCCGGTCCGCTCGTAGGCGACCAGCACGTCCGCGTCGGCGCCGAGGCCGGGCAGTCCGGCCAGGCCGGAGAGGGCGACCGCGACTGCCGTTCCCAAGGCGAGCATGGCCGGATTCTCTCGCAGAACCGCAGGTGAAGTGAGGTGAAGCCCGATTCAGGGCGCGGCGTGGGCGCGGTCGCGCACGTCGGTGATCGCCATGTGGCCGGGGGCGTGCCCGATGGCGAGCGCCGGCCGGGCGGCGGTCACGGCGGCCTGCGGCGTCACCCCGCAGGCCCAGAAGACGGGGATGTCGCCCGCCCGGACGTCGACCGGGTCGCCGAAGTCGGGCGCGCCGAGGTCGGCGATGCCCAGTCCCCGGGGATCGCCGATGTGCACGGGCGCGCCGTGCACGGCCGGGTAGCGGGACGTCACCCGGACCGCGTCGGCGACCCGCCCGGCGGGCACCGGGCGCATCGACACCACGAGCGGGCCTCCGAACACCCCCGCGGGGCGGCACATCCGGTTCGTCCGGTACATGGGGACATTGCGGTTCTGCTCGATGTGCCGGACAGGGACGCCCGCCTCGCGCAGCGCCCCCTCGAAGGTGAAGCTGCACCCGATCAGGAAGCAGACGAGGTCGTCGCGCCAGTACGCGGTCACGTCGGTGGTCTCGGCGACCGGACGGCCGTCCTCGTAGACGACGTAGCCGGGCAGGTCGGTGCGCAGGTCACCGGAGAACAGCGACGCCGACGCCTCGCCGGGCTCCGTCACGTCGAGGACGGGGCACGGCTGGGGATTGCGCTGGGCGAACAGCAGCAGATCGTACGCCTGGTCGCGGGGGACGGCGATGAGGTTCGCCTGCGTCCAGCCCGCGCACCAGCCCGCGGTGGGCACCCGGAGCCCGCCGCGGAACAGCTCCCTGGCCTGGCCGGGCGACAGCGCGGCCGGGTCGGCGGGGTCGGTCATCCGGTCTCCTGCCGGAGGTCGGCACGGTGGAGCGCACGGGACGGCGCGCCGCGGACGGCCGCGGCGAGCCCGTGCACGTCCGGGTCCGCGGTGCCCGACACCCCCACGCCGAGCACCGCGTTCCCCGGACGCCCGAGGTCCTGGACTGAAGCCAGTGGCCCTCGCTTTCGACAACGGGGAGCCCCTCCCCAGGGTTCCCATGAAACGAAACGAACTTCATTTCCGGGTCGGAACGGGCGAACCCGCAGGTCACCGGCGGGGCGGCGCCGTCCGGCGGGTTCGGCGCGGCCCGCTCACCCCCAGAGGTCGTCGAGGCCGGACAGCGCGTGCCAGCCGAAGTACAACGCCAGCAGCCAGGCCGCGACGCCGAGGGCGAGCAGCCACGCCGGGTACCGGTGGCCGCCGAGCAGGTCGCGGCGGCGCGCCGCCACCCACAGCAGCAGCCCGAGGCCGAACGGCAGGATCAGCCCGTTCAGCGCGCCCGCGAGGACGAGCAGCTTCGCCGGCCCCGCGCCGATCGCCAGGTAGAGCGCCGTGGACACCGCGATGAAGGCGACCACCAGCCGGTCGCGGTGGCGCTCCACCCAGGGCGAGAACGAGACGAGGAACGACACCGAGGTGTAGGACGCGCCGATCACCGAGGTGATCGCCGCCGACCACATGATCAGCCCGAACGCGCGGAGGCCGGTCTCGCCCGCCGCGTGCTCGAACGCCGAGGGGGCCGGGTTCGCCTCGGCCAGGTGGACGCCGCCCGCGACGACGCCGAGCACCGCGAGGAACAGCAGCACCCGCATCAGCCCGGTGACCAGGACGCCGGTGACCGCGCCGCGGGTGATCTCGCGGACGTCGCCGGGCCCGCCGACCCCGGACTCGATCATCCGGTGCGCGCCGGCGTAGGTGATGTAGCCGCCGACCGTGCCGCCGATCAGCGTGGTGATGACCAGGAAGTCCACCTCGCCGGGCGCGACGCTCTCGCGCAGCGCGGCGCCGAGCGGCGGCCCGGACACCGCCGCCACGTACAGGGTCATGAGGATCATGACCACGCCGAGCACGATCACGATCCGGTCCATCACCGCGCCGGCCCGCCGGATCAGGAAGATCGCGACCGCGACCAGCGCCGACAGCACGCCGCCGGCCTTGACGTCCAGGCCGAGGAGGGCGTTCAGGCCGAGCGCCGTGCCGGCGACGTTGCCGATGTTGAACACCAGCCCGCCGAACAGGTCGAGCGCGGCCAGCGCGTAGCCCCCGCCGGGCAGCACCGCGTTCCCGAGGTCCTGGGCGCGCCTGCCGGAGACACCGACCACGCGCCACACGTTGAGCTGGATCGCGACGTCGACCACGACCGACACCACGATGGCGAAGGCGAACGCGGCGCCGAGCCGGGCGGTGAACAGCGTGGTCTGGGTGATGAAGCCGGGGCCGATGGCGCTGGTGGCCATGAGGAACATGGGGCCGGTCAGGGCACCGCGGCGGGGGGCGGCGGCCTCGGCCGGGCCGGTGCCCACGGCGGCCGGGTCGGTCATGGCTGCTCCCTTCGGGGAGTCGGCGTCCGGCCAAGCGTAAGCGCGGCGCCCGGCAGGAGTCCCGGCCCGCGGCGACCGCCGGACCGGGATCGGGGCGCGAGATCAGTGCGCGGCGCCGGGGGCGTAGTTCATGACGTGCTGGTGGAGCATCCGCGGCGCCTCGGGGTCGCGGCGGCGGAACGCCTCGATCAGCTCGGCGTGCTCGGCGGACTTGGAGTAGATCTCGGTGTGGTGCAGGCGCAGGGACAGGGTCGTCCACAGCTCGATGCCGAGGCCCTCCCAGACCGAGACGAGCAGCCGGTTGCCGGCCGCCTCCACGATCGCGCGGTGGAAGGCGATGCTGAGCCGCATCTGCTCGTGCAGGTCGCCCTCCCGGACGGCCTCGCCGAGCCGCCGGTTGTGCTCCTCCAGGGCGTCCAGGCAACTGGCCGCGTGCGGCAGGGCCAGCTCCGCCGCGGTCCGCTCCAGCCCCGCGCGGACGGGGAAGATCTCGGCCAGGTCCTGCTCGGTGAAGGCGCGGACGCGGGCGCCCCGGTTGGGCAGCGTCTCGACCAGCCGCTGCGCCTCGAGCTGGCGCAGCGCCTCGCGGACCGGGCCCTGGCTGACGCCGAGCTCGGTGGCGATGCGGCGCTCGACCAGGCGCTCGCCCGGCTCCCAGCGGCCGGCGCTGATGCCGTCCACGATGAACTCGCGGATCTGGTCGGCGAGCCCCGTGCGGAGCAACTGGGCGGGGATGGGCGCGTTCACGGGAGTCAATGGTAGACGGCCGCCGGTCAGGGGTCTTGACTGGGTAGAATATGATCGATCATTGATCAATGATGATCGGTGAGCGCCGTGGCGATCCTACGGCGTCATCCTGGACAGAGGAAGGTCGCCGATGGCTGAGACCACCCAGGCCGCCCCCGCCCGCGCCCGGCGCACGCGCGGGAACGGCGCCGCCCGGCCGAAGGCCGCGCCGTCGGCCGACGCCGGGACGCTGATCGGCTACTACCGGCAGATGCTGCTGATCCGCAGGTTCGAGGAGCGCGCCGCGCGCGCGTACACCGAGGCCAAGATCGGCGGGTACTGCCACCTGAACCTCGGCGAGGAGGCGACGGTCGTCGGCCTGATGGCGGCCCTGCGCCCCGCCGACTACCTGTTCACCAACTACCGCGAGCACGGGTACGCCCTGGCCAAGGGCATCGGCGCGGACCGGGTCATGGCCGAGCTGTACGGGCGCTCCACCGGGGTGTCCAAGGGCTGGGGCGGGTCGATGCACCTGTTCGACGCCGAGGCGCGGCTGCTCGGCGGCTACGGCATCGTCGGCGGGCAGGTCCCGCTGGCGGCCGGCGCCGCGCTCGCCGTCTCCTACAAGGGCGGCGACGAGGTCGTGATGTGCCACATGGGCGACGGCACGACCGCGATCGGGGCCTTCCACGAGTCGCTGAACATCGCCGGGCTCTGGGACCTGCCCGTCGTCTTCGTCGTGATCAACAACGGCCTCGGGATGGGCACCACCGTCGAGAACTCCGCGGCCGAGCCCGAGCTGTACCGGCGCGGCGCCGCGTACCGGATGGAGAGCGCCCGGGTGGACGGCACCGACGTCCTGGCCGTCCGCGACGCCGCCCGGACCGCGGTCGAGCGCGCCCGCGCCGAGAGCCGGCCGTACCTGCTGGAGACCCTCAGCCCCCGGCTCAAGGGCCACTCGGTCGTCGACCCGGCCCGCTACCGGTCCAAGGAGGAGAAGGAGGGCCTCAAGGCCGCCGACCCCCTGGCCCGCATGGCGCTGGAGCTGGAGGAGGCCGGGATCCTCTCGCACGACGAGCGGGACCGCCTCGACGCCGAGGTGACCGCCGAGGTCGACGCGGCCGCCGCGTTCGCCGACGCCAGCCCGGCGCCCGAGGTCTCCACGCTGTTCGACTACACCTACGCGACGCCCGTCCCGGGCGAGCTGCGCCGCCTGCCCGCCGACCCCGTCTTCCGTTCCTGAGGAGCCGACCCATGCCTGACCAGCCGAGCGCGGCGAACGTCACCTACCGCCAGGCCCTCCGGGACACGCTGCGCGCCGAGATGCTGCGGGACGAGAACGTCTTCCTCATGGGCGAGGAGATCGGGCTCTTCGAGGGGTCCTACAAGATCACCGAGGGGCTGCTGAAGGAGTTCGGGCCGCGCCGCGTGCGCGACACCCCGATCGCCGAGGAGGGCTTCGTCGGCGCCGCCATCGGCGCCGCGATGCTGGGCCTGCGGCCCGTCGTGGAGATCATGACGATCAACTTCTCGCTGCTGGCGCTGGACCAGATCGTCAACCACGCGGCGAAGATCTACGGGATGTTCGGCGGCCAGGCCAGCGTGCCGATGGTGATCCGCACCCCGGGCGGCGGCGGGCAGCAGCTCGGCGCGACGCACTCGCAGAACGTCGAGCTGTTCTACTCGTTCGTCCCCGGGCTGAAGGTCCTCGCGCCGAGCACGCCGGCGGAGGCGTCGGCGATGCTCAAGGCCGCGATCCGCGACGACGACCCGGTGCTGTTCCTGGAGAACCTCGCCCTCTACAACACCAAGGGCCCGCTGCCCGCCCCGGTCGAGGAGATCGAGCCCGCCGAGATCGGCCGGGCCGCGGTCACCCGGCCCGGCACCGACATCACGATCATCGGCTACTCGCGGATGGCGCGGGTCGCCGCCGAGGTCGCCGAGACCCTCGCCGCCGAGGGCGTGTCCGCCGAGGTCGTCGACCTGCGCAGCCTGCGCCCGCTGGACCGCGAGACGATCGTGGAGTCGGTCCGCCGGACCGGCTGCGCCGTCGTCGCCGAGGACGACTGGCTCACCTACGGGATCGGCGCCGAGATCGCCGCGACGATCCAGGAGGGCGCCTTCGACTGGCTGGACGCCCCGGTGCGGCGCGTCGCGATGGCGGAGGTGCCGCTCCCCTACGCCAAGTCCCTGGAGACGGCGGCGCTGCCGTCCGCCGACTCCCTGCTCACCGCCGTCCGCGCGACGCTGCGCGCGACCGGCCGTCCCGTCCTGGAGACCACCCCGTGACCGAGATCCTCATGCCCCGGCTCTCCGACACCATGGAGGAGGGCGTCATCAGCTCCTGGCAGAAGAAGCCGGGAGACGAGGTCGAGGTCGGCGACGTCATCGTCGACATCGAGACCGACAAGGCGGTCATGGAGTACGAGGCGTACGAGGCCGGCGTGCTCGACCGGATCCTGGTCGCCGAGGGCGAGTCCGCGGCGATCGGCGCCCCCATCGCGGTGATCGTCCCGCCCGGCGGCTCGCCGGCCGAGCCCGAGCCCGCCCCGGAACAGGCCGAGCGGCAGGCCCCCGCGGAGACCCCCGCCCCGGCCGACGAGCCC